>JAYFPY010000017.1:0-59637 GCA_034927505.1 Eubacteriaceae bacterium
ATCTGCAAGATTCAGATCCTGCAATGTTTTATTTCGTTTCATGTTTTTCCTTTCTCATTCACAGATTCCCAGCCGGCTTTCTCTTCCTTATATTTCCATATTTTATATGTAATTTCATCCCTTGTCAACCATAATTTTACATTTACTATGCGCTGTAAAAGGGACCGGTCCGGTGCCCGCTCCCTTTTACTTGTTGAAATAATTATTATGAACTGTTTACCATAAATACTTATGGTTCTAGTGCTTTGCTGACATTATCTTGCTCGCATAACGTATGATTCACCAAAACTTGCACCGCCCATCATCTGGAATGCCATACCGGATCTGAAATTCCCCGACAAAGCAAACAGCGGAGCAACAATGATCTCATATTTGAATGTATCCAGGTATTCAGATGGTATCTCAGTTCCTAATGTAGCATAGTATACGCTCTTGCCTGATTTTTTTGGTATTGTGTTGGTTATTACATACATGCTTCCATTTTGATCTGAAAGATATGCCCTATATTTCGCAATGACTTTTGTCCGTGTTGCTTTATCTGTTATTCCAATGTTGCAGAATGTCTGTAAGTTGCCTATTTTTCCGAACATATACATCGTGTGTTTCTTTGACGGATTCTTGATTTGAGCTTTTACAATGGTAGCCTTTACAGCTGACGGTGTATATCCGCTCTTGTAGTAACTTGCTTTGATACTGGCTCTGTATACTGCTTTCTTTGTGCTGAAGGACCCCTTTTTGCTGCCGCGCACTCCTCTTACCTTATACCAGTACAGTCCCGATTTTTTCTTGTCTATCCATGCTCTTTTAGACGTGGTTTTTACTCTCTTGTATTTTCCGTTTTTCGTTGTGGCTCTGTACACCTGATACTTTTTAGCTTTGCCGGCCTTTTTCCATGTTACGGTGACCTGGTTTTCTGAGACCCATGCTTTGACACCCTTTACTTTTGCAACGCCTGCTGCCGATGTTTCCTGCGGTATCATCATTACCGTGAACACAGTTCCAACCAAAACAGCCAATATGACTGCTGTTATTCGTTTTCTTATACTAATAGTCATTTTACTACCTCCCATACCCGGTGATTCATATACTACAAAATACAGCTACGTCTGTAGCTGTATGTTATTTCAAAGTATGCTTCGTCCCCCTACAGACAATTCTTATATTGTTATATTACCACATCAGCTCTATCTTTGCAATAGTTTTAGAGCTAACATTTAATACAGTGTTACTCTATTATCTTTTTTATCAGCTTCTCTGTCACAGGTTCCTCATTGGATATCTCAAATGCATCTCTGCATTCTTCTGCAGCCGATCTCAGCTTTTCCTGATCGTTGCCGTACAGCACGGCGAGGGTGTCCCCCTTTTTTACTCTGTCTCCTGTTTTACAGTGCAGCATTATTCCGGCTGCCAGATCGGGGATATCTTCCTTTTTGATCCGGCCTGCACCGGTATGCTGAGAAGCCAGTCCTATGATATCTGCTGTTACTGCGCTAACATATCCTTTTGTTTCGGCAATGATTTCCACCTGCTCCGAAGCACTCGGAAAAAGTTCATGATCTTCGATCACATCTCCGCAGCCGCCCTGCCCTGTAAATAAGGTCCTCAGCTTTTCCAGGCCTGATCCGTCATAAAGAGCAGTCTTCGCCATGGCTTTTCCCTCCTCTATCGAGGATGCCATCTTTCCTGCATATATCATCACGCCTGCCAGCGTTACGGACAATTCCGTTATATCGGACGGGCCGTTTCCCTTCAAAGTTTCAATCGCTTCTATGACCTCGAGGGAATTGCCTACAGCATTTCCCAGGGGCTGATCCATGTTGGTGATCACCGCAATAGTTTTTTTGCCGGCCTTGTTTCCCATCTCCACCATGAGAGAAGCCATCCTCTCGGCACTGGGAAGATCGTTCATGAAAGCTCCGGCACCGCACTTGACATCCAGCACGATCGCATCGCTGCCGGAAGCAAGTTTTTTGCACATGACACTACTGGTTATAAGGCTGATATTGTCCACTGTTGCAGTCACATCGCGAAGAGCATAAAGCAGTTTGTCTGCCTTTGCTATCTGTGCAGTCTGGCCTATTACGGCAAGACCGTTGTTGTTGACCAGGTCGAAAAACTCTTTTTCAGGTATGGCGGTTTTCAGGCCGGGAACAGATTCCATCTTGTCTACTGTGCCTCCCGTGAAACCCAGACCTCTTCCGCTCATCTTTGCCACCGGAACTCCGCATGCTGCCGCCAGTGGTACAGTAATGAGAGTAGTTTTATCCCCCACTCCGCCGGTGCTGTGTTTGTCCACTTTTATTCCTTTTATGGACGAAAGATCCGCAACATCTCCTGAATTCTTCATGGCGTCGGTAAGATCATATGTCTCTTCCCTGTCCATTTTCTGCAGATATACTGCCATCAGCAAAGCGCTGGCCTGATAATCGGGTATGCTTCCTTCAGTAAAACCTTTGATAAAATAACTGATTTCTTCTTTCGAGAGTTTTCCCCCGTCGCGTTTTTTCCTTATGATCCCGCACATATCCATGGCAATGTCCTCCTTCAACCCTGTTTCTTTATTGATGAAAGGAAACTCTTTCCTTTATGAGTCCCCTGAACGTCCAAAATCTCTGCTATGGTCTCTCCAATGTCGGCAAACGTATCTCTGTCGTTTATTTCTGTAGGCTTTATTTCTTTACCGAAGACAACCAGAGGAATGTACTCTCTGGTGTGATCGAATCCGGAATGTACCGGGTCGTTGCCATGGTCGGCGCAGAGCATGAGTACATCAGTGTCTTTCATCGCTGCTATGATCTCCGGCAGTCTTTTGTCAAGATCCATAAGAGCTTTTCCGTACCCTGCCGGGTCTCTTCTATGACCGTATTTGGAATCAAAATCCACAAGATTGCTGAATATCAATCCCGTGAAATTTTCTTTCATGTATTCCAAAGTCTTGTCCACGCCGTCCATGTTGCTCTCTGTATGTACAGTTTTCGTAATGCCACGGCCATTGAAAATGTCATTGATCTTTCCTACTGCAGCGACCTCCTTGCCGGCTTCCTTTATATAGTCAAGGACTGTCTTTTCCGGAGGCGATACAGCATAGTCATGTCTGTCGGATGTGCGCACCCTTTTCCCGTCGATCTTTATATAAGGACGAGCTATGACTCTGCCGCAGGCAAATTTGCCGTGAAGCATCTTTCGGGCAGTCTCGCATATGCTGTACAGTTCCTTGAGAGGGATAACATCTGTATCTGCAGCGATCTGGAACACGCTGTCTGCGCTTGTGTATACTATAGGGCATCCTGTCGCTTCGTGTTCGTTACCCAGATCTTCGATTATCACTGTTCCGCTGGCGGCATAATTGCCCAGCACTTTTCTGCCGATGGCCTTTTCAAAAGCCTTGATGAATTCATCAGGAAAACCGTTCGGATACGTTTTGAACGGCATTGTGGTTTCGACCCCGGCGATCTCCCAGTGACCCGTTATAGTATCCTTGCCGGCAGACAGTTCTTTCAGTCTTCCATAAGCTCCTTTCGGATTTTCCACGGCCAGTCTTCCGCCGGCAGCGTTTTTTATATTCCCAAGTCCAAGGGATCTCATTTCAGGAACATCGAATCCGGGTACACTGTCAACTATGTGTCCGAATGTATCTGCTCCTTTGTCCCCGAATCTGTCCGCATCCGGCAGCTCCCCCACTCCGAAACTGTCTAGGACGATCAATATTACTCTTTTCATTCTTATCACCTACTTTATCTTTTTTATTCTGCAGTCAAGATAGTCTAACGAGATCAGCTGATAGTCAACGCCGTTAAGATGTCCCTTTATACCGTTTTTGTATCCTTCGTTCCCATGAAGATGTCCGTAAAGAGCCGTGTCCACTCCGGCTTCGGTGAACAGCTTTGTGAATTCAGACGGCTGCAGTTTGTCATTAGTCGGAGGATAATGAGTAACTCCTATTATATTCTCTGCACCTCTGCTGAGGGCCGCTTCCAGGCTGGACCTCAGTCTTCCGACTTCTCTTTTGAATATGCGTTCATCAGCTTCGCTGAAATCATCACTGCCGGGGCATGTCCATCCTCTGCTGCCGCATATGAACCAGCCGTCCGCTTCATAGCAGGAATTCTGTATGAACGTCATACTGTCATACATACTGTTCAGCCTGGTGATGCCGTTCCACCACAGATCGTGGTTTCCCTTTATGATCACTTTGTGCCCGGGAAGCTCCGCCAGAAAATCCAGATCCGACACCGCTTCTTCCAGCTTCAACCCCCAGCTGATATCTCCGGCCAGAATGATAGTATCCTCTTCTCCAACGGTCGCCAGCCAGTTTTCTTTCAGTCTTTCCGTATGATTCTCCCATTCCTTCCCAAATACTCCCATAGGCTTGTCTATTGTATTGTCCAGCGACAGATGCACATCTCCTATAGCATATATACTCATTCGTCGTTTCCTTCAATCGAATCCAGGATATCGTAGCTGTCTGTATCTCCCGCTTCCTGGACATTTTTCAGTTTTCGATTTATGCTCCTTGTTCTTGTTCCCACCAGGCTGTCCAGTTCTTTGGACGCCTGACTGAGTCTGGACTGTGTCTTTTCAAGGACAGACTCGAACTTGTTGAATTCAGTCTTTACCGCTGCCAGTATGTCCCATACTTCACTGGAGTGTTTTTGGATAGCAAGAGTTTTGAATCCCATCTGCAGACTGTTGAGCAGAGCCGCCATCGTTGTCGGCCCTGCAATATTGATTTTGTAATCTGCCTGAAGAGTCTCGACCATGCCTCTTCTTACCACTTCGGCATACAGGCCCTCTACCGGCAGGAACATTATTGCAAAATCAGTCGTAGCCGGAGGTTCGACATATTTTTCATGTATATCTTTTGCGAATTTCTTTATGACTGTTTCCAGCTGCTTGCCGGCTGCATCTACTGCCGCTTTGTCTCTGGATTCATATGCATCTTCAAGAGCCCGGTAAGTATCTCCCGGGAACTTGGCGTCTATGGGAAGCCATACGACTTTATCATCGTTCCCCGGCAGTTTTATGGCGAACTCGACTCTCTCGCTGCCGCTGGCCCTGGTCCTTACATTTTCTTCGTACTGTTCCGGAGACAGTATCTGTTCCAGTATGGCGCCCAACTGTATTTCTCCAAGGATACCTCTGGTCTTTACATTGGAAAGCACCTTTGAAAGATCGTCTACTCCGCTGGCCAGTTTTTTCATTTCTCCCAGACCTTTATATACTTCTTCCAGTCTTTCATTGACAAGACGGAAAGATTTGCTGATTCTTTCTTCCAGTGTCTTCTGCAGTTTTTCATCTACAGTATTACGCATCTGCTCCAGTTGTTTGTTGTTGTCTTCCTGAAGAGAAGACAGTCTTTTTTCCATGGTGCTGCGTATAAATTCCAGCTTCTGTTCGTTTTCCATGGCCACATTATTGAACTGTCTGGACAGGTCCGCCAGCCTTTTGTCCTGAGCTTCCGCTCCGGCTTTCTGGCTGTCTGTCATCATGTCCGACATGTACTTGATGCTGGATCTCACCGAATCGGTAGTTTCTTTTTTACCGGAAGTATTCATCACAAGCAGAAGTATGAGAAGAACACATACGACCACCAGCAGTATTACAGTTATCATACTCATTCTATCTCCTCCAGGAAATCCGCCCATCTGATGTCCAGGTTTCTCAGTGAATTTCTCAGGGCTTCTGTCATTTCATTTATGTTATGCATGTGTTCGCTGCACTCCGACATCTTGACCTTCCGCTCTCTTTTTGCCTTCTGACGCAGCAGCCGCTGCAGTTCCAGCTGACTGTCGCACAACTTGTTGAATATGTTTTGTGCGGAAACAAACAGATCTGCCACATCCTTTTCCAGCGGTCCGTCTGTCTTGACCGAACGAGGATCCAGTTTGCTCGATAATTTGCGCAGCTTTTCCAGCTTTCTTATTATTTCATCGTAATGCTTTTTACCGAATATCGATACGATGCTCGAATCTCTTTTTATCAAAAGCGTTACATCTTTATAGTCTTCTATGATTTCGAAACTGAATGTTTCGAACATATCTTTCAGCTTTTCCTGCTCTGTCATTTTTGCTCCTAACCTAGAAGATCTTCATATCTTCGTTTGTCTTCTTTGCTGAATGCGACCAGTATCACATCCATCAAATCTTCATGCTCTTTCAAAAATTCACTGATGGTCCATATAGCTATTTTGGCCGCCTCATCCTTCGGAAAAGCGTATATCCCCGTGGATATGGCCGGGAAAGCCACTTCTTTTATCCCGTTGTCTGCAGCCAGCTGCAGGCTGTTTTTATAAGCGTCGGCAAGCAGCTCCCGCTCGTTGGATCTGCCTCCGTGCCACACAGGTCCTACCGTATGTATAACATATCTTGCAGGAAGTCCGTATCCCTTTGTCAGTCTTGCCTGTCCTGTGGGACATCCTCCCAAAGTCCTGCACTCTGCCAGAAGTTCCGGACCTGCTGCTCTGTGTATGGCTCCGTCTACACCGCCGCCGCCCAGAAGGGTTTCATTGGCAGCATTCACTATGGCCTCGACTTCCAGTTTTGTTATATCCCCTTTTTTTACTGTGATACTCATATATCACACCTCCTTTTCTGTTTCAGTCAGATCTCTGATCACCTCTCCGGCGATTATCATTCCTGCAGCCGGCGGCACAAATGCTATGCTGGCCGGAGGGTTCTCTGTCACCGCGGGACGTTCCTTTGAGTATACCACTTTCAGTCCTTTCACGCCTCTTGCTTTCAGTTCTTTTCTCATGACTTTTGCAAGAGGACAAACGGATGTATTGTATATGTCGTCGATCTCAAACATCTCCGGATGCAGCTTGTTGCCGGTCCCCATGGATGATATTATCTTTGTTCCTGTTTTTTCTGCTCTTTCCGCCAGCTCCAGTTTTGCGGTGACTGTATCAGCAGCGTCCACAATATAGTCATAGCTTTCAAGTCTGAACATGTCTGCAGTGTCAGGCAGATAAAAGCAGTTTATTTCTTTTGTTTCTATCTGAGGATCTATATCATGAATCCTCTCTGCCATGACCTGTGTCTTGCTTTTTCCAAGAGTGCTGCGGAGAGCAATTATCTGTCTGTTCAGATTCGACTCGCTGACAGTGTCGTTGTCTACCATTGTGATGTGTCCTATGCCGCTCCTTGCCAGAGCTTCGCACACATATCCACCCACGCCGCCTATACCTATCACCATCACTCCGGATCTTTTCAAAACATCAAGAACATCCCGGCCTATTAATTTTTCGGTTCTGATGTACTGTTCACTCATTGTCTTTTTCTCTCATGAAATATCCTACTGTATCGTATATTATATCTGAGCCGTATCCGAGAGTCGTGAGACGGCGGGCCAGTTTTGCCAGGCTCTTGTCATCCGGTCTTATACCGGACATTATTTTCCTGCCTGCATCCAGTGCCCTTTTTTTCTCGTCTTCACGGATATCGCAGTCATTTTCTTCTTCGTATTCCGCTGCAGAGTCTTCGATGTCGAACTCACATACCCCTTTGTTTATCAGTTCTCTTTTTATCCTTTTCATGCCTCTGTTCTTTGCGAAAGAGCTGCGAAAGTACATCTTGCAGAATTCCATATCATTGAGATACCGCAGATCTTTCAGTGCCTCTATTTCCCGGTCTGTTTCATCTCCGCCGAATCCTTTTTTTATCAGATAGTCGTGCATTTCTTTTACTGTCCGGTTCCTGAATGTGAGATAGTTCAGAGAAATGTCTCTAATATCCATAGCCTTCACCTGCCGATGCCGTTATGCACCTGTCGCCCGATCGGCTTTTAAGAGCGCATATCGCCTTTATTCCCGTACAGTGGAGAGGCATTATGTATGCAATATCAGCAGCCTCCAGTTTGTCCAGCACTCGTGTTATCTCATCATCGTCTGCGCTGTAGAGGTGGAGTCCCGCCGCCAAAAGTTTGATTTTTTCTCCGGGGAAAAGTTTTCTGCAGTATTCCACCGCGCCCGGTGCGCCTTTGTGGCTGCATCCGGAAAATAATATGATCCCGTCGCTTTCACGTACAGCCATGAATTGTTCATGATCCATGTCATCTTCCGCAAGCCCGCTGCCTCTGTCACAGTAGAATACTGAAGACGGCCTGTGTTCCGGATCAGCGGGAATATTTCCGGATATTACTATGTTGTCCGTGATCCATACAGGATCATCGGTGAAAACAAACCTGTTTTTCATTTTTTCTTTTTCTTCCGGAGTCCATTTTACCCCTGTAGGCTTTGTGCATCCTCTGTCATCGTATGACGGGAAAAGTCCGTTGGGCCGCAGATAGATCGGAGCTTTCTCGTTGATCTCATGAAAGAGAGGAAAGCCGCCTGTGTGATCGTAGTGACCGTGGCTGATCACGGCCAGATCCACCGCAGAAAGATCCACATTCATTGCGGCTGCGTTCTCTGCAAACATATCGGTTGCTCCTGCATCAAAGAGGATCTTTTTCCCATCGGCCTCGATGTATATGGACAGCCCGTGCTCAGCGGCTATACCTGATCTGTATGTTTTATTTTCAGTCAGCAGTTTGAATCTCATTACTGCAGTTCCTTCCTTCCTGACATATTCATTCCCACAGCGCCTATGATTATGAGCACTGCGCATACTATATGATACCACCTGAGCGGTTCTCCCAAAACTACAACACCCGATATGACAGATATGGCTGTAGATACGTTGCCGAAAAGAGATGCGTTGACAGCCGGCATATGAGCCTGCATATAGGCCATCATCTGTGCCGAGAACAGTATGCAGCATATCCCCAGGTAAGCTGTAGCCACAACGAATTCCACATGGACACAGGGCTCGAAGTAGCCTGCCATAGTGCCGTGTACAGCTCCGTTTACAAGCGATATAGCATTGAATACCACGAATCCCAGCAGACATATCATAAAAGTGATCTCGAAAGGCGTATATGTGTTTCTCGTAAAACGCATGTACACATTGTTGATCGCCATCGACAGGCTGGACAAAAGCAGTACGGCAACGCCGACAAAATTCACAGTAAGATTGGTTGCGCCCAGTATTATCATAGCTATCAGCGCAGCGACCGAAATGCAGACGAAAATATTCTGCAGCATTGTGGATCTTTCTTTCAAAAATATCTCTGCAATGATCTTCACCATTATCGGTATTATAGCAAACAGTATGGCGCTTTCCACTGATGTTGCAAAATACAGGCCTATGGTCTGAAGTATCATGAAACCGATATAGAAAGCTGCCGTCAGCAAAAGATCTTTTTTCGGCTTGCCATTCATATCGATCCTGCCCAGTCTCAGCAGCATGAACACTAGAACAGCCAGCATTGCGAAATCATATCTTATAGTCAGTATCTGAAGCGTCGTTGCCACTCGGGTGCAAACCTTCACGCCCAGAAAAGAAAACCCGACCATTACTGAAAAGCCGATCCCTGTTATGTATGCTTTGGTCAATTGAGTGTCTTTATGCATATCTCACCTGTTTCTTCTGCTGCAGCCGCACACTTTATGTCTGCGCCTATCTCTATTTCTGTCATATGTATAACCGCCCCGTCAATGATCAGTCTGTCAGCCGGCGTTCCGTCTATTACTGTTTCAATGGAAGATATTCCCTTTCCCAAAGTCGTCCCCATATATTTCACTATTGATTCTTTTCTGGTCCAGATGTTGAAAAAGCCTTCTTTTCCCGCCGTCCTGCAGTATTTTTTTTCTGCTTTTGTAAAAAATCTGTCTGCCAGTTTTTCATGATCGATGCGGCGGATCTCCTGAATGTCTATCCCAACTGTTCTTTCCGACACAGCGCAGATCCACAGCTGTCCTGTATGGCTCACAGAAAACTCCCACGGTACAGTGTCCGAATAGGGTTTGCCGTTCTCAGTCCTTTCGATCTTTATATTTTTGGCAGCTGTTTCTGTTCCCCGGCCAATGCCGAAGATCTCAAGTGAATGTTTTGCCAGGTCCTCTGAAGCCTGTGCGGTATTCCCACCGGCTGTGAACCCCTCGAAAATGAATAATTCCATAATAACCTCTGACATTCATTATAACAAAAAAAGAGTCTTACATGCAATGATAGCCATAAAACTCTTTTGAATTATTTTCCATTTTTATCGAGCAGTCCCTCTGATGAAGTTGGAAGTCTTCCCGTATAGTTTCCCCTTGGATGTTGTCAGATAAGGTCTGACCTTGAAATAGTATCTCTGACCGCTGTACATCCCGGTCTTTTTGTATGAAGCCGATTTTACATAAGCGGACTTTATATATTTTTTGTTGGAATTGTAAATGTATACCCGGTATCTCATGTTGGCAGCTCTGCTGACCTTCTTCCAGCTGATCCTTACGGAAGAATATGTTTTTGATCTTATTTTTGCACTGCTGACTTTCTTTGAGCCACTCATTATGCTGATCCTGTAAGAGCCTTTATAATATGTTTTGCCATACACATCTGAAGCCGGCACTGCTGATGCCTGCAGATAATACTTGCCTGTTTTAGGTATTTTGTATTTGATATATGCTGCGCCGCTGCTCCAGGTTATCTTGCTCCTCTTTATATATTTTTTACTTGGACCATACAGTTTCATGTAAGCAATGTATTTTCCTCCTGTCTGCATACACATCCTTATGGTAGTTCCTTTTTTGGCTGTGAAATAATAGCCGTCCATATAAATGGTCATGCCTCGCATATCGTCTTTGGTCAGATTCGATGTGGATATTGCATCTGATCCGGTGAGGGAGCCTTTCGCGCTGTAGCCGTTGACCGAAGCTTTCTTATATGCAGACTTTACCTTGACCGGTATGGCTTTTGATACTCCACCCACAGTCATGGTAATCGTCGCTGTCCCGGCTTTGATCCCGGTGATCACGCCGTCCTGTGTGACTGTTGCAATAGAATTATTCGACGATGACCAGGAAGCCGTCGCATTGCTGATATTGGCAGGCGTCACTTTATATTCGATCGAAGTGGTGTTGCCCGCATACACCGATACTGAAGTTTTATTTGTGGTTATGGATGAGACTGTAGTCGCCCTGTCTGCTTTTATGTTGCTGACCGCATTAGTTTCGTTTATCGAACCGAAACCCTTGGATTTATCGAACCATGTCTGATCTGTAGAATTGTACAATGTGTTTTTCAAATTCCTTACAAAGGCAGCTCCCGATCCCAGCTTGCCGCCCGACTGGCTTACCACTGCAGCAGCAACTGAGGCAGCTATAGGAGATGCCATGGATGTTCCGTCTTCTTTTTCATAGTCTGAATTGTTTCCGTTGTAAGTACTGTATATATTTTCACCCGGTGCGGTTATATCTTTTTCATATCCGTAGTTGGAAAAACTTGCCCTTGATCCGCTGCTAGTACTTGCGTTGACAGCCATGACATAAGGCGAATCTGCCGGCGACACCAGGTCTGCCGTGGATTCGTTCCCGGAAGCGCATACGACCAGGATCCCGTCATTGTAAAGTGATTTTATCCTGCTGTCCATGACAGTATCCATTCCCGGCGAACCCAGACTCATGTTGATTATCTTGACTCCTTGGTTCTGAAGCCAGTTCATGGCATTGATCATATCCGATGTCATGAATCCGTTGCTTCCTGATTCTGCATCGGCCACATAAAGGTTCACCGTGTTATATGAAGCACTGGCTATACCCTTGCCATTGTTTGTCTGCGCAGCTATGAGACCGCACACATGGGTCCCATGTCCGTCAGGATCGCCGTTTGATCCAAGAGTCTTTCCGTTTTCGAAACGGGCAGTTCCTTTTACTACATTTTCCAGATCCTCGTGACCTGCTTTTACACCTGTGTCTATCACGCCGACGTTGACGTTCCTGGTATTTGCTTCGATATCCGTCATGCGGCTCCACGCCCCGGAGGCATTTATCCCATTGCTGCCAAGATACCACTGTGCTCTGCTCACAAGCCGGTCATCTGCAGTGGCTTTGGCAGTCGCTGCCTTGCTGCTTTTTTCCGTCTGCGCAGTCTGATCTGATGTATCCTGTGTATCTTCATCAGTCAGCTGATAAATATAATTCGGCTGGGCGTATTCCACGCTGCCGTCGCTTTCCAGTTCATCCGACGCGGCATCCACTGTATACTCCAGCGATATATCCACTACCGCTACCTTTTCATTGTCTCCTGCAGAAGATATAGAAGTGCATTCTCCATTCTGCTCCTCTGCGATATTTTTGATCTCTCTGTTTGAGACGCTGTCGTCAGTTACTACAAGCACCTGTCCGGTCCTGTAGCTCAGATCGGAGGCATTGGATCTTTCTTCGAAAGCGGATGCATAATCATCGGCTATATCTTTTCCTCTTTCATCCAGGGAAGAAGTAAAGGCTTTGATTTTGTTTTTATCCGTATTCTTGCTGCCGTAATATGAATCCAGCACATTTCTCAATGTCTTTTCATATTGGGTCCTGCTTTTTATTTTGTTCAGTTTCGATGCGGCGTTTTCTCCGCTGCTTTTTGCTGTAACTGAAACATCCTCTGCTGCTTTTTTATCGGCAGAGGATGTTTTATTCGTTTTATTCGAAGATGTGCCTCCGGTCAGGCCACAGCCTGCCAGCATCGCTGTTATCGTTATTATTGAAATAATCGTCAGTAAAACTTTCTTCATTGATGTCCTCATCTTTCGTCTATCATATTCCATGTTAATAAAATAATAATATACCAATTCTTTTTCTTCAACATCAATCAAAGTAATTTCATAAAATATTCACTGAATCACCTTATTTTATACGATCCAGCACCCGTTTGTACCCTTCTGCACCGTATGTCAGGCACTTGTTTATCCGGCTGATCGTAGCCGTACTCGCATTGGTCTCTTCCTCTATTTCGATATATGTTTTCTTCTCATTGAGAAGCTTTGCCACCTGCAGCCTTTGGGAAATAGCATGTATCTCATTTACAGTGCATATATCTTCAAAGAATCTGTAGCAGTCTTCTTTATCCTTCAAAGTCAGGATAGCTTCGAACAATTCATCTATATCCGCTCTTCGGAACCTGGATTCATAAGCCACTTCCGTATGCTCCTTTCGCAATTCGCTTTAACACTTTACAGCATTATTATATCAGCACCCGCGAACATCGTCAATCGTATCAATTCAACTATGATCAGCGAAGGAGGCTTTCCGCTTTTTTCAGCTGAGCATCGCTGCCTTTGACTACGTAATCGGGGGTTATCCCTTTTTTATGTATCACATTTCCGTCCGGGGAAAAATACTGCATTACTGTCAGTTTCAGAGCCGATCCGTCAGACATGGTTTCCGTATCCTGCACGATGCCTTTGCCATAAGTCTTAGTGCCTACGACTTTGTTATCGCTGTCCTCCATCACCGCAGCAGTCAGTATCTCCGATGCGCTGGCAGTGTTGCCGTTTACAAGGATGACATAGGGAAGGTCGGTTTTTCCGCTGTCCGACTTGTAATACTCTTTCTTTCCGTTCTGATCTTCAAGATAAGTCACTACGCCTTTGCCAAGGAGATCGTCTGCAATATTTGTGGCCGAATCAACCAGGCCTCCGCCGTTGTCACGCAAGTCGATGATAAGCCCTTTGTTGCCCTTCTTTTCGCAGCTGCTGAGGATCTTTTCGAAATCATCATCAGTAGCATCCTCGAAACCGGTTATCTTGATATATCCGATATTTCCGGACAGCTGTTTTGTAGTCACCGACTCGTTGGTGATCGATGCCCGTTTCATTGTCTTTGTGAACTGTTTTCCATCTCTTTCAAATATGACTTTTACCTTCGTACCCGCATCGCCTCTGATTGCCGCAGCCATTTTTTCACTGTCTTTATATTTCTTGCCGTCTACTTTTAAAATGTAGTCGCCTTCCTTTATCCCGGCTTTCTTTGCAGGGCTCTTGCTCATTACCTGGACCACGACCATGTTTCCCTTTTTATCTTCGGCAAAGCTGATCCCTACTCCTTCATATGAACCGGTAGTCGAGGCGATCCATGAGTCGTATTCGTCTTTTGTCATGTATTCCGAATACTTGTCCCCAAGTCCGCTGACCAGTCCTTTATACATGGATGTCTCCAGATCCTCATCATCCACCGCTTTGTAGAAATTACTGTCTACGCTGTTCCATATGGCCTCCAGCTTGCTGTATTTTTCTTTCATATATTTCAGATCTTTATATTCTTTGTTGGATATTTTCACTGAGCCGCCGCCGAATCCGCCTGTGATCGAACACAGTGCAAATCCCACTGTTCCGCCTAAAAACAGTACTACGACCATCAGTATCCAGAAACTTTGTTTTTTGATTTTCATAAATGGACCTCCGCCACTTCTATGTCAGTTCCCTGACCAGCACCTGGGTTTTTCTGTTTCCGTTCCACTCATTGATGGATAATTCTCCGAACACATCAACTTTTTTACCGCTTTCAAGTGCATGTATATAATCCTGAGCCCTGCCGAACAGCACACAGTTGATATTGCCCTGTCCTGAAAGAGCCTCGAATCTCATATGTATACCCGAATTCCCCATCAGACTCACTTTGTCGGGAGTCATGTTTTCGAATCTGAACAGAGGCCTTGGATTCGCGTTCCCGAATGGTGAAAGAGTTTCCAGTTCTTCTGCAAGATCGAGAGTGACATCGCTCCCGTGTATAGACATCTCCGCCGCAGGTCCGGAAGTCCGCAGTGATCCATCCATCAGCTTCATATCTTCATCCAGGCCCTTCCTCAGCTTTTCCAGATTCTTTTCTTCCATCAAGAAACCGCATGCGGCTTTATGCCCTCCAAATCGGACAAACAGTTCCTCATGATTTTTCAGCAGTCCGTATATATCCACTGTATCTGTCGACCGTCCCGTGCCTTTCAGCATGTCTCCGGAAGGCGTTGTTATGATCACCGGTTTTCCTTCTCTGTCCTTTATCTTGCCGGCAACGATCCCGGTTATTCCTTCGTGCGCTTTTTCCGCTTTTATTACCGGGAAAAGACTGTCCGGGCACTGTTCTTTCAGCAGCTCAAGACACATCTCATATGTTTCCTGCTGGACTTCTTTACGTTTGTTGTTGTATCCCTTCAGAACTTCCGTCAACAGCATTATTTCATTTCTGTCATCCGACATGAGCAGCTTTACACCGATATCGGCACGGTCCATTCTGCCCGCCGCATTGAGGTGCGGAACGATCCCAAAAGCCACCTCATCAGAACCGATGCTGCCCGGGTGGAGAGAGATGCCTTCGGCAAACATTTTCAGGCTGAGCCTGTTGCCGCTGTTCAGCTCTCTCAGTCCATATTTGACGATGGTCCTGTTTTCATCCTGCAGCGGAACGATATCTCCTATAGTCCCTACAGCTGCAATATCCAGCAGCCTTGTAATGACTTGCTTTGGCAGTCCTGCAGTTCTCTGCAGGGCCTGAGCCACCTTATAGGCCACCCCGCATCCGGCCAGGCCTTTAAAAGGATATTTGCATTCCGGCTTTTTCGGATTTATCATGACGCAGTCGGCCTGAGTGCCGTCGATGGTATGATGGTCTGTCACCACCACCTTCAATCCGATCTCTTTCGCGTATTCCACTTCATCGCATGAAACACTGCCGCAGTCAACAGTGAGCATCAGATCTGCACCTTGTTCTTTGATTTTTGCAATGGCCTCTTTGTTCAGACCGTAGCCTTCTTCAAATCTTGAGGGTATGTAATATGACACTTTGTCCGTAAGCTGCTCAAGTATGGTCTTCATGATACAGATCGAAGTGATCCCGTCCGCATCGTAGTCGCCGTATATGCATATGCTTCCATCATTTTTTACAGTGTCCATTATAATATCCACTCCTTCTTTCATATTATGAAGAAGGAATGGATCATATGTTTTCGTAGGTTTGGGTGAAAGGAATTCCGATATATCTTCATCGGATATCAATCCCCTGCTGTTCAATATTTCCTTTACGATTTTGTTCATTGATGTCGTCTTTCTATTTTTTCTTATAGATAATTCATAGGATTCACATAGCTGCCGTTGACACGGACTTCAAAATGGACATGAGGTCCCGTTGAATTGCCTGTGCTCCCGGCTCCTGCAATCTTCTGCCCTTTTTTGACCCGCTGGCCGACCGAAACTGACACATATGAATTGTGGCCGTAGAGAGTGGTGATGCCGCCGCCGTGGGTAATGATCACGGAGTTGCCGTATCCGCCGTTGGATCCGGCTTGTCTGACAGTGCCTGACGAAGCTGCGACTACAGTCTGCCCTGTGGAAGCGCCTATATCGATCCCCGTATGGAATTCCTTGCCGTGTATAGGACAGATCCTCCATCCGTAACCGCATGTCACGCTGCCGTTGACCGGCCACATCATTGAACCGCCGGTATACTTCCCGCCGTTGTCATAGCCTCCTATGGTCCCCGACAAAGCGTCCGCCTCGGCCTTCAGATCGTCGATCTCGCCCTGGATCTTTTGGTTGTTTGCCGACACCGAAGCTTTCTTGGCTGACAGGGAAGACTTGTCTTCTTTCAGGGCAGCCTGTTTCGATGACAGGGTCTGTTCCTTTTCATCAAGGTCCGCCTTCAGTGCTTTGAGTTCTTTTTCCTGTGCTTTGATCTTGTCATACTTGGTCTGAAGAGCAGCTACTATTTTCTTGTCGTTGGCGTAGATCTCCTTGACCATTTCCATATTGCTCAAAAGGTCCGAAACATTATCGGAACTCAATATGACATCTATGAATCCGACGGTTCCGCTTTTGTATATATTCCGCAGTCTGCCGTTCAGATCATCGTTTCCTTTGTCCAGTTCTTTCTTTTTCTTCTCGACCTTTGCAGATACTGTCTGTATCTTGTTTTCAGTTGCTGATATCTGGCTCTCCAGTTCCGAAATGGCGCTTTCCGCCTTTGCAATGGAATTTTCCAGATCGGTTATCTGCCCGGAAAGCTGTGATTCCTGCTGCTGCCCCTGCTGCAGCTGGTTTTCTTTCTGCTTTATCTGATCCGAAGTGCTTCCGTATGAAACTGCTGCAGACAGTACCATTACTGCTGTTACAACTGCCGAGATCAGTATTCTCATGTTCTTTTTCACAATATCACTCCCTTTTACGTATCAAGGAACCTTCTCATAGATATTATACTGCCCCATGCGCCTATGCTGACTCCCAGTGCAATGAATATAAGCAGCAGATTGAATATCAAAAAGTTGGAAGGCACCAGCGGTATTGACAGCACAGATGTGATCTCCGTGCCGATCAGTGCTGTTACTCTGTTGTATATCAAAGCGATTATCCCGGTGGATATCAATGCTGATATGCCGCCTATCCATATCCCTTCGAACAGGAACGGACCTCTTATGAACCAGTTGGTCGCACCTACATATTTCATTATGCTGATTTCTTCCGCTCTGTTTATGACTGTCAGTTTTATTGTATTGGCAACAACTACTACAGATACTATTATGAGGAACCCCATGACTATAAGGGCCGCTATCTGAATGAAATGAGTTGCCTTCAGCAGCTTGTCCACAGTATCTTTGTAGTATTTCACATCCTCTACTCCGGTTATAGTTTTTGCTTTTTCTGCTACAGCATCTGCTTTGTTAAGATCCGATACTGTTATTACTATAGAGTCGGGCAGCGGATTGGTTTTCAGCCCATCCAGCAGATAACTGCTGCTGCCCCATCTGTTTTTCAGGATGTCCATCGCATCGTCTTTCGTCCTGTACTGGACGCTTTTTACATTGTCCCAGGATTCGACTGCAGCTTTGTCCGCCTTGATGACTTCTGCTGCTGTATCGTCTTTCATGAACACTTCTATGGTGTTGTAATCGCCTTTTATAGATTCTGCGACCGTGTTCACGTTCACTATTACTATAAAGAAGAGCCCCAGTATGAGCAGCATTGCCGTGATCGCAAAAATCGAAGCAAAACTCATGGCCTTGTTCCTGTGGATCTGTCTGAAGGATTGTCCTATGGTATATCCTGCCCTGTTCATATTGTCTCCCCGTTATACATGCCCTTATGATCGCTGATCACTTTGCCGTGATCTATCATGATCACTCGTTTCTTCATTTTATCTACAATGTCCTTTGCATGAGTGACCATTACTACTGTGGTCCCTCTCCTGTTTATCTCCTCTAAAAGCTGCATTATTTCTCCTGAGGTGTCCGGGTCCAGATTACCGGTAGGTTCATCGGCTATCAAAACTGTCGGGCTGTTGATTATGGCCCGTGCTATTGCTACCCGCTGCTGTTCCCCCGCAGAAAGCTCGTCCGGATATTTTTCTGCATAACTGCTGATCCCGACCAGACTGAGAGCCTGCGGCACTCTCTTTTTTATTATCTTCTTTGCGCAATGAGTTATCTCCATTGCAAAAGCCACATTTTCAAACACAGTCTTGTTGGAAAGCAGCCTGAAATCCTGGAATACGATCCCAATGCTCCTTCTGTGCCGTGGTATCTGTCTGCTGGACAGTTTCGTCACCTCTCTTGAGTCCACGATTATACTGCCCGAATCGGCATCTATCTCTTTCATGATAAGTTTGATAAAAGTGGATTTGCCCGCTCCGCTGGCTCCTACCAGAAAAACGAACTCTCCCTTTTCAATATTTACCGATACGTCTTCAAGACCTATATTTGTCCTGTAATGTTTGGTCACATGTTCAAATTCGATCATATCTCTGCTCCTATAGCCATTTTTTACCACACATCATATTGTATCATACTATTATTTTTTTAACAATATCTTGCAATATATCGTTTGACACCTTTTTTATCTCACGCTGCTCTGCAGGGAATCTACAGTTGTACTCGGCAGCGTAAAAATGAATGTCCTTTATCAGCGGGATCTCAAAAGCTCCTTTGATCTTTACATATTCGCGAAAGCATCTTCTGTTGACTCCTCCATTCATTTTATTCAGCACCCATATTACATCTCTGCCTTTGAGCTGTTCCTGCTTTATGGTCTGGTACAGTTCTCTCGTGTCTATCAGCCGGGAAGGCTTCGGATCCACTACGCAGATGATCGCATCCATGTCAGCCATTATCTCTTCATCCGCATTTATCCCCATATCGCATATGACGATATCGCCGCTGATATTGTTTATCAGCCTTGCCTTCTGTACATCAGTCAGGCCGGAATTCCGGTCCTCTGCAGTGCATGCCGCCCAGTTCACGCCGGAATCCATGTTCCGTATACCTCTTATGTATCTGCCATGTCTGACCTTTTTGTGGAGGCTTTCGTAGTTTCTGCCTCCAAAGCGTTTATCCATGCCGGCTATATCGTACAGCCAGGTCCGGCCCGAGGTGCCGTCCGGCAGTTCTGCAAAAGCCACCGCTTTTTTATAATGCTCGGCAGCGGCCAGGGCAATACCGGATGCAATGAAACTGGTCCCTGAACCGCGTCCTGCTCCTACCACTCCGATCTTTATCTTTTCTATTATTTCCAGGGCTTCATTTTCCCTGAATTCTCGTTCAAACTTTCTTTTCATATGTTCTCATGATTTCTGTTTCGATAAATCTTTGCTTTAACTTTATTGGTATATATTACCATTGTATCCATTTCATGTCAACATATAAAAAGCGTCTGAATCAGACGCTTTTTCAACGATCATAATTTTTTTATCATCTTTACCAGTGTATAGCCGTAGTTCCTGCTTGCAGCCCACCCCTGACCTTTAGGGTTTTCTTTCATTCCCAGCCATTCAACATATGCGGCACAGCCTCGTTTTACATATTTGAACCTGCTGTCCACGCATTTGTTTACCAGTGCTGTTTTGTTTGCATAGGCCTTAATATGCTGTACCTGCGCTCTGATCCCCAGCTGTACTGTACTGAAGGAATTTCCTTTAGCTCCTCCGCCTACAGCTCCCAGGCCTGCGAAGTTGTTCTGACTGATCTTAACATCGCCCTTGAATGTGAGCCATCCTGTTTCCAGCATTGCCTGACAGAACACCACTTCCGGTTTTATGCCTTCGGCTGTCGCCTCTGAAACATACATGCTGCAGAACGCTTCCAGTGTCGGCGTATCGGTATTCTTGTAGTACGAAGGGAATGTGTGCCCGCTCCTGTTATAATAAGCTGCCAGTTTTGAAGACGTTACAGAACTGCTGCCTGTTATTTTATACTTTACAGTGGCGCTTTTCACTGCACTGCCTTTGCTCTTGTATGTCGTTCTTCCGGCTTTTTTTATCGCATATACTTTGTAATAGTAAACGGCCTTTGATGTCAGCCCTTTGTTTATATAACTTCTTGCAGCTGAAGACACGGTTTTTACTCTCTTGTACCTGTCTTTTTTTGATGTAGCTCTGTATATCCTGTATCCGGTGGCTCCGGAGCTTTTCTTCCATGTGATCTTGGCTTTATTGTAATATCCGTATCCGACAGCCTTTACACTGCTCGGCACTGCCAGTACCGGTTTTGCCGAAACAGAAGTCGAATACCTGCTGTATACGCTCTTGGAAGAGTAATTTCCCGCAGCCCGCAGTTTATAGTAATATGTTTTTTTGTTTTTCAACTTTTTATCGATGTACTTAAGATGGCTCGCTGTAACTTTTGCGATCCGTTTGTATCTTCCGTTTTTGGAAGTTGCTCTGTACAGCATGTAATTATCTGCGCCGTCAGTCTTTGCCCATGTTATTCTGATGCTGTTGTAGGAATTGCTGACTGCTCTTACCGATACGGGATCGTTTACAGAAACATTCCCGGCAAAAGCCGCATATGGAAACACGGTCAGTATCATTGCAGTCATTATTACGATAGATAAAATCTTTTTCATTTCACGCCCCCTGCTGCTATTCATTTCTATTTTATGGTAGCACAAAAGCCGTAAAACCTCCCGATTCTACGGCTTTCTTCACAGTATCTTCACATATATTCTTCTTTTACCCATTCTTTTTGAATGTTTGGACCAAATCATCTATAGTG
The DNA here is from genome assembly GCA_034927505.1 of Eubacteriaceae bacterium. Classification (GTDB taxonomy): domain Bacteria; phylum Bacillota; class Clostridia; order Peptostreptococcales; family Anaerovoracaceae; genus RUG100. The sequence continues at coordinate 20,823 of JAYFPY010000017.1, forward strand.
GTTTCCTTTTTGCTGAAAACCTCTTTATCTGTCCAGAAAAGGACTTCTACATACTCGCTGCCTGTATCCGCAAAATACATTCGATAAGCCAGCTTCAGATCCTCTGTCTTTATATTGGCATCCGCATAGTAACCTTTGTATTCACCTACGTCTGCAGGCTTCAGTTCTGTACTTTTGAACGACTTTGTTCCTTCCTCCATGCCCTGCACTACGACATCAGCATAATCCTTTACATCTTTTACCGTTACAAGTCCGTCGTACTCGCTTTTGTCCTTGGGGATGATCCCGACGTACAGCATTTCGTTCTTCAGCATCAAAGTCATGTCTTTATTGGATTTCTTATATTCTGCCAGTACATCTTCCCAGTCCGTATCCACAGTCAGCGAATACTTTTCATCGCTGGTCATGAATGTCTTTTCCTTCGGTTCGGATTTCTTCATCTCCGATGTACTGTCTTCACTGTTCTTGACGTGTATCCCGCAGCTGCAAAAAGAAAAGGTGATCACAACAGCCATCACTGCAGCGATCCAGCCTGTTTTCTTCTTCACTTTTTCAAAACCTCTTCTGCCTGTTCAACTATATTGTCAGCAGTCATGCCGTATTTCCTTTTCAGTTCTTCCGGCTTTCCCGACTCTCCAAAGACATCCTTCTGACCAACCATGGCAATCCTGCAAGGCTGTTCCGCGCAGACAACAGAAGCTACAGCTTCTCCCAATCCGCCTATCACAGAATGTTCTTCTGCTGTTATGATCCTGCCGGTCTCTTTTGCTGCATTTACAATAATATTTTTATCGACAGGCTTGATAGTATGCATGTCGATCACTCTCGCATCTATCCCTTTTACAGCCAGCTTTTCAGCCGCTGCAAAGGCTTCGCTGACCATGATGCCTGTGGCTATGATAGTCAGGTCGTTGCCCTCACGTATCAGATTCCCTTTGCCCAGTTCAATGTCTGCTGTCTCATCATAGAAAACCGGCACTGCCGCTCTTCCCAGACGAACATAACAAGGTCCTTTCATAGCTATCGCCTGCTCAAGAAGTTTGGCAGCACTCACGCCATCCGATGGGTTGATCACTGTCATCCCCGGTATGGTCCTCATGAGCGCTATATCTTCAAAAGTCTGGTGGCTGGCGCCGTCTTCACCTACCGTGATCCCGGCGTGAGTAGCACATATTTTCACATTGGCATGAGTGTATCCTATCGAATTTCTTATTATTTCAAAAGCTCTTCCCGAAGCAAACATTGCAAAAGTGCTGGCGCATACGATCTTTCCTGATACTGCCAGTCCTGCAGCTGCTCCGTACAGATCGTTTTCGGCGATCCCCATATTGAAGAACCGTTCCGGATAAACCTTTTTGAACATGGCGGTCTTCGTAGATCCCGAAAGATCCGCATCCATCACGACCAGGTCTTTATATTTTTCACCCAGGGCGACCAGAGTCTTTCCATAAGCCTCCCTTGTAGCCATCTTTTCCGTCATCAGATCGTACCTCCCAGTTCTTTCATTGCGACAGCATACTGCTCGTCATTCGGAGCCTTTCCGTGCCATCCTGCCTGATCCTCCATGAATGATACTCCATGGCCTTTCTGTGTCTTAGCTATGATCATTGTCGGTCTTCCTTTTGTTTTCTTTGCTTCATCCACTGCGTCAAGTATTGCTTTCATATCGTGTCCGCTGCACTGGATGACATGCCATCCGAATCCTTCGAATTTTTTATCTACAGGTGTGACCGTCATTACATCTTCATTTCTTCCGTCTATCTGCAGCCCGTTCCAGTCCAGAAAAGCTGTTATTCTATCAAGCTTGTAGTGTGCCGCCGACATTGCAGCTTCCCACACCATTCCTTCCTGGATCTCACCGTCTCCAAGGATCGTGAAGATCCTTCCCGGATCTCCGTCCAGTCTTGCCGACAGCGCCATTCCCACCGATACTGCCAGTCCCTGTCCTAAAGATCCGGTAGACATTTCTATTCCCGGGACTTTGTCCATGTTGAGATGTCCCTGGAAATCGCTTCCCAGCTTTCTCAGAGTCAGCACGTTTTCCTTTGGGAAATAACCTCTTTCCGCCAGCACCGAATACAATGCCGGTGCAGCATGTCCCTTTGACAGTATGACCTTGTCTCTTCCCGCCATCTTCGGATTTTTTGGATCGATGTTCATTTCTCCGAAATAAAGGGCCGTCAGAATATCCACACATGACAGCGAACCGCCCGGATGACCCGAACCTGCGGCATGGATCGCTTTGATAATAGTTATCCTTGCCTGTGCCGCTGCTTTTTCCAGTTCCTTTATATCCATTCTTTCACTCCTTATGATCTATAAATTATCTTTCATGGCTTTCGGTATCGCCCGGCAAATATCGCCGGCCAGCATACCCGCCTGACCTATCTCTTCTGCGCATATATCCCCAGCATATCCGTGAAGATATACGCCTGTCTCCGCAGCTTGCCACGGAGTCAGCCCCTGGCCTGCCAGAGAAGCTATGATCCCTGTCAGCACATCGCCGCTGCCGCCTGTAGCCATTCCCGGATTCCCGGTCTCTTTGTTTATGCTCATGCGGCCCTTTTGATCTGCGATCAAAGTTTCATAACCTTTCAGTACCGTTATCACATTGAATTTCTCACATAGTTCCAGCGCTGTTTTTTCACGGCTGATCAGTTCCGAAACTCTCAGCATCCGTGCAGCTTCTCCTTCATGTGGAGTGATTATCACAGACGGTCTTGCAGCTTTCAGTTCCTCTGCTATACCGAATCGTACTATGTCGTTCAGGCCGTCTGCATCCAGTACCAGCGTGCCCTTGAACTCTGAAAACAAAGTCTTCAGTATTTCTTTGTCGGCATCCACATCTCCCAGTCCGGGTCCCGCAGCAGCAGCTTCAAAACTGCCACGCACAGCTGCCGGGTTTCGCGGAAGACATGTGGCCTCCGGCACTGCAACCTGCAGCACATCTCTTACGGCATCAGGAACACAGTATTTTACCAGTCCGCTTCCGGTCTTCAGCGCAGAGGTCCCGCAGAGCACCGCTGCACCTGCCATGCCCGGCGAACCGGCCATTATCAGCACCCGTCCATAATCGTTTTTATATGAATCCACAGGCCGTTTCAGCTTTTGGATCGTTTTTCTTACGTACTCTTTTGTTATTATATCCATTTTAAATATTCAATATCCATGTGGCCAAAAGGAAGAAAGTCGTTACCGAAACCATATCTGTCAGCGACGATATCATCGGTGATGCCATCAGCGCCGGGTCGATCCCGATCCTCTTCGCTATCATAGGCAGCATGCTTCCTATACATTTTGCAACCATTACTATCAACAATGTTGAGATACAGACAGTCAGCGCTATGTACACGCACCGCGGATCGGTGTGCTGTTCTATTATCACACGTACAAAATTCACTGCGCTGAGGAATATACCAAGTATAAAGCTGACTCTTACTTCTTTCCACAGGACACGCAGTCCGTCTTTGAAATCGATATCTCCCACGGCCATACTACGTATTATCAGCGTAGCCGACTGGGATCCTGAATTTCCTCCGGTGCCCATCAGCATCGGCATATATATGGTAAGGCATATGACTTCCTGCAGCGTCGATTCGAATCCGCGTATGATCGCTCCCGTGAATATGTAGACAAGCATCAGACCCAGCAGCCACGGCAGCCGGTTCTTGACATGTTTCCACACACTCAGCTCCAGATAAGATGTTTTGGAATCGTCCACGACTCCGGCCATCCTTTCCATATCCTCGGTGGTTTCTTCCTCTATTACATCGAAAATATCGTCCATGGTGATTATTCCCACCAGACGATCTTCATTATCGACTACAGGTATAGCCAGATAGCCGTATTTTTTAAACTTTTCGTATACATCTTCCTGGTCTTCATATACATTTATAGAAACGAAATCCTCATGTATCAGGTCTGTGACAGGAGTTTCTCTGTCGCTGATCACAAGTGTCCTCAGTGACAGTATCCCCTTCAGTTTTCTTCCCTTTTCCTTCACATAACATGTGTATATAGTCTCTGAATCCATGCCTTCTTTTTTGATGTAGTCCATGGCTTCGCCGACTGTCATATATTCCTGAAGACTGATGTAGTCCGGCGTCATGAGAGTCCCTGCGGAGTTATCAGGATAATTGAGGAAAGTATTGATCTGCTTTCGTTCCCTCTTCGGAGTTTTCTCCAGTATTTTATCCACCACATTGGCCGGAAGTTCTTCGAGAACATCTATCTTATCGTCGAAATCCAGCTCATCAATGATATAATTTATCTCTCGGTCAGTGATACCGTTGATGATCTCCACCTGGTCCTCGGCGGGCAGATATGAGAAAACATCCACCGAAACATCTTTGGGAAGCATTCGGAATACTATTATCGCCGTATCCAGACTGATCTCATCCAGGATTTCTTCAATTACTTCGCCTATATCGGCCGCATTGTATTCCAGGAGTTCATCACGGGCGCTGATGTATTTTTTCTCTTCGAGAAGCTTTAGAATATGCTCTAGAAACTCATCAAATTCTTTTTTTTCTTCCATGACTGCCTCCTTTCCGGCTCAATAAAAACATTTTTAGTATACTCTATTTTTCAGTACTTTTGCAACCCCGGAATTCATCCTTTATGTGCTGTGAAAACATTGCTGCTTTTTCTTCCACACCGCTGATGCATCCGACGGTCCTTGGATCGTTTGCAGTTTCCATCATAGCGAAATCGGGCGGAAGCATGAATGTCTTGTTCATATTCAACCCGCTGATCAGCTGCTGTGCGATTATATCACTGCCGCTGTATCCGGAAACTATGACCGCATACAATCTTTTTTCATAAAACCTGTGCACCCTGAATATGGCTGTCAGACGATTGACAAAAGCCGTAAGGTTGGCACTGATCGCATCGTTGTAATTCGGGCATACCATGACCAGACCGTCGCAGTCGAGTATTGCGGGATATACCTCCCGAGTGATGACTCCTCCGTAAAAGCACCTGGATTCTTCACCGAGATGAAGACATGTCTCGTATGAACAGCCTCTGCAGTCCCAAACTTCGCCGTCTCTCAGAGAGATCTCCTTTATTTCATATCCCTTCAGACCGTCTTTTATCATCCCCCACAGAGCCAGAGTGTTGGATGTAGTCGCATTTCCCGCGTGGAGCACCAGCAGCTTCGGCTTTTCTATCACCGGTCGTTTGAATCCGGCGACCCGCATGATCAGATCCCTGCATGATTCGCGGTAAGCTCCCATGTTGTCTGTCTTGAGGTTCTTTGCAATTATATTGAAATTGAATAAAGTGGCTGTTCCTTCAACAAGAGGACGTCCCGGAAATGTGCACCCAGACCTGTTTGCACTGAATACAAGCTCTCTGGATACAGATTTTGTGTACAGTTCCCCGTTTCCGTCTATTATGATCCCGCCGACGCTGCCGTCAAACATATGAGGATCGTTTCTTATTGCTTTCAGCAGTGAATAGAATTCCAGATTGATCCCGGATCCGCCGAGAGATATAGCAAATATTATCTTTCGGTTTTTAAGATCCTGTTTTCTGAAGTCTTCTTCTGTCTCGATCATTTCTGTCTCAAGTCCTTTTGTTCCGTTCCTCAGTACGTCATTTAGCCGTTCCGTTTTGCTGACATCGGCGCAGTGAGGTTTTATTATTAAGATCTTCTCCATTTTTTTCACCTCAGATCGTTTCTTTAAGATTATTATATGCCGCCGCTATCCTGTCATACAGTTTTTCATCCAGCGGCAGATCCTCTATTTCCAGTCCGTATTCACTTCTCCGGTTTTTCATCCCCAGAAAAGCCCCCTCTGTACCGGCACCGAAATATGCCGAACTGTAATGCCATCTGCCTCTCAGATTTTCCAGTATCGACAAAGCTCCGGACGAAACAGCAGGCGCGATATACGGTTTGAATCCCAGTTCTCTTGTCTTCATGTTGGAGTTCACCGTCAGTTCCGTCAGTTTTTTTGAGGCCCGGTCGTTGTAATTGTATATGCTGTCTGCTATGACCAAATCTTCTCCGTGAGGTCCGAAGGCTCTTCCTTCTGACAGATAAACTGCCAGCTCCGGATCTTTTTTCGCATAATAAGCAGCCCTTCCGTTCATGACTCCAAGTCCGAATCCCTGTATCCTTTCACTGCGTATGCCGCCCAGAAGAGCGCCTTTGCACAATGGGTCCACCGGATCGGACACAATAAAAAACTCCCCGTCGTATCCGGCTTTCACCGCAGCCGCCGCGTAATCCTCTACCATTTTGATATTCTTTTCCAGCTGTATCATTCGGACGTCCACACTGCTGTCTCCTACGGGAGGTACTCCTTTGGACGCACAGAAGACGAAGACATCGCAGTCAAAAACATCTTCAGTACTGACAGGGACCGCTTCGGGAAAAACGTCGTAACCGGTCGGCATGGTTATCTGATTGAATTCGCTTTCAAAGCGGGCCACTACATTATCGTTGACATCGCAGATCCCGATCATTTCAACTATATCCCCGCCGGTCAGTTTCATGGCCAGAGCAAGCGTGCTGCCCACGTCTCCCATAGCCAGTATGTTTACCCGCTGCTTTTTTCCGTGATTGTCCCTGTAGCCTTTTACTGCGGATATATCTTTTCCCTCTGTGATTATTTCTTTGTTTTCGAACAGTTGACTGATTTTTTTCATTTATAACATTCCTTTTAATCTTGCAAGTCTTTCTATATCATCTTCTACATACGAACTGGCCGCAATAGTGCGGTCAAAATCCAGACACTGCCCCACATCGGTCAGTTTAGGCGAATTCACCGCCTCGGACAGCCTCTGCAGCGTCAGCTTTCTCTGAAATTCCTTCTGGTATTCTTCTTCTACGGTCTTCAGTATATCCCGTGCATTTTCCAGACACACCATAGAAAAGTCATACACTGCCTCTCTGTCGGCATCATTGAGAAATGCCGGAGCTACATACGGCATGATCAGATTGATGGCCGTAAATGAATCGTCTATGGTGCCGGTATGTCTCATGACGCCGTCCCCGCCTATGAATGGATACTGTGAGGATTCTACGAACCACGCCTTCAGGTTGGGCACGAAATATACGCTGTCCACCTGACGGCCCTGCACTGTCATAAGGTCCTGACCTCTGCCGGACAGAAGACCCACCACCAGCTTTTCCACTTCGATATCATTGTCCTTAAGGAGAGGATCCAGTCTTCTCATCCGATATCCTTTATGTAGGATATCGTCAACCATTATTATCGGTCTGTCGAAGGATTTTATAGTTCGCACCTGATCGTCTATGCTGGCGTAAAAAGGGTACTCCTTGATGCGGAAGCCTGAAAGATCCGGCAAAAAGCTTTTTTCCATATGCAGAGTTTTCGTTACTGTATTCGGCACGGCCATGCCGTTTAGGATCTTTCCGAAAGGTACGCACATATACGGACCCAGCTTCCTCTTTTTCCTCGGTTCTGCAGGGACTCCGTTTTCATTGGTTATCTTTCTGATCAGTTTATGATGCATCACCGCCGAGTTGAAAGACAGCACCAGACTGCCCGGATACAGTTCCGCCAGTGAACTCTGCAGCTTTATGTGCGCCTTGTTCAGCGCCCGCTCTATCCTGTCGTTTTTATTGAAGGGGTCCTTGAGTACTGTGTCCATGTTCTGGAATATGGTCACAGGATTTCGCATATCCACTGCAAAACATCCGGTCTTCTTCCCTTTGATAACTATTTCTCTGAAGCCCTGACGCTCCAGGACTTCTACAAAATGCCTGCCGTCAGCACACGGTTTTTCAGGATGATACACAGCATAAGTGAAGTCTTCCTTCAATGCCTCTGCCAGCGTTTCCGTCAGGATCAGCTGGTATGCATCAGTGTCTACCGCTTTCTGATCTACTGTGATATCACGAATGACCAGTATCTTTCCCAAAGCTTTTTCACGGATGAAACCGGTAAGATCCTGATCCATGAATTCTTCATAAAGGTGCGACGTATCTATCTGATGGACCTTGGAAGCTGCTATCATGCGGTTATTATTCCCGCCGTCACTGATCGAGACGCTTTCCAGTATTCCCTTTTTCTTTCCTTTTTTGAATCGGAGAGCCTTCGCAGATACTATGTGTTTGTATTGAGGTTCGCGAAGATACAGGGCGTTGTCGTATATGTAGCTCTGCACCACCGGATCTATCAGACTGGCTATGTCCCTGTTGTTGTCTATGTTGTTTCGTATCTTTGTAGAGCTTATGTCTTCCAGGTGAGTAGGCAGCGTCAGTTCCACAACATCACCTAAGATCCTGTCTGCTGCTTCACGATAGTTCTTGTCGGAGATGGATCCCTGCTCACTGCTTTCACGTTTGAACACGATATGATTCAGTGAATGGATAGAGTTCTCTTCGGATTCCTTTCTGTAGGAACTGGCATTGGCAATGACATCACTTCCTACGACGATATATACATCTTTATCACTGAGAAGCTGCTTCAGGTTTCCTATATCTTGTCCGTTGGCTATGTTTATGGGCTGATCGTCCGGAAAAATGTAAACGCCGGTCTCGTTTGCACAGGACATAGCCATTATCTTTTTTCTGTAAAGCCTGGCCTGGGTGTTCTTGGACCATGAAAATTCATCCAGAGCAAGATATACCTCATATCCCATATCGCGTATAGTAGTCACGATTCCCTTGTGACCGAGGGAAAACGGATCGAACGTGCCCGGGAAGAAAGCTGCTTTTTTGCTTTCCTTCAAGTCCGGTTCGCCTACATAAAAATGATAATCGGAAATAAATCTGTATATATGATTCAAAGCCGCAGCATTGTTGAAGAATCTCAGAGGCTCTTCTTTTTTCTCTTCGACCAAAGTCAGCATCTTTTTGTAGAACCTTCGGAATATGTCGAATTTCTGTTCCAGAGTCATATGTTCAGATCCGAATATATTCTGCCCCAGTACCATAAAAGCTTCCTGGCTGACAGGTTCGCGATAATTTGCCATGCCGCAGAGCAGCATACCAATTATTTTCTCTTTTCTTCTGGTATACACCTTTTCTGTCTCGCTGAACTGATCTTTGTATCCTGCATAGTTGTTCAGCATAACGCCCAAAGTATCCAGCGTAACACTTGCAACTTTATCGTTGCTGCTTTCCAGCAGATGCTGAAGCTCATGCATTATCTCATCAAGTTCATCGGGATGAAGGGTCATTATGAGGACTCCCAGATATTCCGGGATGTACTTTGAGAATTGATACTCTCCTATCTCAAGACCTTTTGTCAACTCGATGACTATTTCGTTTCGCTGGTCCCATGTCAGCATCCGAAACAGCTCGATCAGTCCTCTTCCCGCACTGTGACGCACAGTGACACGTTCGCTGACTTTTAAAAGATTCGACAAATGAGTCGCTATGTAGAACGCCTCTTTTCTCTTCCCGTTGCGCAGTTCATCCAGCATCAGTTCTATGTTTACAGCCTTGATGGTCCATGGAGTCCCCACCTTCAAATTGTCTCTGAATATATCGTTGGTGGCTTCCTGGAGTTCGCTCAGCTCATCCTTGAATCTACCAGTGGTCTTTCCTCTAAAACCCAGAGCTTCTCTGGCTTTCACCTTCAGATACACAACGCTGACAGTCTCATCATCTGCCACCTTTTCTTTCAGGATCGTGTGCATCCGTTCAACTGTTTTTCCATCCAGCAGTTTCTCTTCCGCATCCGCTGCCACATGTCTTATAACACGCAGGACAGCGACCTTTATCTCCAGCACATCCCTTTTGATGGCTTCCTCACAGAATTTCACTGTTTTTTCTATATCTCTTTTCTCACACAGATGTATAGGCGCTTCCAAAAGAGTATCCAGCATGATAAATACAGTGGCGTCTTCCATATTGCGGATGTCTGCCATTCTGTAAAACTCTGCCAGGTATTTTTTCTTTTCCTGCAGGGTCTCTGCTTCTTCTATCAGGCTGTTGAGAGTGATCTTCAAAGAATATCCCATCCACCTTTTCTGTCTTTCAGTTTTCTGCAGATCCGGATAGATGATATATTTCAAATACTCTTTCCAGATGAAGATGCTGTCTATCTTATTTTTTCTGTTCTGTCTGCCTTCAGGTATTTCTTTTCTGTACTCCTCATCGTAGCACGCGATTATCTCACCGGTAAGAGCTGCCGCCTGTCTTCTTATATCTCCTTCTCTGTTTATCAGCAGCTCAGTCAGGAAGCCGATAGTCATCTGTTTCTGAGTAAGGGTCATATAGGTGAAATACTCTTCCAGCGTATTTATGTACGCCCGTATGTTCTTCCACTGTTTTTCACTTCGGGCATCCTCCAGCAGATTCCCGAAATCTATCTGACTGCCAAACTTGTTCATCACTTCGATATTATGTTCTATGGCAAGGTATTTCAGCCGCTGCACTGAACCTTCGCCATCCAGCAGTGCAGCATCCTTCCATTTCTTTTCAGACGGCTCCGGCCTGTCCAGATCTACAGACACGCCTATGCTCTTCATGTATTCTTCAAAATCGTGGAGTTTTTCATATACTCTTATATATCTGGCCTTCTTCGCTTCATCTACATTATCCAGCTTGTTCAATATTACATCGAAAGCCTCTTTCAGAGTGTAGAAATTGATCCGTTCTCTTCCCATTTCATCTCTGTCGCTTTTAACTCTGAAATCAGCGTATATAAGGATCAGAGATTCAGCTGAAAGATTCTCCAGCTCAAGATCCCATGTAGAATGATTACTGGCAATATGTGCGACCATCGGCATACCGACACGTTTCAGACATTCGTCTGTATAGTAGTAGTGGAGGTATGGTATCCTGGACGCTTCGTTCTTTTTGCATCCGAACTTTCCTATATCGTGAGAAGCCGCAGAAGCAGAAACCATGGCGATATCCACCGGTACATCTTTCTGCACCAGCTGCTTTCCAACATGCATAGCGACATAATGTACGCCTGCAACATGGCCTAAAGTATTGAAAGGTGTGATCTCCGCACCTATCTTCATGAATTCATAAAGATAATGCTCCCTTGCCAGTTCCAGCATTTTCATGTATTCATCACCGGCAGGACATGCGGAGGCCCGAGTTTCGTCTATCAGTTCAAAATCCAGCAGAGGCGAGAATTTTCTTCCTGAACTGTTGAAAAAAAGTACTGTATGGAGTGTTTCTTCAAGAAACAATGTTCCGCTTCTTTTTTCTTCTGCAATTTGGTTTGTCAGACCGGTTTCATCCGATCCACATTCCGGAAACAGATATTCCAGGGTCCTGTCGAACAGAAATGATAGCCACCCCTGTTCCGGTTCTGCTGTCATCCTGTCAAGAGTAGGTCTGCATATATCCAGTATCCGGCTGCAGCTGATGTCTTCACTGCTTACGAGCTCGGATACAGTATCCTTCCAGTTCATTTCATTCAACAGAGCAGTCATGTCTTTTCTGCTCATGCCCGCTCTCTGCAGGAACGGTCTGGCTGTAAGGTTTTTCTCTAATTTTCTATACAATTCTTTAGCTGTATTTTTCGGCATATCTTTACCTCCGGATGACTTATTATATCACAGATACACCCCCGCCCAAACATTAATCTTAAAAGTGAGACCGCAGTCTCATTTTCTCACTTCCTGCAAGGATTATCAGAAAATTGCAACTTCCCCTTACATATTGAAAAATTAACTGATTTCTGATATATTTTGAATAGCGAGTTTACTTATTAAATGAACTAAAATATATTTTTTTTAAAAAGGAGAACGAAAAATGTCAAACTATGTTCAGAATTGCATTGAATTATGCAAAAAGAAAAACCCGGGCGAAGTTGAATTCCATCAGACTATTGAAGAAGTTCTGACTTCCCTTACCCCTGTATTCGACAAGCACCCTGAATACGAAAAGGCTGCTATCCTCGAAAGACTGACAGAGCCTGAAAGAGGAATCACTTTCAGAGTTGTATGGACAGACGACAACGGCAAAGTACAGGTTAACAAAGGTTACAGATATCAGTTCAACAGTGCTATCGGACCTTACAAAGGCGGTGTAAGATTTGCTCCAAACGTATATCCTGGAATCATCAAGTTCCTCGGATTCGAACAGATCTTCAAGAACAGTCTGACAGGTCTCCCTATCGGCGGCGGCAAAGGCGGTTCAGACTTCGATCCTAACGGCAAATCAGATGCAGAAATCATGAGATTCTGCCAGGCATTCATGACTGAACTTTACAGACACATCGGTCCTGACACTGACGTACCTGCAGGCGACATGGGTGTTGGCGGAAGAGAAATCGGATACATGTACGGACAGTACAAGAGAATCGTAAACAGATTCGAAGGCGTCCTGACAGGTAAAGGCCTCTCATTCGGCGGATGTCTCGGAAGAACTGAAGCTACAGGATTCGGAATCGTTTGGTATGCAGAAGAAATGCTGAAGGCAAACGGCGAAGACATCAAGGGCAAGACAGTTGCTATTTCAGGATTCGGAAACGTAACTTGGGGTACTGCTTGGAAGCTGAAGGATCTCGGTGCTAAGGTAATCACTATCTCAGGTCCGGATGGATACATCCTCGACGAAGCCGGAATCAATACAGACGAAAAGATAGCTTACCTGCTCGAGCTGAGAGGAAGCGGAAAGAACATCTGTGCACCATATGCAGACAAATTCAAGGGAGCTAAATTCTTCGCAGGCAAAAAGCCTTGGGAAGTTGAAGCTGACCTGTACATCCCTTGCGCAACTCAGAACGAAATCAGAGAAGACGATGCTCAGTCATTCGTTGATAGAAAAGTTAAGTTCGTATGCGAAGGATCAAACATGTCTTCAACTAACGAAGCTATCAAGATCATGCAGGACGGCGGAATCATCGTTGGACCTTCAAAGGCTGCAAACGCAGGCGGCGTAGCTACATCATGTATCGAAATGGGACAGAATGCAGGACACACTGTATTCACTACTGAACAGGTATATGAACAGCTGCACAACATCATGATCAACATCCACAAGAACTGTGCTGATGCATCACAGAAATACTATGGCAAATATGACCTGGTAAAGGGTGCAAACATTGCAGGATTCCTGACTGTTGCTGATGCTATGATGGCTCAGGGTTTGGTATAAACCACTAACGATAAAAAATATATACCGAATATACAAAAGACACGGTTTTCAAAACCGTGTCTTTTACTTCTATTCAACTAAGCCGCCTTCTACATCATCTTTACAGTAAGATCTTCGGTAAATAGATAGATGAATACATCTTCCGGCATTCTTCCCGTTATTTTTTCCAAAGCTTCCGCATATATTTCCATCTGGCCTTTGTACTTTTTTTCAATCCCGCTGCTGCTGTAGTTGGTCTTGTAATCCAAAAGGACCATCCCCTTTTCATCTTCGAACCAGCAGTCGATTATTCCCTGTACCATTACTTCGGATCCATCCTTTATGTGTATCATATTGAACGGACTCTCCTTGTGTATATTCTTGGCGGCGGCGGCGCGAGCCCCCAGATCCGATCGGAAAAAAGCTGCTATCTTCTCGGGATCTGTCACATCGGCTTCCTCTGTGAACAGTATCTCTTTTTCTACCATTCTGTCCAGCTGTTCTCGTACATATCCTTCTCCGCCTGCTGCTGCCTTTTCGAAATCCAGGTGTTCCATCACTGTATGGTAAATAGTCCCCTTCTCTGCTCCGGAATACTCGTGGCCTGATATAGTAAACAGTGGCTTTTTCAAAGAAAGATCTTTGTATCCTCCTGAATTCAATTCGCTGACAGAATACTTCGATTTGATTTTCTCTTCTCCTGCATACGGATAAACAAATGACAGCCTTCTGTCTATTTCCTTTTCAGCTTCCTCATCTTTGTTCAGCATATATGCATCCAGTCCGTGTTTTGATATCAATTTTCTGACTTCAGAAGAATGGGTCTCTTTTTCTTTGAGGCAGGACTCAAGAGAAACGCGGTCTTCCCGGCGTATATCGATGTTCATCTTTACAGCTGCCGGATATATCAGGTCGGCATAACAGCCTTCCATGGGAACTCCGTTTTCGTACTGCTCGATTTTTTTATCCAGATCCCGGAAACTGCCCAGGAGTATCAGTCTGTCCATAGCTCGTGTCATGGCAACGTACAGTATCCTTATTTCTTCTTCCATCTCTTCTTTTCGATGTCGGCCTGTTATTACATTTTCCAAAAGAGTCCTCTTTCTCCAGTGCTCTTCCGGATCGACCAGCGACATGGCAAAGCCCAGATCTTTATGCAGGACTCCTGTCTTGCCCGGCTTGTCGAAATTGAATCTCTTTCCGATCCCGGCTGTCAGTACCACGGGGAACTCAAGGCCCTTGCTCTTGTGAATAGTCATTATCCTGATGGCGTCATCGTTCTCCGAGACCAGCTTTACCTGCCCCATATCTATCTTGTTGTCGCCGATGGCCTGTATATATCTCAACAGAGCATGTATGGTCCCCTCTGACTTTTCCTTGAAAGCTGCAGTTTTATCCACCAGCGCCCTGAGATTCGCCTGTCTCTGCCTGCCTCCCGGCAGGGCGCCTACATAAGCATAGTATCCGGTTTCCCGCATGAGCTTCCACAGGAATACGTCCAGATCCATTCCGATGCTGTCCTTCTTCCATTCCTTCAGTTTCTCAACAGTCTCGTCCGCTTTTTTCTTCAGCTCTTCATCACTGCCATTTTTGCCGTAATGGCCCAGCGAATCCCTGAAAGTCCCCTGCTTCATGGCCAGTCTTATCTCTATCAGGTTATTTGTTGAAAATCCGAATATGGACGATCGAAGGACGCTGAGGAGCGGGATATCCTGCCTGCTGTTGTCTATTACTCTCAAAAGATCCGTAAATGTCAATATCTCCAAAGTATCGAAATATCCGCTGTTTTCATCTATAAAAGCTTCGATGTCGTTCAGCTTCAGTATCTCACTGAATATCCCGGCAGTATTCCTGACTCCTCGCATAAGAATGACGATATCTTTTTTTTCTATGGGTCGTATCATCTCTGCTTTAGCATCATAGATATTCTCTCCGATCGTGTCTCTGATAACTTTGACTGCCGCCAGTGCCTCCAGTTCAGTGTTTTTCATTTCCTGCAGTTCGGGCATTACATCATCCTCTTCGTTATCGGACCCGTCTACCATTATCATCTGAACAGGAGCGACGACGCCTCCGTCTTCCGTCAAACCTAGATGGAGAGCCGCATCCTCGTCATATCCGCCCATTATCTCACTGAAGAATCCATTGACCGCATCTATCACCGGTTTTTTGCTCCTGAAATTCCTGTTCAGGTCTATCTTCACTCCTTCATCCTTCTCCGGATCGGAAAAAGCAATTGCTTTGTCTCTGAAAATATCCGGCTCAGCCAGTCTGAAACGATATATGCTCTGTTTTATGTCTCCGACCATGAAGACATTGTTTCCCCGTTCTATCCTGCCGATTATGTTTTCCTGGAGATAGTTGCTGTCCTGATATTCATCTATAAAAATATAGTCGTATCTGTCCCTGCACTCTGCAGCAACATCATCGTGTTTCAGTATCTCTATGGCGTAATGTTCTATATCATTGAAATCCACCAGGTTCTTTTCGTCCTTTCTTTCTCTGTATTCACTGTCAAAATCCCGAAGCAGCTCCAGCAGCATCGCAGCACTTTTCTTTGTTTCGTTCATATCAGCCACATGTTCGGCAAGACCGGCTGTAAAATATTTTGAGGCCAGTCCGTTTATCAGAGATTTGCCATGGTCGCGCCAGGCTCTTACGCTGTCTGATATCAGTTTGAATTCATCCGCCTCATCTTTTTTTGCCCGCAGCGTTACTGTGCTGAAACTGTTCACAGCCTTTGCGGAAGAATCGAAATCCTTTCCCATCATATCAGCGACCTGCTCCGGTTCCGTCCCCATTTTTTCGCACAGATCATACAGGCCGGCATCCTCCAAAATATCATACGCTGTTTTGAAAGCCGCCTCGGCTCCCGCAAGAGATACTTCGATATCCTCGGCGATCTGTTTCATGATATATGAATCCTCAAAAGACGCCCTGTCACCACCCAGATGATCTACAGCATCCTTCATCCATCCATCCGGATCCGGCATGCTCTGCAGCTTTTTGTATATACCAAGAACAGCCGCTTTCAGGCCGCTCTCACCTTCATTACTGCTGTATCTGTCCAGAAAATCGATGAATTCTTCATCCATATCTTCAAAGCGATGTTCAAAAACCGCATCTGCGGCGTCACTCTGCATTATGGCGGCTTCCGCCTCATCACAAATGGATATTCCCGGATCTATATCTATAATATAAAAATATCTTCGCACTATATCCAGTGCAAAAGAATGAAAAGTACTGATCGATGATTTGTATATCATGTTCAGCTGATCCTTCATCAGCCTGGCATTTTCAGGAACTGTTTCGATCTCTTTTCGAAGAGCGGCTATGAGTTTTTCCTTCATCTCGCCGGCGGCCGCCTTGGTGAATGTCACCACCAGTATTCTGTCCACATCGGTCATCCCGCCGATTATCATTTTTTTGATCCGTTCGATGAGTACTGCAGTCTTTCCGGATCCTGCAGCGGCAGATACCAGAAGACTGTGTCCCTGTTCATCGATGGCCTGCTGCTGTTCTTTGGTCCACTTCATAAACTTCCCCCGTTTTTGTTTTATTATATCATGCTTGTGATATAATAAAAGAAATTATTGCGGAGCACAGGAAAGAGGACACAAAAATATGAATAAAAAGAAACCCACAATGCTGATGATAATGGATGGATACGGCATTGCACCGGATGGCCCGGGAAACGCTGTTTCATGCGCCGAAAAACCTGCCCTTGATCAGATCTTCAAAAAGTATCCCGGCACCACAGTAAAAGCCTGCGGTCTTGATGTTGGGCTCCCGGAAGGACAGATGGGTAATTCTGAAGTCGGCCACCTTAATATTGGTGCCGGCAGGATCGTATATCAGGATCTTACAAAGATCACTCGCGAAATCGAAAGCGGCTCATTCTTCAAAAATCAGGAACTCAATATAGCTATGGACAATGCAAAGAAAAACGGAACAGCTCTGCACCTGCAGGGTCTTCTTTCCGACGGCGGCGTACACAGTCACATCAGCCACCTGTTTGCCCTGATGGATATGGCCGCAGAAAAAAATATAGAAAAGCTGTATCTCCACTGCTTCCTCGACGGACGCGATGTTCCTCCGGACTGTGCAATGGTATATTTCGATCAGCTGAACGACCATATCAAAAAAATCGGTCTGGGCATGATCGCTACTATATCCGGAAGATACTATGCAATGGACCGTGACAAAAGATGGGACAGACTTGAAAAAGCATATCGCGCCATGACTGAAGGCGTCGGTGAAAAAGCCGCGGATGCTTCTCAGACCATTGCCGATTCATACGGACGAAAAGAGTATGATGAATTTGTGCTGCCGACTGTCATCGATCCGGAAGGCACAGTGAAAGACGGCGACTCTGTTATAATGTTCAACTTCAGACCGGATCGTGCAAGAGAGCTTACAAGAGCCTTTGTCGACCCGGATTTTGACGGATTCGATAGAAAAAAAACGGTCACTGATCTGACATATGTGTGCATGACCCAGTATGATTCGGAAATGCCCAATGTACATGTAGCATATCCCCCGGAACACTATAAAAATACTCTGGGAGAATATCTGGCTTCCAAGGGACTGAAACAACTCAGGATAGCAGAAACGGAAAAGTACGCCCATGTCACCTTCTTCTTCAACGGTGGAGTGGAAGAGCCCAACAGAAACGAAGAACGCATCCTCATACCTTCACCAAAGGTGGCGACATACGACATGCAGCCGGAAATGAGCGCACCGATCGTTACCAATGAAGTCCTGAAACAGATCGGAAGCGAACAGTTCGATGTCATAATATTGAATTTTGCCAATGCAGATATGGTCGGCCATACCGGAAATATGGAAGCCGCTGAAAAGGCTGTTGAAACTCTGGACAAATGTATTCCTCAGATAGTTTCCTCTGTCCTGAAAAGAGGAGGTCAGATACTTCTTACTGCTGACCACGGAAACGCGGATACGATGAAAGATGAACACGGTGCTATGATCACCGCCCATTCACTCAATCCTGTTCCGCTCATCAATATTTCGAATGACCCGGCACCGCTGAAAGACGGAGGGAGGCTGTGCGACATAGCCCCTACTCTTCTTGATATGATGGGGATGGAAATACCGCCGGAAATGACCGGACACAGTTTACTTAAAAAATAAGGGAAAAGCAGAATACTATGAACAGAACAAAAAAACTCGTGATTTTCACTCTTGTCGGCGCACTGATCCTGGCTGTAGGCGTCTACCTGATCACATCTATGGGCAGCAGCGAGAAAGACGTCAAATACGATCAGGTAAAAGCCGGCGATCCGCTCCTTGGATCCTGGTCGACTGCTGACGGATCTGAAAAATCAGAAAGCGCAGATCTTGAATTCAAATCAGACAAAAATGTATCCGGCCATATAGCCGGATACTCGTTCAAAGGCACCTTCAAGAAAAAATCAGATGCCGATTATGTCATATTCAATAAAAACGGGAAAAAAGCATATACGATCGTCCTGGACAATGACGAGATAACTATGGATCCTGTCGCTGCAACTCTGACTGTCCACTGGATTTTGACGGCAGATTAGCTATCAGCACTGCCGCTACGACCAGCACACTACCGATTATCATGTTTCTGGTCAGGATGTCGCCTACTAGGAAATACCCGAAGATGCAGGCCAGCACAGGTTCAAATGTGTTTATCAGCGCTGCATTTCCCGGGCCTATCAGTTTTACTCCCACAGCATACATCAGTATGGCCATGAAAGCGCAAACTACCGCCAGCAGTATCATATACTTGAACTGCCCCGGTCCGAAAGCAAACATCGGCTCTCCGCTGATACCGCAGCGTATCCCGTTGAATATTGCCGAAGCCAGTATCACATATCCGGCTACTGCAATGGAGTTCTCTTTTTTTATGCTCTTGGCTGAAAGTCCTAAAATGTATACCACATAGCATATGGCCGTTCCGAAGGCAAATGCTATGCCTATTATATTCCCTTTGATATCCGGTGACCAGACTATGAGCACCATCCCTGCCATGGACAGTATCACAGCCATTATTTTCAGGAATCTCACCGGTTCCATACCTGTTATCATCTCTATTGCGATTATCATCGCCGGGAATGTGAAGGATACTATCGTAGCAAGAGACCCGGAAATATAATCGAATGAAATATACAGTGTTGTCGCCAGACCTATATAAGCCACACATATGACCGCCATCATACCTGCCGCCTTTTTATCGAATCTAAAATCCACTTTTTTTATAATAATGAATATCCACATCAGTATAGCTGCATAAAGAAATTTGTTGAACAGCAGCGTCTCTGTGGCAACGCCCACTCTGAAAGACATGAATGAAAGGGATGGTATCAGCCCGTAACATATGGTCGTTCCTATTATGCATAAAGTTCCCAGTAATTTTTTATTAGTCATTCTGTAAACACTCCCGATCACACTCTTCTCTTTGCTATAGCTTCTGCCGCCCGGATCCCGTCCACCGCAGCTGATACGATGCCTCCGGCATAGCCTGCTCCTTCTCCTGCCGGATAAAGACCTGCGATACCGCACATCATATCTTTTCCACGCAGGATCCTGACAGGCGATGAACTTCTTGTCTCGACGCCGGTCATTTTAGCCCGCGGATCATCGAAACCTCTCAGTTTGTTGCCCAGTTTCGGCATAGCTTCTTCGATAGCTTCCACGACAAAATCCGGCAGACACCCGGCAACTTTGGAATCTTTGAATTCTCTCCACACCGTTTCGGGCGGTCGGTATGTTTCTCCGCCGGCCCTGAATGCCATTTCCTCATATTTCCTTTGGAATTCCATCCCCGCCAAAGGATGACCGCTTCCAAAGTCATCTGTACGCACGTCTACCAGCAGTCCGCTGTTGGCAAATTTCCCGTCTCTCCTGCTGCCGCTCATCCCGTTGGTGACCACCTGTCCGGGTGCCGAGCTGGCAACGATGACTTCGCCTCCCGGGCACATGCAGAATGTATATACTCCCCGTCCGTTCCTGCATCGGTATGACAGCTTGTACTCTGCCGGTCCCAGCCTTTCAGCGACCGCTTTGTCGCCGTACTGGGCCCTGTCTATGACTGCCTGCGGATGCTGTATCCTGACGCCCATGGAAAACGGTTTCTGCTCCATTTCGATGCCGGATCCAAGGATCATTTCAAAAGTATCCCTTGCACTGTGTCCCACAGCCAGTATTACATCGTCTGTTTCTATTCTTTCATTGCCATTGACCGTGACAGACTTGATCCGGCCGTTTTCAGTCTCTATAGCTGTGAGCCGGCTGCCGAATTTCACAGTGCCTCCATTGTCGTTTATCCTGTTCCTTATATTTGTCACCACCGTCTTCAGCACATCTGTGCCGATGTGCGGTTTCTGCTTCCACAGGATATCTTCTCCGCCGCCTGCGGCGGCCAGTTCTTCCAGGACCTTCCGCGCCCTGGTGTCCTTGATCCCCGTAGTAAGCTTGCCATCTGAAAAAGTACCTGCGCCTCCCTCTCCGAACTGTACGTTGGATTCCGGATCCAGGATGCCCTTCTCCCAGAAAGCCGCAACGTCCCTGCTTCTTTCTTCCACAGGCCTGCCCCTTTCCAGTACTATCGGCTTCAGGCCCATGGATGTCAGTATCAGAGCTGCGAACATCCCGCAGGGACCAAACCCGACCACCACCGGCCTTTTGATGTTTTCTCTGATAACATCAGGCATGTAGTATTTAGTATCCGGCGCCTGATCGCATTCTATTTTTTGATCGCATGAAAAATCCACAGAATAGACCAGTTTTATATTCTTCTTTTCTCTGGCATCTATGGATTCCCTGACTATGTCCCATCGGGTTATCTCCATGCCCGGCATATCGAATCTCTTTTTTATTTTATACGGTATTGAACTCTTCGGTTCATCAAGTCCGAGTTTTATCTGATGGATCCTATACATTCGCTGCTGCCCTTCCTGCTCTGATCCCGGTGTTCCACGCATGGTCCAGATTGAATCCTCCGCATGGCCCGTCATAATCCATTATTTCACCTGCAAAATACAGGTCTTTTACTATTTTGGATTCCATTGTGTCCTCATTTACCTGATCGTAGGGAACGCCTCCGGCTGTGCACTGAGCTTTTCTCCACCCTCTTGCACCCCTTATTTTAAAATCCAGATTATTCATCTGAAATGCTATTTTTTCGATCTCACTATCGGTGACATCCCCTATGGGCCTGTTCTTATTTATGCCTGCCCTTTCAAGGATCAGATCGGCCAGCTGTGTGTTTATTATTGTTAGAAGCATATCTCCCGCCGTCAGTCCTTTTATCGTCCGCCTCTGACCGAGAAGATCTTCCGGCCTCTCCGGTCCTGTCACTATCCTCATGGTGTAATCCCTAAACCCGGTCTCTCCGTCCAAAGTGACATGTCTGCTCAGATCCATAACACATATACCGGAAAAGCCATGATCATTGAACTGTATTTCTCCTGATTCCTCAGCAATAACAGCGCCTTTCTTCATCAAAATGACTTTTCCTTTGACTCTTACGCCATGCAGTCCCTCGGCATCATCGCTTTCCAGCCCTGTCAGTGCAGGATAGACGCGGTTCACCGAATGTCCCAGCGCCTTTGCTATCGCATATCCGTCTCCTGTGGATCCGAACTGAGGGCCGGCTTTCCCGCCTGATGCAATGATCACCCGGGCAGAACGGATCTCTTTTCCTATGAGAAATCCATCTCCGTCTTTTTCCACCGAGTCCACTGCCATATCAGTAATTATTTTTGTATTCCCTGCATGCAGCTGTTTTTCCATGGCAGTCAGTACGTCGGCAGCTGATCCACTGGCCGGATATACCCTGCCTTCTTCATCGGCTTTTGTAATTACACCTATGGAACTAAAAAAATCCAGTGTACGATCCACATTACGGCAACTCATGTTGGACAAATTACATCGTCCGTTTCCCGTTGCCAAAAGCTTCCTGCCCGGCTTTTCTTTTTTTTCCAATATACAAACTTCTCCATCAGGTGCAGTCATGCCGTATGCTACAGCCGCGGCCATTCCGGCCGCACCGCACCCTATGATACATAAATCAATCATTTTTCAACTTCCTTTAAGAAAATTGTATCATACTAAATGATAGATTGCTACCGAGATTTATGATATATTATCATAAGACAATGAACCTGCAGGGAGGTCCAATGAAGGTCATAACAAAAATACTGATCACTGTTCTGCTGATCGTTCTGGCTGCCTCAGTCGCCGCAGGATGCTGCGTGCTGTATGCGGTAAAGATCGCACCTCACAAAGTAACTGAGACCACAGAAAACATCTCAGATCAGGAAGTGAAAAGTGATTTTAAAATAGCTGTCATTGCCGATACACATTTTGGTAATGACTATACAACAGAAGATTTCAGCAAAGCCGCAGAACTGGTGAACGATTCAGAACCGGATCTGATACTTTTTCTTGGCGATCTTTTTGACGATTACGAAACCTACGGCGATACATCGGATGTCTCGGCCGCGCTGAACAAACTTACTGCCTCCAAAGGCAAATATGCTGTCTTCGGCAATCACGACTACGGCGGCGGTGCTGAAAACGAATATGAATCCATTATGAAAGCCGGAGGATTTACTGTGCTGAAAAATGAGACAGTTGATTTCTCATCTTACAATATCACTCTTACCGGCGTTGATGATTTCCTGATCGGATATGGAGATACGTCATGTGTCAGCGGTCTTTCAGACTCTACGTACAATATGATCGCATGCCATGAACCGGATGTGATCGATAAGATGTCTGCCAGTCCTGTAGATCTGATGCTGTCAGGGCATACTCACGGCGGCCAGGTGGAAATACCTTTCTACGGCAACGTCTATCTGCCGTCTCTGGGCACAAAATACGTCAAAGGGCGTTATGATATAGATAACAGTGCAAAAACCGTCCTGTACGTCAACAGAGGCCTTGGGACCACCAAGATACACGCCCGTTTCCTCTCATCGCCGGAAGTCACAGTAATAAACCTGAAACCCTAGATCGGCCGGTCAAAAAAACGCACAAAAATACCGGAGCTTCGTATATAAGCTCCGGTCTGCTTTTTTTATTATTATTCTTCTTCGTCTTCCTCCGGCGGCACTGATATCAGTTCCACCTCTCCGCTGATCATTTTTTTGAAACCTTCCACCATATTGGTGTTCATGCTGTCCTCTCGGGATTCACCAAGGACCACTTTGGAAATATGGTTTTTTTCCACCATACTGACCAGTGTTGCAAGAACGTTGTTCGACCTTACCACTGTAAGGTTAGCACCGTACTCCAAAGATTTCTGATACAGATATTCCAGCGCATCGCCTTCTTCTGCATGACCCAGGAATTTGAATTCATAACTGGCGATGTGCACTATAAACAGCTCGCCGCCCTCTCCTTCTGCTAATTCCTTTCCATACCTAATCAATCTATCACATGTTTTTTGCTGCGTTACGCAAACCAAAACGTTCTTCATTGTGTTAAAACTCCTCAGAATTCATATAAATCGGTTATGATAAGTATAACCTATTATCAAAATAATTTCTACATATTTTCTTCAAGTTCTGCAACTTTCATCATGATCGCACATTCTATCCTCTTTTTATGGAGTCTGCACCCCAGCTCATACACTCCCGAAACCCTCCCGGTCCCGTGATATGCATTGGCGGCGCAGCCGCCGCTGCAGTACAGTCTGGCAAAGCAGTCGCGGCATTCTTCATGAGAATAGACATTGCAGTTTTCGAACTGTTCCAGTATCTCGGGATGCTGTATCCCATCAAATATGCTGCCCAGCCTGAACTTCTTTTCTCCGACGAACTGATGGCACGGATACAAATCCCCCTCAGGGGTCACAGCCATGTATTCCGTTCCCACGCCGCATCCCGATATCCGCTTTGAGATGCATGGTCCGCCTTTAAGATCGATCATGTAGTGATAAAAAGTGAATCCGTTTCCGGCCTTTCTTCTCTTTATCATTTCCACCGCCAGTTTTTCATATTCACCGCACAGTCTGTCCACATGTTCCTCCGTAAGAGCATAGGGCTGACCCGGATCGGTCACCACCGGTTCGATGGACAGTTCTTTGAATCCCATATCCGCCATATGGAGCACGTCTGATGCGAAATCAAGATTTTCAGCTGTATATGTGCCTCTCATGTAGTAATCCTTCTGGCCTCTTGAATCAGCCAGCTTTTTGAACTTGTCAACAATCAGATCGTAAGTCCCTCCGCCCGCCTTTGTATGCCGCATGGCGTCGTTCACTTTCTTTCTGCCGTCCAGACTTATTACTACGTTGCTCATCTCTTTATTGACGAATTCTATGACTTCATCGTCCAGCAGGATGCCGTTGGTAGTCAGTGTGAACCTGAAATTCTTTCCGGCTTTTTTCTCTATGGATCTTCCGTAAGCCACAAGGTCTTTGACCACTTTCCAGTCCAGGAGAGGTTCTCCTCCGAAAAAATCAACTTCTAGATTCTTTCGGCCTTGGGAGTTCTCTATGAGCCAGTCAAAGGCGCGTTTGCCTGTCTCATAACTCATCAGACCGCTGTCTCCATGATACCGGCCCTTTCCCGCAAAGCAGTACTCGCAGTCCATGTTGCAGTCATGGGCAACATGAAGACAGACAGCCTTCAAGACCGACTGTCTGTTCTTGAACTCCCGGGCCATATCGTAGAATATATCTTCGGAAAAGAGTTTCTTTTCTTTTTTCAGTTCTTCGATATCTTCGAATACCTCTTCTATCTCGGCAGTATCTATTCCATATTTTTCCCCCACGATCTCGGTTATATCTTTTTTGGGGGTTTCTCCATACATGGATATGATGTCATAAGCAGCATCATCTACTGAATGGATCGATCCGCTGTTGACATCTATAATAATATTGTATCCGTTTAGTTTATACTGATGTACCATTTGCCTCTACCTGATAAAAATCATAAAAAATCGCTGCAAGAGCATCAGCTTCTCACAGCGACATCCGTCATGTAAAACTACTTCTGCTGTTCGCACTGCTGATTCGCAACACTGCATGAAGTTTTGCTTGCTGACTGACATGAAGTCTGACACTCTCCGCATCCGCATTTCTTTGCAGTTTCAGCCAGGTTTCTTGTTTCTAAAGTCTTTATTCTCTTCATTATTTCCTCCTAAAGTTACTCAAATCTTTTTATAGTGTATCAAATTAGCCCCGCAGTGTCAATTGCGGCTTATCTCTTTTATTCTTTCTTCCGAAAGCCCGGTGTAGTCGTAGTTTTCATTCATTTTCCTTTCGTATTACATTTATTTACAGCTGCCAATATATTCCGGCCAAATAATTATGCAATTCCAAACGGATTTCATGGTAAAATAACATATATCATCAGAATATTTTAAGGAGATCATCTACATGAAAAAGAAAGATAAACGGATCATGCGCCGATCCGCTCTGCGAACTGCGCTGAAAATGTCCATCGGTATTATTGCATCTGTGCTGATAGCTCAGCTTATCGGTCTGGAATTTGCAGCATCTACCTGCATAGTCACCCTTCTGGGCATCCAGTCCACCAAGCGAGATACACTGCGCACCGCAGGACAGAGAATAATTTCCATTGCATATACTATCGGGATCGCCATTGGCGTGGCCATCTTCATAGGCAGCGGCATACTTGATTTCTGCATAGCGGTGCTGATCCTGGCTCTCATTACATTCCTGCTGGAATGGACCGCCACTCTTTCCATAAATGTAGTGGTCCTTGTGCATATGTTCCTGCAGCAAGTGCCCTTCACCGGCGAGCTGATCCTCAACGAGGTTATCCGCGTCATGGTCGGTCTTCTGATCGCACTGGCCATAAACTGGAGAATGCCGACAAAAGAAAATGAATTCAAACAGGATATGTCCGATATAGAGCATTCCATCGAAAACATGTTGAATACATTTGCGGAAATACTCCGGGGAAACGACCGCACTCTTCAGGAATCAGGCACTCATCTGAAAGATCTGGAACAGGCTCTCGATAACGGAATGGAAAACGCCTATACATTTGCCAACAACAATCTATCCTCTCATGCACAGTACTATATGAAATACATATCGATGCGGAAAACAGACGCGCTTATCCTGTACAAACTGTATCTCTACATGCAGAAACTGGATGGTCCGACTGTATTGTCCGGGCAGCTTGCGGATCTGATGGACTGCGTGGGACATGCAGCAGCCATCGAACACCCAATGGATGAAGCCTGTGAGAAAGCCGCCCTTCTCAGCAGGAGCCTCAGCGAAGCTCCCATTCCTTCCACAAAAAATGAGCTTAGTGACATTACGATCATTCATCTGATGAAGGAATGTCTGGAAGAAATGCTGGAAGCTAAACAGCAGTTCATAAAAGCACTTTCCGATGAAGAATATAAACGATATCTCACTTCGGAACATCACTGATCAAAGAAAGGTACGTTAAGGAAAATCATGGACAGAACTATACTCCATTGCGATATGAACGGATTCTTTGCCAGCGTCGAACTGTTGGACCGGCCTGAACTCCGTAATGTGCCCGTGGCGGTATGCGGAGATCCAAAAAACCGCCACGGTATTATAGTAGCCAAAAATGAACCGGCAAAAAAAATGGGCGTAGTGACTGCTGAAACCATATGGCAGGCGAAGAAAAAGTGCCCTATGCTCCACTGTGTCCGTCCTCACATGGACAAATACAAGGAATACTGCCGCATCATAAACGATATATACGAACGATACACCGACATGGTGGAACCTTTCAGCATAGATGAATCGTGGCTGGACGTAAGCGCCAGTCTGAAACTGTTCGGCACCGGGATCGAGATAGCAGACAGCATCAGAAACACCGTCAGAAAAGAAACCGGACTGACTCTGTCCGCCGGCGTTTCCTTCAACAAATTCTTTGCAAAAATGGGCAGCGAATACAAAAAGCCGGACGCCACCACACTGATCAGCCGGGAAAACTTCAGAGAATTGCTCTGGCCGATGGATGTAAAGGAAATGTTTTTTGTCGGGAAAGTCACTGCAGAAAAGTTGAAAAGATACGGGATCAAAACCATCGGCGATCTTGCCGTTTCTGAACCCGCATATCTGAAATCGGCGCTGGGAAATCAAGGCCCGGAACTGCATGACTACGCCAACGGAATAGATGACAGACCGGTTGCACGGACCTGCGAAAGGCAGAAGATAAAATCTGTGGGCCACGGGATGACATTCCACCGCAACCTGATCAGTGATGACGATATACGAACGGCTGTTGTTGGATTGTCCGACAAAATATCGGCCCGGCTGAGAAAATATCAGATGAAAGCTTCCGGAGTCAAAGTGGAAATAAAGGATCCGGATTTTTCTGTTATATCCAGGCAGAAACAGATGGATTGCCCCAGCAGCATCCCCGAAGAAATCACAAAAGCCGCCATGGAGCTGATCCACAGCAGCTGGAATATCGGAAAGCCCATACGGCTTTTGACCGTTACCGGCATAAACCTGAGAGATGAAGACGAAGATGAACAGCTGAACATATTTGCCCAGGCTGCTCATGGCAGAGCCAAGGGCGAAAAAGTCAGCCGCGCCATGGATGACATACGTACCAAATACGGCGACTCCGCCATTACCTTCGGCCGGATAATAGGAAATGATATCGGCATTGGTCCCCATGACCCGAAGGAGGACGATTAGTCATCCACCACATCGCTCATAAGATACAGGCCGGGGGCCTTCCCTTCCAGGAATTTCGCCGCACTGCATGCGCCTGCTGCATAGCATTTCCAGTTATAGGCGTGGTGAGTCAGCTCGATCCTCTCGCCGATGCCGCCGAAATATATAGTATGACTGCTGGGTATATCACCTGCGCGGACCGAATGATGATCTATCTCATCGACGGATATCATCGCCGCTTCCGCCAGTATCTCACCCAGCTCAAGGGCCGTACCGCTGGGAGCATCTGCTTTCTTTTCATCGTGGAGATCAAGTATCTCCATTTTACATTTGCCAGCCAGCTTTTCTGCTGCAAGGGCAGCCATTTTCATCATCACATTTACCATGTATGATGTGTTTGCCGCCTTGAGAACAGGTATTTTTTCTGCAGCTTCTCTGAACATCTCGTTGTCCGTATCCCGGAATCCGGTGGTCCCGCAGATCAGAGCCTTGCCGTGATCCATACATATCTTCAGGACCTGTTTCGACAGTTCCGTATTTGAATAGTCTATGACAAGATCGCAGTTTTCTATTACAGATCCCAGATCGTCGTAAACCTTCACTCCACAGATCTCCGTCCCGATGTAATCTCTTCCCGCCGGTCCAATGAGGCCGACCGGTTCAAGACCGTCATCCTTTACAGCTTCCTCCAGTATCAGAGAGTCCATTTTCCCCTTTGGTGCAGTTATTATGATCCTCATCATTATCGCCTCCTAAATAGACAGCATATCGATCAGGGACAGCAATTCAAGATCCGCTTCCCTCTCGATTTCCACAGCCTTTTCCAGCGGCGTATCCTTTATCAGACTGCCGTCCATCCCGACAGCAATATTGCTTTCATCAGCCATAAGCAGTTCAACAGCCCTGCTGCCCATGAGAGAAGCCATCATCCTGTCCTTGGCCGATGGAGAACCTCCACGCTGCAGATAAGCCAGCACCACTGTTCTGACCTCTTGCCCCGTCTTTGCTGTGATTATATTTTCAAGTTCATGAGTCGGCAGTTCCACGCCTTCTGCTTTTATGATAATGCTGTGGTTCTTGCCTCTTTTTACGCCGGCTATTATCTTTTTGCACAGACCGTCGGTATCCACAGGCAGTTCCGGTATCAGGATGCAGTCCGCACCGCCGGTAACGCCGGAATAGAGAGCTATGTCTCCGCACTCTCTTCCCATGACTTCGATTATGGACGTTCGCTCGTGAGCGGAAGCCGTATCCCGTATATTACCTATGGCTGACAGCACTGTATTGACAGCAGTATCGAACCCTATTGTGAAATCAGTATAACCCATGTCATTGTCTATAGTGCACGGGACTCCTATCACATCGATCCCCTCTTTTGATAGATCCAGAGCTCCCCGGTAGGATCCGTCGCCGCCGCATACAACCAGTCCGTCTATACCATGCTTTCTCATATTTGACGCCGCAAGTTTTCTGCCTTCTTCCGTCATGAATCTCTTGCTTCTGGCAGTCTTCAGAACAGTGCCGCCTCTCTGCATGATATCGCCTACGCTGGCGAGATCCATCGGTTGGAAACTCTCTTCCAGCAGACCTTCATATCCCCTCTCTATGCCGAAGGGCTCCAGTCCTTCGTATATCGCTGTCCTGACTACAGCTCTAATGGCTGCATTCATGCCCGGAGCGTCTCCTCCGCTGGTCAGTACTCCTATTCTTCTCATGATGACACCTCCTGAGATGTTTTTACATTTTCATTTCCCACAATGTTTTTCAGCTGCTCTATGACCTTTGGCTCATCGCTGATACGGAGATCTTTTCCGCCTTTAAAAGCTCTGCCTCCCATATACAGCAGCACGTCGCTGTCTCCTCTGTTGTCTGCCAGTACGGCACGCACCTGATCCAGCTGACTTTCATCCTTCAGCCGTATTTTGACCACCCTCTTTGTTTCCATCTCCCGTATGTCGCCGATGGAATCCGCCAGCAGTTTCGGCTGTTCATCTTCTTTGAAGTTTATCGTTCCACGTACAGAAACTATCGCATCTTCCTTCAGTATATGTCCATATCTTTCATATACGTTGGGGAAGACTATGACTTCGATCTCACCGTAAAAATCCTCTATCTGGACAAATGCCATCTGCTTGTTGTTTTTTGTTATCAGATTTCTCTTGCCTGTCACTATGCCGGCCATGACAGCTTTTTGTCCGTCCCGTATTTCCGACGTCCTGTCTTCCTGCGCATTTCGCAGATCATCGGAATTTAAATCCGTCATTTTTTTTATGATATCCTCATAGTCGTTCAGAGGATGGTCCGTGATATATACGCCCAGCATTTCCTTTTCCATGGAGCTGAGCATCTCTTTGTCAAAATTTCTCACATCCGGCAGTCTTCCCGCAGTGTTTCCCATATCCATAGTCTCGGTGTTCAGCTGAAACAGGGACATCTGCCCGTCTATATTCTTTTTTGAATCATTCTGCGCCGACTCGATCAGTCCTTCATATACTGTAAGATGCTTTGCCCTGTTGGGATCGATGGAGTCGAAAGCTCCCGATCTGATAAGGCTTTCTATGGCTTTCTTGTTCACCTCGTGTATGTCGATGTTGTCTATAAAAGCAAAGATATCCTTCGGGACGCCCTTTTCTTCTCTCGCATTTATGATAGCATCGATCACACCTTCGCCTACATTTTTCACGCCCAACAGACCGAATCTTATCTTTCCGTCCACCACACTGAATTTCTTTACGCTTTCATTCACATCAGGCGGCAGGACTTCTATGCCCATCTCCGTGCAGTTCCTTATATATTTCGATATCTGATGAGGCTCCCCCATGACTGAAGACATGAGAGCTGCCATGAATTCCACCGGATAATGGACCTTGAGATATCCTGTCTCGTATCCGACAACAGCATAAGCCGCAGCATGAGATTTGTTGAAAGCATACTGTGCAAAGCTAACCATCTGATTGAATATTTCTTCGGCGGTGGCAGCAGGCACTCCCCTTTCTCCTGCGCCTTTGATGAACACCTCTTTTTCAGCCAGCATGACATCCATCTTTTTCTTTCCCATGGCACGTCTTAAAATGTCGGATCTGCCGTAAGTATATCCGGCCAGATCTCTTACTATCTGCATTACCTGTTCCTGATAGACCATACATCCGTATGTAACCGAAAGAATAGGCTCTAGCAGAGGATGAAGATATTTTATCCCCGACGGATCCTTTTTGTTTGCAATGTATGTAGGTATACTGGCCATAGGTCCCGGTCTGTACAGGGATATGCCGGCCACGATATCCTCAAAACAGTCCGGTTTCAGGTTCTTCATGAACTGTGTCATCCCGCCGGACTCCAGTTGGAATATACCCTGCGTATTTCCGGCAGCAATCATTTCAAAAACAGCAGGATCGTCATACTCCATTTTTTCAAAATCGATGTCGACTCCGTGGTTTTCTTTTATCATTTCAAGAGCATCCCTGATAACTGTAAGATTCCTCAAGCCCAGGAAATCCATCTTCAGCAGTCCCAGTTCTTCTATCGTCGTCATATTGAACTGAGTAGAAATACCCTTCTCTGCCAGATAGAGAGGCACATATTCATCTATGCTCTTCCTGGAGATCACGACCCCCGCCGCATGGGTCGATGCATGTCTGGGCATGCCCTCTATAGCCCGGCTCATGTCCAGCACCTTTTTCACCACAGGTTCATTATTGTATCTTTCTTTCAACTCCGGATTCATGTCCAGAGCCATATCTATGGTCATCTTCAGCCCGAAGGGTATCGCCTTGGCTATGGTGTCGGTGTCGGAGTATGAAACATCCAGCACCCGGCCCACATCCCGGACCGCGGCCTTGGCCTTCAGTGTTCCGAAAGTAATGATCTGCGCCACCTTGTCAGAGCCGTATTTTCCCACTACATATTCGATCACTTCTCCACGCCTTTCGTAGCAGAAGTCGATATCTATATCCGGCATGCTGACACGCTCCGGATTCAAAAACCTTTCGAATATGAGGTTGTATTTGATCGGATCGATGTCGGTGATCTTCAGAGTATAAGCCACTATGCTGCCGGCAGCAGAACCTCTGCCCGGGCCCACCATTATGCCTTGAGATTTTGCATAGTTTATGAAATCCCAGACTATGAGGAAGTATTCCACATAGCCCATCTGTTCGATTATTCCCAGCTCGTAGTCCAGTCTGTCCTGCAAAGAGTTTCCTCCTTCAGGGTATCTCTCTCCAAGGCCTTTTTGACACAGGTGCCTCAGATAAGCAGTATTATCCATGCTGTCGGGGGCAGTGAATTCCGGCAGATGGAGCTCTCCGAAAGTAAATTCCACTTCACACTGTTCCGCTATCTTCTGCGTATTGTCGCAGGCCTCCGGCAGGGATGCAAACAAATTACGCATTTCACTTTCGCTTTTCAGATAGAACTGATCGTTTGGGAAACGCATCCTGTTTTCGTCGTTTACCATGCTGCCCGTCTGTATACACAGCAGGATATCATGAGCCTCTGCGTCATCCCTGCTCACATAATGGACGTCATTGGTGGCAGCCATCGGTATGCCGGTTTCTTCATGGAGCCGTTTCATATCCGGCAGTATGTCTGCTTCCTCCTCCAGTCCCTGATCCTGTACTTCCAGATAGTAATTGCCTTTTCCGAAGATCTCAAGGTATTCCAGAGCCTCTTTCTTTGCTCCTTCATAATCTTTCACTAAAAGACGCTGCTGCACATCTCCTGCAAGACATGCAGACAACGCAATAATACCGCCGCTGTACTGCCGCAGTATATCTTTGTCTATTCTCGGTTTGTAGTAAAATCCTTCGGTGAATCCTCTGGATACTATCTTGATAAGGTTTTGATATCCTTCGTTGTTCTTTGCTAGCAGGACCAGATGCCCCTGCTGTTTGTCAAGTTCCGGATCTTTGTCAAGATGCGAGCGGGCGGACGTGTATACTTCGCACCCTATGATGGGGCGTATGCCTGCCTCTTTGCATTCTCTGTAGAAATCTATGACGCCGAACATGACGCCGTGATCGGTTATGGCCAGAGAATCCATCCCCAGTTCTTTGGCACGGGCAACCACCTTTTTGATGCGCGCTGCGCCGTCCAGAAGTGAATATTCCGTATGAACATGTAAATGGGTAAAAGCCATAATGATACCTCTTTATTTTTTTACCATATCTATCAGCGATCTGCATTTTTCCGTTATGAGATCGAAGGATCCTCTTTGATGAGGCAAAAGACATCCGCTGCAGTCTTTTATCCCGTCGTCGTTGTCATAGCTGAAGTTCCCGCCGCATTCTTCTCCCAGTGCATACAGAGGGCAGTAGCAGAAAATACAGCTGAAATCTTCATCTTTTATACCCGTGTGGCATGGGAAATATTCACACTGCCGGTTTTGGAAGAATGCAAAATGTCTCGTATCATTCACCTTTCTTCTGCTCCCTTCGCTTTTTTCCCGTGGCTCTTATAAGAGCAAGCCCCCAGTAAAAACACGAGAGGACCACCAGCAGGATTATCACGCTCTTTGGATCCATAGGCATGCCGAATATCTTTGCCATGACCATTCCTCCAATAATGAATATCCAGAAATACATGATTTTTCCCATCAGTGAGTTTCCCATAAATCCTCCTATTTTTTGATATGAACATCCATTTGATTATACGGCATCTTTATGCCCGCTTCATCAAAAGCTATTTTCACATTTTCTTCCAGATAGTATTTTACATCCCAGTATTCATCCGTCTTGGCCCAGACTCTAAAATCCAGTTCCACAGCATTTTCTGTATTGGACGCAACTCCCGCAAAAGGAGCCGGGTCGGCCATGATCATAGGGTTGGTATCGGCAAGAGCCATCATCAGATCCTTCGCCTTGTTCACATCCGAATCGTATGCTATACCAAAGAGTGTATCGACCCTTCTGGTTTCTTCTCTGGAATAATTGGTCAATACAGAAGTGGTCACCATTCCGTTGGGCACCGTAATGACCTTATTGTCAAAAGTCGTCATGGTAGTCAGCAGCAGATCTATATGCTGCACCACTCCGGTGGTGCCTCCGATATCTACATAATCTCCCTGCTGGAAGGGTTTAGTCACAAGTATCATTATCCCTCCGGCAACATTTCCCAGGCTGTCCTTCAACGCCAGAGCTATAGCTGCGCCGCATACGCCCAGGACTGTGATTATGGAAGCAGTCTGTATATTGAGCCGGCTGAGAACGATCAGTACCAGGACCACCATCAGTATGACTTTCACTGCGTTGGTGAGAAACCTGTGAAGAACCGAATCTATACTGGTTTTCTTCAGCATTTTTCTCATTACAGTCAGTATGATCTTTATGACAATGAGTCCGATCAGGAATATTGCTATTGCAATACCCGCATCGATCAGCATCTCTATATGTTTGTCAGACATTCCTGTTCCTCCTGCGGTCCAGTTCCTTCAAAAGTTTTTTCCTCAATCTTATATCATCCGGCACTATTTCCACCAGTTCGTCGTTGTTTATGAATTCCAGTGCTTCCTCCAGCGTGAATTCCACCGGCGGCGCCAGCTTTACGGATTCATCGTTTCCGGCGGCACGCATGTTTGTGGCTTTCTTGGCCTTGCATGGATTGACCACCATGTCTTCGTTCCTGCTGTTCTGGCCGATTATCATGCCTTCATATACGTCAACTCCCGGCCCTATGAACAGTTTGACACGTTCCTGTATGTTTGCCAGTGCATACGGCGTAGATATGCCGTGCTCCTGAGCGATAGCAACGCCATTGGTCCTCTGAGGGATCTCTCCTTTGTAGTCCTCGAATGAATCGAATCGTCTGACCATGGTACCTTCGCCACGTGTATCGTTTATGAATTCGGTCCTGTATCCCAGGAGCCCTCTTGTAGGCACCAGATACTCCAGCCTTACATATCCGTTTTCGTTGCTCATTTCCCTCATCATGCCTTTTCGCAGATTCAGCTTTGAAATGACCGATCCCGAGTATTCTTCCGGCACGGATATAACAACTTCCTCCACCGGTTCCTGTTTATGTCCGTTTTCGCCTTTTCTCAGTATGACCTCCGGCTTGCTGACTGCCAGCTCATACCCTTCACGGCGCATGTTTTCTATCAGTATGGAAAGATGCAGCTCACCTCGTCCCGATACTTTGAAACTGTCGGTGGAATCTGTCTCTTCCACCATCAGTCCCACATTTACTTCCAGTTCTTTAGCCAGTCTTTCCTTTATATGTCTTGTAGTTACGAATTTCCCTACTTTGCCCGCAAACGGCGAGTCGTTTACCATGAAATACATAGACAGCGTAGGCTCCTCTATGTGGATCATTTCCATTGGCTGCGGATCCGCCATATCAGTTATGGTTTCTCCTATGGATATATCCGGGATGCCCGATACAACAACTATGTCGCCGCACTGCGCTTCCGCAACAGGCACTCTTGCCAGCCCTCTGTATACGAATATCTGGTTTATCTTTTTCTGTACCGGTTCTCCGTTGCCCTGACATACGCCTACAGTCTGGGCTTCTTTGATTGTTCCTTTGGTTATCCTGCCGATACCCAGCCTGCCGATATAGTCATCGTAAGCAAGTGAGGATATCTGCAGCTGCAGCGGTTCGTCATTGTAGTCCGGATATGGTTTACAATGTTTCGTTATCGTATCGAACAGCGGCGTGATATCCAGCCCGCCTTCTCCTTCCGCGCTGTGTCCCCTCTTCTTGGAGCCTTCAGTCTCGACTTCATGTCCTACCGCATCTTTAGGGTCGTATACGACGATCCCCTGTCTGGCGATACCGTAGAGTATAGGAAAGTCCAGCTGTTCATCGTTTGCTTCCAGATCCATAAAAAGCTCATAGACTTCATCTACAACTTCATCTATCCTGGAATCCTTTTTATCGATCTTGTTTATGAGCAGTATGGGATTTATCCCCTGCTCAAGAGATTTAGTAAGCACGAATCTAGTCTGAGGCATAGGCCCTTCACTGCTGTCTACTAGCAGGATGACTGTATCCACTGTTTTGATTATTCGTTCCACCTCCGAACTGAAGTCGGCGTGTCCCGGCGTGTCTACTATGTTTATCTTCACGTCCCCGTGCATCACCGAACAATTCTTTGAGTAGATGGTTATTCCTCTTTCTCTCTCTATATCATCACTGTCCATTACACAGTCCACTACTTCTTCGTTTTCCCTGAACACCCCGCTCTGGTTCAAAAAAGCGTCTACAAGGGTGGATTTGCCCGCATCTACGTGTGCAATCACCGCAATATTGATTATCTTCTGTTTTTCTGCCATTTATGGTCCTTCTTTCGTTTTTATTATAACGACTCATTGTATCATAATAAGGGCGGATATTGCAATATCCGCCTCAGTATTATTCTTTCTCTGCCCACTGTCTTTCGGCAGCGGCTATGAATTCCTCTATTTCCTTCTCTGCCAGCTTCATAGTCTCACAAAGTCTTTCAACTGTTTCACGTTCAGGCACAAAAGTTTTGTCTGTGCACAGCTTTGTAAAATCGTTTTTGCTGATGCCGATCTCTTTGAATGTTATTTCTCCGGCCTGGAGTTTTCTGTCATACAGTCTGAAAAACACCACTGAAAAAGGCTGTTCCATCTCTGTCATCTCCTTTATCTGATCATGGAGCTTAGGAAATCTCTCAGTCTCTCGCTCCCGGCATCGTTGAATATCTGATCGGGAGTCCCCTGTTCGACGATCCTTCCCTGATCCATAAAAACAACTCTGTCAGCGACTTCTCTCGCAAATCCCATTTCATGAGTGACAACGATCATGGTGATCTTATCTTCAGCCAGTTGTTTCATTACAGCCAGCACCTCGCCTGTGATCTCCGGATCCAGTGCAGATGTAGGTTCGTCGAAGAGCATGATCTTCGGATCCATTGCCAGTCCTCTTGCAATGGCTATCCTCTGTTTCTGTCCGCCGGAAAGTCTGCCCGGGAACTCGTCCCGTTTATCCTCAAGTCCTACCAGTTTCAACAGTTCTATGCCTCTTTTTTCCGCCTCGGATCTTTGTTTGCCTCTGACATTGATCGGTGCATAGGTTATGTTCTGAAGACATGTCATATGAGGAAATAGGTTGAAATGCTGAAATACCATACCGGTCTCGCAGCATATGTGCTGCAGTTCTTTGTCGGAAAGATATTTAGCCTCATGTTTCCTGCGGCTCTCCTGCCCCGGCTGTGAGTCCACAAAAGTCTCTCCGCTGAGAGTGATTTTCCCCGAAGATATCCGGGTCAGACAGTTGATGCATCGAAGCAGTGTGCTCTTTCCCGAACCGGACGGCCCTATTATGGCAACCGTTTCTCCTTCACGGACAGAGAAATCCACATTGTCCAGAGCTCTGCAGTTGGCAAAGTCTTTGACTATATTTTTCATTTCAAGGATCTGTGACATATCACCATTCCTCCTTGTTGTCGTATCTTGAGAAACGTTTTTCTATGTATTTGAGAACAAGAGTCAGCAGGAATGTGAATACTAGATAGATGGCAGCCGCGATCACATATGCCAGCATATTCACATCTCTGTTCGCGATCCCTCTGGATACCTTCATCAGCTCAGCAACAGCAATGACAGACACCAGCGCCGTATCTTTTATCAGCACAATTGCTTCATTTGATATAGGCGGCAATACCACTTTCATAGTCTGTGGTATTATGATCCCAAACATGGTTTTCACCTTTGAAAGACCAAGGGAATGGGCAGCTTCGTACTGACCCCTGTCTATACTGTTGATCCCGCCTCTATATATCTCTGCAAAGTAGGCTGCGTAATTCAATATAAATGTAAATGCCGCTGTTTGAAAAGGAGGGAATTTTATCCCCAAATATATAGGGAAGAAGAAATAGAAGAAAAACAGCTGAAGCATCAGCGGCGTCCCTCTGAATACAAATACAAATGCATTGCATATCCATCTTATTACCCTTATTTTGCTGGTTTCACCTAAAGCAATAGGCAGCCCCAACGGCAGCGATAATACCAATGTGACTGCGAACAGTTCTACCGTTATAAGTGTTCCCTTTAACAACGCCGGCATCAATGTGCCGACGTATGCTAAAGTATCTCCTGCTGATGCAAGAAAATCTGTCATAATATTCTCTGCTCCTTATTTATAGTCCTCAAGGATCACGATATCCTTTCCGAACCATTTCTTACTGATCTTGGCAGCTTCTCCGCTGTCGATGGTTGCCTGGATGGCGTCATTCACTTTGTTGGTCAGTTCAGTATCATCTTTTCTGAACCCGATAGCATAGTAGTCATCTCCAAAATTGAAATCGCTGTCATACAGGTTTTCATCCATTTTGCTGTTCTTGTACTCGCCCAGGACCTGGTCTATAACGATGCAGTCTGTACGTCCTGCCTTCATGTCCAGTATAGCATCATCATACGATTTGTACTCGGAAATCTTATCCTTGAATGTGTCGTATTTTTTGTTGGCTTTCATAGTCTCCAGTGCCGCCGAATCAGCCTGAGTTCCTATCTTGAGGTTTTTAAGATCGGCCTCGCTCTTCACATTCACATTCTTATCCAGTGACATGATTATGATCTTGTTGTTGAGATATTTCTTTGACAGGGACATTTCTTTCTGTCTTTCCTCTGTTGCCGACATTCCGTTCCAGATACAGTCGATATTTTTTGAATCCAGCTCTGTCTGTTTTGCATCCCAGTCGATAGGCTTGAACTCGATCTTGATGTCCAGTTCTTTTCCCACAGCTCTTGCCAGATCGATATCGAATCCGACCAGTTTATCGTTTTTGTCTCGGAATCCCATAGGTGCAAATGTGTCATCAAGACCCACTACAAGTTTTCCGTTCTTTTCGATATATGACCAGTCGCTGTCGCTGCCGCCGCACCCGGTCATACCTAGTGCAGTTATCAGCATTACTGCCGCAGTTACTGCTATTATTATTCTTTTTCTCATCTTCATCTTACCTCTCCTCGTTTATTATTATATTCTGCTTTATCTCACTAAAGCGATAACGCAACGGTGAAATAATATCATACCAGTTACCGAACTGTCAAGAGACTTAGTGTAAAGTTACAGTGGGGAAAAAGAAAAATAAAAAATAAGAGCAACAACTTTTATGATATGATTTAGTTACTAACATAAATATATTAAAAAAGGAGTGCTCTTATGAATAACATTATACCGTTTATTACAGAAAT
>JAYFPY010000038.1:0-7225 GCA_034927505.1 Eubacteriaceae bacterium
ATGGACTACTATGGAAGAATGTCTGAACCCTCCTGTAGTATGGGAAAAAGACAGAGGCTGGTACTGCACAGAGCCGTTCTCAGAGCCTGAGATCTTCAACTTCCCCGGCGGGATCGGCGATGTAGAAGTAGCAAACGTAGAACACGAAGAAGTAATGCTGGTGCCAAGAGTCATCGACTGCAACAGAGTTACATTCAAATACGGCGTGCCTAAGGAAACGCAGGACATGCTGCTGTACTTGAAGGACCTGGGACTTTCAGAAGCATGGAAGACTTACACAGTAGGCGATTCAGAGATCACACCGAGAGATTTCCTCTGCAAGGTAATACCTTCACCTGTCGAGGCTACAATGAAGATGAAGGGCAAAGGATGTGCAGGCACCTGGGTAACAGGTACAAAAGGCGGAAAACAAAGATCGGTATATATCTATCAGGTAGCTGACAATCAGGACTGCATCAAGAAGTATACGACCAATTCGGTAGTTGCACAGACTGCAGTGAGCCCGGTCATCATGATGGAACTGGTTGCAAAGAAGATCTGGAAGATGAACGGCGTACACGGACCTGAAAGTTTCGATCCGGATCCGTTTGTAGAAAGACTTGCTAAATATGATTTCCCTGCAGGCATCAAGGAAATGGATTCAGAATATGCTGACGCATTGAATGAAGCTGCATTTACAGACGCTGTAAAGGGAAAGAAAAAGGCAGCAAAGAAAAAGTAATAGACAATGAATGGTACATGTGACCGCAGAACGTATTATTCGGGAGAGCATTTCATGCTCTCCCGTTTTGTCGGTTGCTTTTCACACAGGCTCATATATACTGTTACTGAAAGAGAAAGTACGAAAAGAGGAGCAAAGATATGATAGAAAAACTGGATAAATTTGTGACAGACGCCCTGTATTATTACGATCTCCCCGGGCTGGCAGTGTCTTTGAAAATAAACGATCTGGAATATGAAAAAGCTGTCGGAGACAGGGATGTCGATACCGGAGAGAAACTGAAGACTGATGACATATTCCATATGGCCAGCGTATCAAAACTGTTTACGGCAACGGCTATACTTCAGCTGGAAGAACGAGGGCTCTTGTCAACAGAAGACAGACTGATCGATGTACTGCCGTGGATAAAGATGGACGATAGACGGCTGCCGGAGATCAGGATCGGACATATGCTGGCACATACATCCGGCATGGGTGATGTGGAGGATTATCACTGGCAGGATCCGAAGACGGATCCGGATGCTCTGAAAAAATACTGCATGTCTGACGAAGTCACAGGTATGAAAATGCTGCACAGCCCTGAAGAAAATAAATTTAGATACAGCAACACAGCATATGAGCTGCTTGGGTGCATCACAGCAGAAAAAGCAGGCATGTCTTTTGAGGAGTATATAGATGAAAACATTTTCAAACCTCTCGGGATGGATGCTTCATCCTTTCTCACATTTAAAAGATCCGGTGATGCCATGGCAATGCCTCATACAAAGGATGGAGATAAACACATCATCCGACAGACATATTACCCGTATAACAGGCAACACGGTCCCAGTTCTACACTGACATCCAACGGAAAGGACATGGCGAAGTGGGCTTTTGCAAATCTCACAAAAACAATACTGAAACCGGAGACATATGAAAAAATGTGGAAGGAATATGCCGTAGTACCCAACAACGGAGAACAGATGGGCCTGGGATGGTTTATGAGAAAGCAGGAAGGGCATATTCTGATGGGGCATGAAGGGACTGATGATGGATTCAGATCCAGCTTTTGGCTGTGTCCGTCGCTGAATGGATATATAGCGGTAATGTCGAACATGACCGGAGCGCCGGTAAAAAGGATAAACAGACAAATACTGAGTCTTGTATTAAAAGAGGGATGACTAATCGTCATCCCTTATTGCATCCAGGAAATCATCGAAGTCATCGAAGTCGCTCTGTATGAAATCATAGAGGACCGGTTCTTTGAATTCGTATTTTGCAGTCGGGATCAAATATGAACCCATGGAAGTGTGCATCAGGCTCCGCTCCAGTCTGCGTATGGAAGGCATACTGTACGAAGCGGCAAGAAACTGACCAAAGTCAGTCAGATAATACAGCCCGAAGACATCCTCGCTGAGGCGAAAAACTTTTTTGTTCACATGGTCGTTATTGTTGTTGAAAGCCAGGAACAATTTTCCGTTTTCGTGGGAAGTTACCATAGTGTTGAAATCCATTTCCAGACTGGCGTTTTCTATACCGTCGGGACTGTCCAGAACTTCGTATACTGTAATGAACTCCGGACGGGTCAGCTGCATAGCAGCTTCCTGAGGGCTAATGGGAAAGCCGGATTGTTTTTTATATTCTATAACTTTCAGATCTTTTATTTTTATCTCACTGACGAGGATCCGGTACCGATTGCCGGTTTCTATGAGGGATTCGCACACGAAAACTCCATCCTTTTCATCGATGGTGTTTTTGCAAAGTGTCAAAGGCGGCAGATCCGGATAGATGTCGGTCTGAACATCCGCGGAAGACAGGTACTCTGCAGCAGTGAAATCACGACCGAAACAGCGCATAAGAAAGTAATTGATCAATTGGTATTCTTCCTCTATCGGACCGCATATCCGTGCAAACAATTTGTCGGATTCATCCCGGCTCAGAGGCGGGAAATCATTGAGGAGAAAAGAATACTCCGATCGCCCTTCCGGAAGAGGCAGATGGTGTTCCTCGTTGAAAAGGACAAATTCTCTCAGTATCGAGGAAACTTCACGCAAAGTAACAGGCACTTCGCTGCCGCCGAGGCAGCCGATCAGTGCGTGGGATATGGTTTCGACTTCTGTGGTATCATCGGACCATACGCTCTTGTAAGTTTCAAATCCATACTCCTCAGTGTCCAGATAAAAGAATTGATGGAGATCTTCAGTCTCCGGCGAATCTATTATCTCCCAGTGGATATATATGCCCATGGCACCCATGAGGCGGGTGTCGGTAATATAAGCGGAAATGAAACTCTTTTCACATTTTTCTTTGGGCCGCAGCCCACCCTCTATTACTTTTAGATTCATCATAACATAGAGTATACAATACAAATCTTGACTTTTCAATCAGTTGTAATATAATAAAGGACAGTTGTAAAAATCTTGCCTTATTAAGAGCGGCTGAGGGAACAGGCCCTGCGAAGCCCGGCAACCATGGTTTTCTGTGATGAAAACAAAGGTGCCAAATCCTGCAGCCGGACGCACGGCTGAGAGATGAGGAATGATACAGATCACCCTCTTCTTGATTGGAGAGGTTTTTTTATAAAATTCTAATTACCGGAGGGAAACATGAAGAAATTATTTACATCAGAATCAGTAACAGAAGGACATCCTGACAAAGTATGCGACCAGATATCGGATGCTATCGTTGATGCTATTTTGGAAAAGGACAAAAATGGAAGAGTTGCCGCAGAGACAACGGTAAATACGGGATATGCTATGATAATGGGCGAAGTCACTACAAAGGCTTACATAGACATACCTAAAATAGCACGAGAAGTAATATGCGACATAGGATACGACAAGGAAGCTTACGGATACGACGGACACACATGCGCGATCATGACATCCATCGACGAGCAGTCGGCGGACATTGCCATGGGCGTAGACGATGCTCTTGAACATAAAGAAGGCAAAATGGATGACAAACTGGAAGCCATCGGTGCAGGAGACCAGGGCATAATGTTCGGATATGCCTGCAATGAGACGCCCGAATTGATGCCTATGCCTATCGCGCTGGCGCATAAACTGGCAATGCAGCTGACAAAGGTCAGAAAGAACGGAAAACTGAAATACCTCAGACCTGACGGAAAAACTCAGGTAACTGTTGAATATGACGGAGATAAAGTGAAAAGGATAGATACTATACTGATATCCACACAACATGATCCGGATGTAGATCTTAAGAAGATCAGA
Organism: Eubacteriaceae bacterium; assembly: GCA_034927505.1. Taxonomy (GTDB): domain Bacteria; phylum Bacillota; class Clostridia; order Peptostreptococcales; family Anaerovoracaceae; genus RUG100. The sequence goes on from JAYFPY010000038.1 coordinate 3,934, forward strand.
GAAGATATGAAAAAATTCGTGATCAATCCGATCATCCCAAAGAGACTTTTGGACGCCGACACTAAATACCTGGTGAATCCGACCGGAAGATTTGTCATCGGCGGACCTCAGGGAGATTCCGGCCTTACGGGCAGAAAGATAATCGTAGATACATACGGCGGATATGCAAAACACGGCGGCGGAGCTTTCTCGGGAAAAGATCCTACAAAAGTAGACAGATCTGCGACTTATGCGGCCAGATGGGTAGCAAAGAATATCGTTGCGGCAGGGCTTGCTTCTCAGTGCGAGGTGCAGCTGGCATATGCGATAGGCGTTGCAAAACCGGTTTCTATAATGGTAGACACATTCGGAACAGGCACTGTAGAAGACGAAAAACTGGCTGATGCAGTAAACAATGTATTTGACCTGAGACCTGCAGCAATCATCAAAAATCTGAAGCTGAGAAGGCCGATATACAGACAGGTGGCAGCATACGGTCATTTTGGAAGAACTGATATCGATCTTCCGTGGGAACAGACAAACAAGGTGAATGCCATCAAGAAAGAGGTAAAGTAGATGGGTCTTAAGGTAGCAAAATTCGGAGGCTCTTCTGTTGCGGACGCCATACAGATAGCCAAGATAAAAGACATAGTCGAGTCGGACGGAGACATAAAATATGTGGTTGTATCGGCTCCGGGAAAAAGGTTCAGTGAAGACAGCAAGATAACGGACCTGCTGTATTCGTGCAAAACTCACATGGAGCACAATCTGCCATATGAACAGTTGTTCCAGGTGGTGCGAGACAGATACAATGCCATGGAAATGAACCTGGGCGTTGACGTAGGATTAAAGGAAGAATTTGATGAGATCATGAGCAATATGCAGGACGGCGCCACATCGGACTACATCGCCAGCAGAGGAGAATATCTCAATGCTAAGGTGATTGCCGCTTATGTGGGATATGATTTTGTGGATTCGGCGGATATGGTGCAGTTTGATGCCAAGGGAAGATTCCTTGAAGAAGAGACAAACAGATCTATCGCGGAAAAGCTGAAGGATCACAAAAAGGCTGTTATTCCGGGATTCTACGGGGCAAAACCTGATGGCTCCATCAAGACATTTTCAAGAGGCGGTTCTGATATAACAGGCGCAATAGTTGCAAGAGCTTTGAATGCTGACATGTATGAAAACTGGACAGATGTTTCGGGATTTTTGATGGCAGATCCAAGGATCGTAGATTCGCCGGAACCGATCAGTACTATATCATATAAGGAACTGCGAGAGCTGTCATACATGGGAGCAGGCGTGCTTCACGAGGATGCCATTTATCCGGCAAGGATCTCAGGCATTCCTATAAATATTCGAAACACCAACAGTCCTCAGGATCCGGGAACGATCATCACATCAGAGCCGGAAGAAAACTCCGCTCATGTCATCAAAGGCATTGCGGGGAGCAAGGACTTTACGGTAATCGCTATATACAAAAACAGGATGAGTACTGAGCGTGGATTTGTACGAAGACTGGCCGGCATACTGGAGGACTTTGACATTTCCATCGAGCATATCCCCAGCGGTATAGATACAGTATCGGTAGTAATAAAGAACGAAGATGTGGACGGCAGGATCGATGAAATAATCGACGAATGCAAAGCGCAGCTTCACCCTGATTCTATCGAGGTCTTTGAAGATATAGCACTGATAGCAACGGTAGGATGCGGGATGTCGATGAAGCCCGGCGTTTCTGCCAAACTGCTGAAAGCTCTGGCTGACGGAAACATCAACATCAGGATGATAGACCAGGGATCCAGCGAGATGAATATCATAGTCGGCGTTGGAAACAGTGATTTCAATAAATCAGTAAAGGCTATTTACAGTGCATTTGTGGATTAAATGGATATAATAACATTGGCGGTAAAGGCGGTATTTCCCATACTGGCGCTCATGGCCATAGGCTACGGGTGCCGGAGGGGCGGCCTTTTGACAGAAGAATTGATACGTAAAGTAAACAGAGTGGTGTTCATGGTTTTCCTGCCCACTCTGATTTTTGTTAACCTGTATTCCACGGATTTTCTGGATATTCTCAACTGGAAGATAATTGGATTTATTGCAATGAGCACCACGGTAGTTTTTGTACTGGGGTTCATCATCGTGCCGCTGCTGGAGAAGAACAACCCTCGTCGAGGAGTGATCGTCCAGGGCATGTTCAGGGGGAACGGCGTGTATATCGGTCTGCCTGTCATGATAGCTCTCACCGGGAAAAGCCACGTAGGGCTTATGGCGCTGGCTCTTGCGGTGATCGTGATACTCTACAATATATACTCGGTGATCGTCCTTGAGACTTTCAGGCACAGTAAAATAAATATCGGCGCTATGCTGCGGAACATTATCAAAAATCCGATGATAATCGGAGCCCTGGCCGGAATAGCCGCAGTTGTATCCGGCTTGAAGATACCGTCAGTATGCATGACTGTGCTGGACGATATAGGAGGATGCGCGACTCCGCTGGCTCTTATAATGCTGGGAGGAAGCTTTGTGTTTACTGCTGCGGGACAATATAAAAAGCAGCTGTTTGCGACAGTGTTCGTAAAACTGATACTGGCTCCGGCGATCTTTCTGCCTATAGCCATACTTCTGCAATTCTCTGTTTATGAATTTGCAGTAGTCTTTTCTATTCTGTGTGCGCCTACGGCTGTTGCGACTTTTACGGTGGCTCAGCAGATGGGAGGAGACGGAAAGCTGGCCGGACAGATCGTGGTCTGCTCATCTGTATGCTCTATCGTTACTATATTTATCTGGATAATAATCATGCAGCAGTATGTGGTGGCGTGAAGAGAGATATGGTATACTAGCAGGAGGGTATAGACAGTTTTATAAGGGAGTGTTATTTATGGAAGCTTTAACTATTATTTTCATTATATCTATAATCGCATTATGTGCAGCAGCTGCAGCAGCAGTGTTTATTATCAGAAAGCCGTTCAAAGGATCTGAAGGGACCGGCAGGTCAGAAGATTCGACTCCGAAAAAAGGCCCTCAATTCAAAAAACATTATTTTGCACCATACATTACATATGTGATAAAGCTGATCATGTACATAGGATGCAGCGCACTGTTTTTGGTGTATGTAATAGAAAAACAGACGCCGGACAGACTATGGATGTCAGGCGTGTTCATAGTATGGGCGATAGTGATCGTTATACTGGCCTTTGAGACCAGGCAGCTGAACATGTTTCGAAAGAAGAGAGAAGTGTATGCGGCCGGAAAATAATATGCAAAAACAAAATGCACCGGGATCTGTCTCCGGTGCATTTTTATA
>JAYFPY010000024.1:0-84084 GCA_034927505.1 Eubacteriaceae bacterium
ATGCTCTTCCAAGGAAACACCTTGGATATGCCACTCCCGAGGAACTGTTTGATGAATTCCTTGATCAGGTGTATTCAGTTGTCAAAGTACACGTAGCTTGATTTTTACAAAAAGTGTTCAATTTGAAATTGCAATTTATGTATTTATCTGTTTGTATTTGGCATTCAGTAAACATGGTAAAGTTAAATTAGGTGAAGGAAAACCGGAATACTCAATGTTCAGTTACATCGCAATGATGATGTGCGCAGCATTGGCGGCGACTGCAACATACTATTCCTTCGTGGAATGGTCGTTCTACTATGCCGACCCGGCATTCGGCATCAAGCCAATGACCCAGGCGGCGGCAGAGATGTCTTTGCCGTACACCTTCTTCCACTGGGGGTTCAGTGTACAGGTAATATTTGTGCTTACGGCAGTTGCCATAGCATACGGATATCACGTAAAGAAAGTACCTGTGCTGAGGGTCAGTGCAATATGTGAAAGCATGATGGGAGACTTCAAATATAAAAAGCCGTTGGGGAAAGTAATAGATGCGCTTACCATTTTAAGCATAGTCGGCGGTCTGGGAGTATCCCTGGGGCTGGGTGTTCCGATCATCAGTGCAGGGATAGCACATGTGATGGGAATCGAAGCAAACTTTACCATCAATCTGATCGTACTGCTGCTGGTAGCTGTGATTTTTTCGATAAGTTCCATAATAGGCATCGAAAAAGGAATGAAAAAACTCAGTGACCTGACAATGTATCTGATGATTATTCTCATAGCATTCATATTCATTGCAGGACCGACAAAATTCATTGCAAAAGAATTCACGTACAGCATCGGTAAAATGCTTTCGAATTATGTGGACATGAGCTTGTTTACAGATCCGATAGGAAACTCGGGATTCCCCGAAGCAAACACTATATTCCTGTTTACACTGGCACTGAACTATGCTGCGTTGATGGGGATATTCATTACAAAGATCTCAAAGGGAAGAACCATCAAAGAAGTGGTGCTTACATGCCTGCTGGGTATCTCCCTTGGAACATGGATAATGTTCGGCATCGACGGAGGCTTCGGCCTGCATGCAGAAATCACAGGACAATTTGCGCTGTCTCAGGTGTCAGATGTACAGGCGGGAGTGTTCAAGCTGCTGGGCACGCTGCCTTTGGGAGAAATCATTATTCCAATCGTATTCGCGCTGTGTACACTTGGATTTCTGGCAACATCGCTGGATTCGGCATCATTTACACTGGCAAGTTCAGCCACAAGACAGCTGGATGAAAAAGGGAATCCGAATCCGAAATTCAGACTGGTGTGGTGCGTAGTCCTGGCTTTAGTGCCGTTGGTGATCATGTTTACAGGAGCACCGTTCTCGGCGTTGAAAACCATATGTATCGTATTGTCTATCCCATTCCTGTTCGTAATTATCGGAATGCTGATAGGCTTGTTCAAATGGTTTAAAGAGGACGGAAATTAATACTATAACGACTAAATTATTATTAAATATTTCTTGATTTGAAAGGAGAAAAAAGAATGGAATATAAAGTACAGGAACATTTACATTATGCAGGGATACCGACTTGGAACCACTGCGAACTGACTCAGGATATTGAAGGTGCGGACATCGTTGTTATGGGAGTGCCCTTTGACAGCGGCGTTACATTCAGGCCGGGTGCCCGGTTTGCCCCGAGAGCTGTGAGAGAACAGAGCCTGATAGCTTGCTGCTTCAAGTATCCGTGGGAGTACAGACTGTATGATGAAGCAAAAGTAATAGACTACGGAGATGTAGGCTACTGGGTAGGAGCAAAAGCAACAGATTTCATGGTTGAAGATACTTATCAGACTGTAAAGAAAGTACTGGCAGCGGGTGCTGCTCCAATGACCATCGGCGGCGACCACACCATACCTTACGGACCTGTCAGGGCTGTCAGTGAAAAATATGGAAAACTGGCATTGATCCACTTCGATTCACATCAGGACAGTTCACCAAGCGAAGTGAAGGAAGACGGAACTCACAATCTGTCACATGCAAACTTTGCATATGATCTACAGGAAGAAGGATGCATAGATCCGAGCAAGTCGGTTCAGTTGTACTGCAGAACCGAGTTTACAGAATGCGGATACAATATCATCCGTTCGATGGAAGCTCTGGATATGACGCCAGAAGAACTGGCTGACAAGATCAAAGGCATCGTCGGAGACATGCCGGTATATCTGACTTTCGATATCGATGCACTGGATCCATCCGCTGCACCGGGCACAGGAACACCTGTCATCGGAGGGCCTTCTTCAGACACCATAAGAAAAGTGCTGCAGGGACTGCGCGGGGTCAATGTTGTCGGTGCTGATATGGTAGAAGTGCTGCCGGACAAAGATCCGAGTCACATTACTTCTATTGCAGGAGCTGCCGTTTCACAGGACATAATGTACCTTATGAATGAAGCAAGAAAAGCAAATAAATAGAACGTAATAAAATATAAAACTATGGAGCGGCAGATCATTCTGCCGCTTTCTGGTACAGATTATGTGAGGACAAGGGAAGGATAATAAGGTACAATAGAGGGAGCAAGCTGTTGATCATAATGTGGAGAAAAGTGATACACATGAAAAAGTTTGATGAAGTATTAAAAGAAAATTTCAATGAACTGATGAACTCCGTATCGGAAGATCTGCTGATCTCTGACGGAGAAGGCCGCGTCATGCGTGTAGACTCAAGCTTTGAAAGCTTTTACGGAGTCGGGGATGCAGGCGAGCTCCTGGGCAAAACAGTATACGAGCTGGAAGGAGAGGGCCTGTTCAAACCATCTGTTGTTGCAATTGTACTTAAGAAAAAAGAGAAAGTCACGATTATACAGAAAAACAGGCTTAACAGAGATATTATCGTTACTGCAACGCCGGTATTCGATAAGAAGGGCAGCATAAAGTTTGTAGTCAGTTATTCCAGAGATATTACAGAAATGACAGAACTGCAAAAGAAATATTCAGATCTGCAGAAAGAACTGAAGAGACAGTCTGCAGAACTGGATCGCCTCAGGCGAGAAACAAAAGTCGACAGTAATATTGTCTGTCGTTCTGCAGAGATGGAACGGGTAATGGATATGGTGGGAAAGGTCTCAGGATTTGATGTCAATGTTCTGCTGCTGGGGGATTCGGGAGTCGGAAAAACAATGATAGCAAAAGTGATACACGAAAAAAGCGACAGAGCCAATGGACCTTTTGTGGACATAAACTGTGCAGCCATTCCGGAAAATCTTTTAGAGTCGGAACTGTTCGGATATGAAAAAGGAGCATTCACAGGCGCGAGCATCAATGGAAAGATCGGACTGATGGAGCTGGCCGGCGGCGGTACACTGCTGCTGGATGAAATATCTGAAATGCCGATAACACTTCAGGCGAAACTGTTGAAGGCTATCCAGGAAAAGTGTATAACCAAAATCGGCGGACGCAGATCAATCAAAGTCGATTTTCGATTGATCGCGGCTTCAAACAGGCCTCTTGCCGAATATATCAAAGAAGGCAAATTCAGAAAAGATCTGTTTTACAGGCTCAACGTAGTAAATATAACCATTCCGCCGCTGGCTGAACGAAAAGGCGATATCATCCCTCTGGTGGAGCATTTCACACAGCTATTCAACACAAAATACAGCCTTGATAAATCCTTTAGCCCAAAGGCAATGGAAGCTTTTCTTGACTGCTCATGGCCGGGTAATGTGAGAGAACTGTCCAACGCTGTCGAGAGGGCTGTAGTGACAGGCGTGAATGATATAATCGAAGCCGAAGAACTCCCTGACGAAGTGATTGAATCTGTCGGAGCGTACAGGGCTGATAACGTCGCCGGGATCGATGATTTGAACAAAGCACTTGAGGAATATGAGAAAGAAATCATCAATGCGGCTTACAAAAAATACGGAACTACAACCAAAGTGGCAAAACATCTGAACATCAGTCAGCCTACAGCGCATAGGAAGATAGATAAATATAGATGAGCACGAATTGTATGTAGACAGCACCGCAGGAATGCGGTGTTGTTTTTGGGAGCGCGGCGAAATTACCTGAATAATTGGCAAGTTGAAGAGTAGAGTTGCAACTGTCTGTAATGAAGGTTCAAAATAATTGTAGGTGAACGTGGAATCTTAACAACGGTTTGTGGAAAAATCATAATGTTAATGTTTAAATAAGATAATATTCGATTGGAATTTGAATTCATTAATAATGTGATTAATGAATCAAGGGTTAATACAGTAATGAGGTATAATGATATGGGGCATATCTTAATTGATTATCGAAAGAATTATAGGCTGATGCCAATGGATGGAGAAGATTTAGTGCTATTTTTTGATGATGGAAGGACAGCAGAAAAAATTGAAGACATATGCAATATGATCGAAAGGAAGAAATATGGATGTTATCTAGTGTCAGGTGACAGAGGGATAGGTAAAAGTAGTTTCATAAATCTAGTCATAGAAAGAGCAAAAAAAGAGAACGACTTTATTAAGTTCGCTTTCGGGACTGAAGACTATAAAACTAATGAAAATATAACAAAGGGTTTCGTGAATAATATTCAAAATTTGAAAGAAGATTACTGGGATACAGAGGATACTAAGAGGCTAAGAAGACTGAGTAAAATCGTTAATGGGGATTACTATCATAAAAAAGAATTTCTAAAAACCACTAGCGATACGACTGAAAAAGAAACAACACGAGATGCTTCAACAGGGGTTAAAAATAATAAATTTTTAAATTTTTCATTTGGGGCAAAAAAACAAAAAAAACAAACCAACGTTGATAATAATGAGGAAAACGAAATAATAACCTATGCACCAAAGATTGATATTTTAAAGGAAATACATTATTTTTTAGATAAAATAAGTGATAAAGTGAACCTCATCATAATATTTGATGAGTTGGATAAACAAAATGAAGACTACTTAGAAGAATTGTTTAAGGAATTCAAAATGTTGTTTGTTGAAAACAAAGCATTCTTGTTTTTTATAACGGACTCAGATATGTATAAAGAATATGCAATGACTTTTGAGAATAATCTTATTACATATTTCATTAAAATGATATATATACCAAATTTGGATTACACATATACTAAACAATATTGTGGTTACTTTTTTAATGAGAAAAACGAGGATGTATTAAAAGAGGTTTATTGGAAATCTTTGGGGAATAGAAGAATTATCAATATTGTATTCAGCAATACTGCAAGATATGCACTAGGATGTTCAACGACTGATATTTATAAAGCAAAAGTACTTTTGGAGATGATAAGAATGTTGGATTTTTCATTTTCGGATGATAATAATATTGAATATGAAACTGATGTGTTTACTAAAGAAATGAAAAGACTGATTGAAAAGATATTTTCAAAGCAAGGCCTTCCTGTACAAAATGTTCAAAAATACTATTGTGATAATCAAATGAAATCCTTCCCGTCATTGGAAGAAATAATTGTTAAAATGAAGGGTGAAGAATTAGCCGCTATGGGAGTGAATGTTAGTCACGATGCCTTTGTATTTGATACAAGTCAGGCAGAATATGGTTTTGATAATGATGATAATAAAGACGAAAAACAAAGAAGGAAATTATATATACCGGCAGTTGATGATAGTGGGGACTTGCGCCCAATTAAACCTGATAAGACTTACCCACTTGGAGAAAATGAGCCACATGCATATCAAAAGATACTATTACCAATGATATTGAATAAATTATCGGATTTGAGAAGAGTGGTGTTGATTGAACTGCCAACAGGAAGCGATTGGCCTAGCAAAGAAAGTGCAAAAAGCTTTTCAATGGTTGCTGCAATTGAGACAGCAGATAGAAAAACCACAGGGTTTTATAACAGAGCTGGAGCATATAGATATGAGGACTGGGCAGTTATTAAGGAAATAGTGGACGAATTAACGAAAGTAAATGTTCCAGTATACTATTTTAAATGTGATAATGAAATGGATAATAAGAATATTGAAGAGGTTATTAAGAACGCTCTTGCTAGTACAACTTTGAAGATGGTTACTTCAAAAGATATTTTTTGATCGGTCATTAAAGATAACTCGGAATAAGAAATCAAAATAATTCTCGCGGAATAGTATTCTGTTAAACTGTATAAATATTCAAATGAAGTGGTGACTGTAATCATCAGATGCCGGTGTTGTATCCAACTTGTTTTGATTTTACCCCCCCACCCCAGTATAATTAAAGCATAAATACAAAAGGGGAGGGGTCCATATGGTCAACAGTCATTATGTGCCGCGGTTTGTTTCAGATCCTTTTTGAAATTGCAATTTATGGATTACATATTTTGATATGCAGGAAGGAAAAGAATCAAATGAGTTTATTAAATGCAAAACAAAAGCAGGTTTACGATATATTATTAACACCAATATGCTGCGATAAGAAATATAATAAAATATCAAAGAAAAGGGGGACAGTATTATCCGGACAAAAATATTATTCTAATGCCGATGAAGATATGTCAGATTTTGCTGTTGGCTTTTACGAGATAATTTATAAAAATATACTGAAGGAAAATGTGCTGGATACAGAAGGGCATTTGTATTTCGAAGAATTTGCCGGAGATACAATGAACAGTTTTCAGTCAATAGCAAATATTACGCCCGATGCAGGCAACACAAAGAATAACAGAACTGATTATAAAGAATGGCCATCGTATCTTCAATACTATCATGATAACTATCATTGCCTTGCGAACTTCTGGCTTATTCCAATGAAATTGGGGCGAAGATCTATGAAGTTAAATAAGTTTGATTCCCTGGATTTATTCCTAGATGCTTTGGAAGAAGACTATGATGGGGAAATATCTTGTTACGAGGAATATCGCAATTCAATAAGTACGTTTGAATCTTTCTGTGAAATTCATTTTGTGGGTCCAGGCCGAGAAAGAAGTGTAATCTTAAACAGTTATAAAAGCGATAAGAAAGAAGGCCAAAAAATAGTGGGGTATGCGATGGATGATATAAAAAACAGAGCTTACAGGATGGCAACATCAAATCATTCAAATGGATTATGGGAATACTTTAATTATAATAATCTGCTAAAGTAAGTTGAAATCCTGTACATTTTCTGATGCTCATTGACTATGGATTTTTATTTGCCGCTGACTATGGAATTTAGTTTACCACTCACAAATATCCAGAGTCGGAACCGGCCATATCATATGTCAGTTTTCTCAATACGCTGCTGATCGATAATGCGGAAAGGTATTATGCCTGCGCAGATATAAATGCTGTGAAGCGTCCGTCATCCAAGCCATAAAAACGGCCATTCATGACGTCGCTGCTCTTTTGATGCCGTAAATAAAGTAATATAGCGGCATGGATCATACAATTATGTTTTATGGGAAGGAAAGATATTAAAATGAAAGAGAAGAAACAGCACCGAAAGGGGCACAAAATAAAGACTTTTATTACCGTGGTCATTGCTATAGTCGTGGTGGCGGCGGTGGTTCTGGTCGGTCAGCTGGCGTTGAACAAACTGGTAAACAAGGATTATTCCGATCTGAACAACAGAGATGAAGAAATGCTGAGTCAACTGGACCGGCTGTATTCAGTTACTTCGGGCGATAAAGAAATGTGGCAGGGGTATGATCTGAACGATCAGCCGCTGATCCTTGTCGCCAAGGGGGATCATCTGAATTTCGGAGATGACAGCATCAATCTGATCAGAGGCACGGCTTATGCCGTGAATGTAGAGGGGCTGGAGAACAAGGCTTATGCCCAGAAGATCGACATGCCGGGAAAATTCAAACTGCAGAATGTGTACCGTCTGGCGGCGGCCACTCCCGGCATTATGAAGACTTGGTCGCCTATGGGCAATTTCAGCGGGATGTCTGACAACATCGGTCTGGGCAGTTCGGATCATGTCTTCTTTTTCAAATACAACAACGACACTTTGAAAAATGCCGGAAAATCGGATTCCTATCTGCTGCCGTTCATGTCTCACGAACTCTTTCATTACGCCATGCAGCAGGGCTGGTCCACGGATGAACCGATCTCATATGAAGAGCAGGATGCTGACTGGTACAGCCTTTTGGGCCTGCGATACAAAGTTATGGACAAGCTGCTGTACGGAGCGACTCACAGCAAATTCACTGATACAGATGAAAACATTTCGGATTACGTCAAAGTCACAAAAGCGCTGAAAGAGGCGGATCCGAAAATGTTCAAGAAAATGATGAACATAGAAAACGCCGAAGGTACAGCTCAGTTCATGAGCGTTCAGGCTTCCCGGATATCCAAGACTCCGGACTATACTTTTATTACCGACGGGCGGACCGACAAAACGGATTTCTCATGGACCTTCAAGTACATGTCGAAACATACGGACCGAGTGGCGGACATACGCTGGCTCTGTTACGATGTGGGAGCGGTGCTCTGCTATACTCTGGATGAAGCCGAGGGGAACACGGAGTGGCAAAAGGCTCTGAATTCGGGACAGTATAAAACAGTGAACGATGCGGTCACGGCTTACTATGATTCAGGGATCGGTGATGATAAATACGATTCTATTTCTCAGATAAAAGACAAATATGATTTCGGCAGCCTGCAGAAAACAGCGGAACAGTTGTATACGAATTTGAATTAGCGGGTATCCTGCCTCCCTGCCAAAACGTGAACCAATACTTTACATTATGCCTGAAATCGATGGATATGGCTTATTGACAGAAAGTTCGGTAAACGGAATATAATTTTATTATGAACTAATATTATTATATAATTTGCGTAATGGCAGGAGGGAAAAATATGTCGCGAAATCATGAAAAAGCAGTAGATTCCTTGAAAAAACAGAGTTACAGTGTCATTGCTGTGGTCTGTGTTATCTACTGTTCTGCCGCTGCCGGAGCTTTCGGAGTGGAAGAGATGATACAGGGGTGCGGGCCGGGGATGACGCTGATCGTTCTCATAGGGATCGCACTGGTATGGGCTTTGCCGGATTGTTTCAGGATCGCTGAAATGTCGTCTGTAATGCCCGGCGAAGGAGGATATTATTACTGGGCCAAGCAGATACTTGGTGAATTCTGGGGCTTCCAGATGGGCTGGTGGGCCGCAGTCAGTTTCTATGTATGCAGTTCGACTTATATAGTTTTGGCGGTCAACTACATATCGACACTGCTGCCTCTGAACAATGCTCAGGCAACGATCATAAAAGTAGCAATAGTCGTGATCTTTACAGCTGTAAATCTGCTGGGCCTAAAGGAAGTCAGCGTTATGAGCACGATATTTTCTATTGCGATCCTGGTTGCTTTTGCAGTAGTGACCATTGTAGGATTTGCCAATTGGAATTACAACCCTGTGGAACCACTGGTGCCGGAAGGCATGGGATTTATGGAATCACTGGGAATGGGCATAGGAATAGGCGTCTGGATGTACTGCGGATGGGGCATCATAACTATGGTTGCCGGCGAAGTGAAAAACTCGCAGGTAATACCAAAAGCTCTGCGTATAGTTGTTCCGTTGACGGCACTTTCATATATCCTGCCGTCCATAGCCGGGCTGGCAGCAATAGGTCACTGGGACAGCTGGACGACTATAGGAGCAGAAGGAGTTGGATTTTCGACTGTACTGACTAAATTCGCAGGACCTGCAGCGGCGGCAGTCTTCGTTGTTATCGCTGTAATAGGTCAGCTGGCTATGTTCAATACGAATATGGCAGGCGGATCCAGAACACTTTTTGTACTGGCTGATGACAATCTTTTCCCTAAGAAGGGGATCACATATGTATCAAAAAAGAGAGGCGTGCCGACAGTAGGAATACTGACCATCGCTGCAGTGACCATACTCATGATGCAGATGTCATTCCAGACACTGATACTGATCCAGGTAATTCCGATCCTTGCAGTGGCAGTGCTGATGAGTATTATCATAGTGAAGGCAAGAAAGGTTATGCCGAAAGAAGAAAGAATAGGATGTTATGTGGTCGGCGGAGGAAAACTGGGGCTGTTCGCAGTTGTTACAGGGCCTGCTGTCATAGGAGTACTGGCGTTTTTCCTTAATGGAATGGATTACTTCCTTTATGGACTCCTCTTCCTCTTGTCAGGCATTGTACTGTATATAATTTTCAAACTGATATATGATGGCTTCCACAAAACGGAGCCGGACAAGTATCCGAGAAATGAAAAAACACGTTTGGCAAAGGGCGATCTGTTCAGACTGGGAGATATGTTTATGATCATTGGAGGAACAGCTTTTGCAGGATCATTTATTTTCAAATGGCTGGAAGGAAGCTGGGGACCTGAGTACTATGCATCCGAATATGGAAGCGGACTGCTGAGCAGTTTTTACGGTATGATTCAGGCACTGATGATAGGAGGAATAGTCTGCATCGTTATAGCTGTGATTTTTTGGCTGATCGGTCGGGCAAAGGACAAAAGGACCGTTATGCCGGCATACGTCGATATGCCGAAGCATGATGAGCATGACTCAGAATAAAAGGGCTCTATAATAAATGTTGGGGTGGAGAGATAACTCTCTACTCTGACATTTTTTGATTTTATCAAAAAAGATGAACATGCTGCATATTCCTATTTTTTGTTTCGTTCTGCAAGATAAACATAAGAATACCGCTGATCATCGGGAGAATGATAATCGATGAAGATGGCGGAATCAACAGGCGCTTCCAGTGAAGAGTCTTTTATTATGGAATAATCGAAGTCCTTCAGTATGGCCTTTTGCTGTGCCAGTGTGAGGAAGGGCTCGGCAGAGTGAGTATAGAGCTCTTTGGCCAGATCATTGGACCGGGCGCCCGGCTTGTAATGATCCATAGAACCGATTATGACAGAGTCTTCAGCAAAATAGGCATCCACAGCCGGATATAGCAGCTGAGGCGTGTAAAAAGCACAGCTGAAACTGCCCAGGTAATCGATCATGATATCTATGGAATTCCTTCTGACCGGAAGTTTGTGATCCGGGCTCACGACGAAAACGATGTTCAAATGGTTCTTCAGCGTGAAAAGATGATTCTGTATCAGCTCCATGCTTTTCTTTGACAGACCCATGACGATGATCAGGGAATCTTTCAGGAATTTGGCATCACTGTACAAATAAAGGAACAAGGCAGCTATATCGGGGAAAAGGAACACACGCTTTTCGGCAGCGTGCTCAAGAGCTGCATCGTACATCCATTCTCTCACTTTGTGCTGGACCGTCAGATATTCTGAATTTCCGTCCTTCAAGATCTCGAAGAAAGCCATATCGCTGGAGCCGTTTTCGTCAGGCTCGCCAAAATAGTCTTCCTGAAAAACCGGATCCGAATCCAAATCATTGTCCCGGTCCGTGTAAAAGATCCCATTTTCTATGATTCCTTCATAGCCGCAGGTGCATGAACAAGTGGCGGAAAGGATCTGATTCTGCATTATACTGCTGTTTTCAAGATACAAAGGGCTGCCGCATACCGGGCAGGCCATGATGCCTAGAAACTCTGTCGGAATACCGCGACGGATCTGTTTGTTTTCGATCTTGTTTTCGGCCTGTATATCTTCCAGCCGGGAATCTATAGTGTGGATATATGAATGGATCGTTGAAAGCTCATTTGTCAGGGCAGCTTTCTTGCTGTCCAGCAGAGGAACAATATGTTTATACAGATTCTGATCTTCCGAAGCAAAGACTCGGAGAGTATTGATATATGTATACATTTCCTGAAGTGTAAACCCCATATCACGAAGCTTTAGGACCGTATCCATTTCATAGCCGTTCTTTTTGCTGAAATCATACTGAGCTCCGTCTTTTTTAGGAATGATAAGACCCAGTTTCACATAATAACGGACTGTTGAAACATGGAGACTGTATTTTTTTGCAAAGGTGCCGATGCGCATTCCTTACCTGCCTTTCGCAACTGATCTGAAAATACTGATATTTAGTACAGTATAGATGTTCCGGCTGTAATAAACAAGGCCTCCGGGGAATATAAACCTATACTTTATGTTTTCAACGAAATACATGGATATATGATATTGACAGAAAGTTCGGTTAATAATCTAAAATCAAAGTATAAAAGAGAAGGAGGAACTGATGGCAGATCTGATTATCATGAATGCTGCAGTGTACACAATGGATGATGAGCTTCCCCGGGCGGAAGCCGTAGCTGTTGAAAATGACAAGATTATTGCAGTAGGAAACAACGAAGACATTATGAAGTTCAAAGAAGCAAAAACCGAAGTGGTCGATGCGAATGGAGGTATGGTCCTGCCGGGATTCATAGACGCCCATTGCCACCCCACACTGTGTGCATTCTTTGAAAACGGGCTGTATATAGACCAGGATCTGACGGTTGATGAGATACTGGCAGCCGCAAAGAAACAGGTAGAGGATCATCCTGAAAAAAACAGTTATTTCGGAATCGGATACAATGAATGCTTTTTCGATGAAAAAGGTCCGACAAAGGAACTGCTGGATGAGATCTGCAGCGACAAGCCGATTTTTTTCCTGGGCAGCAGTGGGCATGAAGGCTGGTGCAATTCCAAAACTCTGGAACTGGCCAATGTCACAAAGGATACGAAGGACCCTCTCCCGGGGTTTCAGTATTTTGAGAGAGATGAAAAGGGAGAGCCGACAGGACATATCGTAGAAGTCAGCACTGAAACGATCCTATTCAATGCTGTTGATTTTTTCGGAGCTGAAGAAATATATCAGGGATATATTGATACTTCCAAAAGCTACAGCAGTATGGGAGTTACAACGACTATCGACTGCGGTGCATTCGAATGGATGGAACCGATATGCATCCCTACGATAGAAAAGCTGGTGAAGAACGGCGACTATAAACAGAGGCTCTTTGGAAGCGCCATGGTGGAAACTGCGGCGAAGGCCGGGCCGGCACTGGAGGTATTGAAAGAGAGAAGCAAAAAATACAACAGTGATAAATACAGAGTCAACACGTACAAGATCATTCTGGACGGTACTTTGGAAACACGGACTGCTAGTTTGTCAAAACCGTATGATGAAGACGGCAGGATGGTAGAACCATTGTTTTCCGGGAAGAAAATCGAAGAAGTATTTTTGGATGCGGCTTATGCCGGGTTTGATATAAACGCACACGCCATAGGCGACAAGGCTATACATGAAAGTCTGCGCGGCGCTGCTGCAGTCAGGAACGCCGGTATAAAAAATGTGAGGATCGGGAATTCCCATACAGAGTATGTACAAAAAGAGGACAGAAAACTCTTTGGGGAATATGATGTCGTTGCCAATACTAGCGGCGTGTGGCATTACGGCAATTCGGATCTGGATGGGATCATAGGCGAAAGAGCAAAGGATCTGTTCACTATGAAAGATATCATAGAAGCAGGCGGCATTATGACCATGGGCAGCGACAGACCTGTGGATGAAGTAGGACCTGAACCGCTGCGGGGCATAGAAATAGGTATGACCAGAAAACTGGCAGGCGTAAAGAATGCTCCGGTGCTGCCGCCGGAAGATCAGAAACTGAGCCTGCAGGAATGCTTGAAAGCTTACACGTGCAATGCTGCATATCAGGTGCGGATGGAAGAAAAGATCGGCAGGCTGAAGGAGGGGATGTACGCAGATATCGTAGTTCTTGAAAAGGACTTGTTCGATGTTCCGGCAGAAGAGATACATGATGTCCCGATAGAAATGACTGTCTGGAACGGCGAAACAGTTTATAAAAAATGAATAGTAATATATTGAAAAGGAGATATTAGAAAATGAAGAAAATTTTAGTTTTGGGCACGGGAGCACAGGGCTCTACAGTAGCACAGAGAATGGACGAAGAACCCAACGTAGGCGAGATCATCTGCGCAGATGCAGATCACAAGGCAGTAGATGAGCTAGTCAAGATACTGAAGAAAGCCAAAGGCACATATGTGGATGCAAACGATGTGGAAAGCATCAAAAAAACAGCACAGGGCGTGGACCTCATAGTGAATGCACTTCCAATCAGATTCGCTCCGCTGGTACTGGATGCAGCAATCGCAGTAAAAGCAAACTATCAGGACTTTGCAGCAACAGACGTACTGGACAAATGGTGGCCTAAATGCGTAGAAATAATGTATGAAGACTACGGGAAAAAGTTCAAAGAAAACGGAAAGATGGCCGTGATCGGGACAGGATCAGCACCGGGAATGATGTGCGTTGCAGCAAAGAGCACAAAGAGAAATCTGGATACCTGCGACGATATTCTGATGATGGTGTATGAAGGAGTGGAAGCAAAAAGATTCCTGCCTTTCTGGTGGTCGCCGTTCACAGCGATATCAGATATGGTGGATCCGACATTTGCTTTGAAAGACGGAAAACTGATAGAGACTGAGCCGCACAGTCTGCCTGTAACAAGACACTTCAAGGGCTGTTCAGGACCAGTCACGTTGGTAGAGCATGCTCATGACGAGACTGTATACATGGGCCTGAACAAGGACACTCATTTCAAGGGAGCAAAGAACATCAACTTTAAATACGGCGGAGTTGGCATCGACTATGCAACGCCTCTGTACAGAGCGGGGATGCTGTCAAGAGAAGAAGAGACTTTCAAGGGACATACGTTCATACCATTCGACGTAGTTCTGTCACATCTGCCGCCTGCACCGAAGTATCACGATGAGATCAAAGAGATACTCGACGAAGGTCTGGTAAAGGATGAAGGAGCTTTCGTTGTAGAAGCTACCGGTATAAAAGACGGCAAGAAGGTCATGGCGGAAACTTATCTCTATGCACCGGGATGCAGAGAATCATTTGAGAGAGCAGGGATCACAGGCGAGATGTATTTGACCGGACAGTGCGGTTCGCTGTTCACTAAGATGTTCGTCAATGATGAATACACACAGACAGGATTGATATCCTCAGACATGCTGACATATGAGGAATGTGACAAGTATCTTGCATACGCAGCTGCATTGGACATTACTCTGGAAACAGAAGTAAAACCTCTATAAAAAAATAGTTATAATCTGTGGAGACGGCATCGCGTAACAGCGATGCCGTTTTTGCATTCGGCTCATACATGGTATACTAAAGACATCTGAAAGAGGTGGACTGATTTGAAAAAGAAACGTTATCTTGCGGCTCTGCTGTTCGTCGTATTCCTGTGGGGATTCGATTTCATAGGGCTGGATTACATACTGCGATATATATCGCCGACCCTGGTGACTCTGATGAGGATGTCATTTTCCGCAGTGGTCATGATAATAATAACCCTGGTCAGGGAAAAGAAAATACACTACGACAGAAAGTATATTCTGAGGATATTTCTGTGCGGATCTTTGGGGATGTCCGTTTATTTCACATTTGAATCAATAGGTATAGAACATACTTCGGGCGCTTTCACGTCGCTGGTGCTGGCTCTGGTGCCGGTGTTCGGCATGTTCGCAGACCGGATCATATACGGCAGCAGGATCGGCCCTTTGAAGATCATTGGCATCGTCGGTTCTATAGCCGGGGTGGCCCTTCTTGTCATAGGGTCGGGGGACAGCGTCAATGCAAATGTCACCGGCATCATTTTCATGCTGGCGGCGGCAGTGATCTGGACCTTTTTTATCGTGGGTACGAAGCCCCTGTATGAAAAATATTCGCTGTGTTCTCTGCTGGCGGGGTTCTTTACCTCGGCGGCAATCATATCTGTGCCCATGCTGCTCATAGATGTGCCTCTGAAGTTTTCTGCTCAGCCAAAGGTCATGGCAGTTCTGCTGGTGACCACGCTGGTCTGCATCGTATTCGGAGAGATGATATATGTGGCTGCCATCGGACATCTTTCTGTCACCACGGTTTCGCTTTCTGAGAACATCCTGCCTCTGGTCACGGTCCTGTTTTCCTGGATCATCTTCGGGCAGATGCTCTCCGGGCTGCAGCTGATCGGAGGCCTGGCGATAATCGTTTCTGTATCCATAATATCTAAACAGGAAAAGGGTTAAGGGTATATTTTTGCTCGATTTGCAAAAATATACTCCTTAACTTGATTTTTTGGAGGATGGATGTATGATTCCGGTTCAGGAACGATAGGGAATGGTTCGAGTAGCGTATGAAACTTGTTCAGGGCAGGGAGTGATCAAACTACTAAAAACAAATCAAACCGATATCCGTTGCAAAACTGATGGAGATCGATCGTGCGGCAAGGCAGGGTACTGCGCTGCAATTCTGCGGTTTCAGTCTATGTGTAGATGTATATGAATGTATAAAGATCTTTTCTAAAACCATATCAGTTTGTGTCTTTTTGCCGATTTCATCGATGAAAAGACACAGTATTATCGTCTTCTTTGCCTTGAGCTGGTATTAGGACCAGTATTTATACGTCCGATCCCGGCAAATTATACTGCAGGCAGTGTTTTTTGAGTTTGATCCTGTATTTTTATTCATAGATCCCTGCTATATGCATAGTTATGCAGCCGCCAGTTTATTACTGCGTCTTTGCATCTTGTTTTTAGCAAAAAAGACACAAACTGATATCTTGCGTGGCCATACGGTGAATAGCTTGCCCTCAGATGCTAGCCGCGGAGAGGAAAGAGCTCTGCCGAGAAAAGCTGCAACAGTCCGCCATTGAGATTTTCTAAAGATAAATCCAGTATAAACTTTGAGCATATGCATATCGAGGCATATTATAAATTCTACTATGGCATTTGTTTGTGGGATGAAGAAAAAGAAACAATCAAAATCTAATACCGCAGTCAGAGAACAGTACATACAAGATTGTACAAATGCTGTCATCTGTATAATGAAATATCTGCCGAAAGCGTAGTACAATATTCTACACTATCGAACGGAGGTAACATTTTGAACATTTATGAAATCACATTCAGTCCTGCAGGCGGGACGCAAAAGGTATTGGATATAGTGGCGGGATCGATCTCTGCCGAAAGAACAAATATTGATTTGACCGATAGGGATGTCGACTTTGACGGCTTTCATTTCAAAGAGGATGACATCTGCATCATTGCGGTGCCTTCTTACGGAGGGAGAGTGCCGGATGTCGCTGTATCAAGGCTGAAAAGCATGAACGGCGGCGGTGCTGCGGCAGTTCTGATTACGGTCTACGGAAATCGGGATTATGAGGATACATTGCTGGAACTGAAAGATGGTTTGGATGAGGCCGGCTTTCACTGCACAGCAGCTGTCGCGGCTGTTGCAAAACACTCGATCATGCCCAAGATCGCGGCAGACCGTCCGGACGAGGAAGATGAGGAGCTCTTGAAAAGCTTTGCAGGGAAGATCAAAGAGCATCTCAGTGCAGAAACATCATCCGACGAATTGTATGTGCCGGGCCACAGGCCGTACAGGGAATACAATGGAGTGCCTTTGAAACCGAAGGCCGGGAAAGCCTGCACAAAATGTGGGATATGCACAGAAAAATGCCCGGTGGGAGCGATACCGGAGGATCCAAAGAAAACAGATAAAGACAAATGTATTTCATGCATGCGATGCGTGAATGTCTGTCCAAACAACGCGCGCAGTCTGAACAAACTGGTGCTGGGCATTGCTTCGAAAAAAATGGAGAAAATGTGCAGCGAGAGAAAGAAAGATGAACTGTTTATCTGAGTCACGGAAAAGAGCGGCAAGTACAAGTGTATCGGCAAAACTAAAAAGACATACAAGACCGTAACTAAACTGAGGAAGAACAAGAAATGCTATTTCAAAGTCAAAGCATATAACAGTTCAGGCAGCAACAGCTACAGCAAGATCGTGAAAGCGAAGATAAAGAAAAAATAAAGAGGTTATTGTTTACATTGGAATCGATCAAAAAGAAATTACCATAAATTGCAATTTGCAGAAAATGATTAAGCAGTTGCTTTTCTGCAGTGCTGCGTTGGTTGACAACAGCTGTCGGGTACAATAGAATATTATTTTGTGGCCGGCGATTTCAACAAATCTTTCCAGCCGGCATTTTGGAGGAGAAATGAATAAATACAATTACAAAGCACTGCTGCCTATCGGCGTTTTTCTGGTCCTGTATCTGGGACTGGGGATATTGTTTGAGTACGGGTTGAACATTGAGATGGGGTTTTACAATATACCGATCGTGGTCATATTCCTCATAGCGATCACCGTAGCGTGCTTTCAGAATCCCAAGCTGAAATTCGATGAAAAGCTGAGGCTGATGGGAGCCGGAGCCGGAGACAAACTGATCATGACTATGGTGCTCATTTTCATGGCTGCCGGCATATTCGTCGGAGTCGTTGGCAGAGGCAGCGCAGAAAGCGTGGCTTACTTTATGCTTTCAGTGATCCCTGCGGAGTATGCGGTCGCAGTACTGTTTATCGCCAGCTGTCTCATATCTCTGGCAATGGGGACGTCAGTCGGGACTATTACGCTGATAACGCCCATCGCAGTTGCGGTGGCTCAGTCATCCGGCTTTGGCGCACCGCTGTGCATAGCTTCTGTAATGGGAGGCGCCATGTTCGGAGACAACCTCTCATTTATTTCCGACACCACCATTGCTGCCTGCAACGGGCAGGGGGTCGCCATGAAAGCCAAGTTCAAAAAGAATTTCAAGATAGCTTTGCCGGCGGCCATTGTGGCGCTGATCATTATTATAGTCATGTCTTTGAATTCGGATGTGAGCGGAGTGGTGACCAAGGATTATGATCTGATACAGACCATACCGTATGTGCTGGTCCTGGTTGGAGGCATCATAGGATTCAATGTGTTCATCGTGCTGCTGATCGGTATTGTTTCCGGCTCGATCATTATGCTTGCCACAGGAGCCACTGCGGCGACAGATCTGCTGGCCAACATGGGCGACGGGGCTGCCGGGATGTTCGAGACTACCATGGTCGCCATACTGGTTTCGGCCATGGGAGCACTCATCAGAGAGTACGGCGGTTTCGACGCCATGCTCCATGTGATAAAGCGTATCTTCAAAGGAGAAAAGAACGGCCAGCTGGGCGTTGGCGTACTGGTTTCGGCCATGGATATAGCAACGGCAAACAATACTGTAGCCATCGTAATGGCGAACCCGATAGCGAAGGAAATGTCGGCCACATATAATATCACGCCGAGCAAGACGGCTTCTCTGCTGGACACATTTTCATGCATAGCTCAGGGCATCATACCGTACGGCGCGCAGATGCTGGTGGCCATATCGGCCGCGGCGGAAATGGGCTGCGAAGTCTCGGCGTTCCAGATAATACCGAAACTGTTCTACCCGTTCATGCTGCTCATCAGCTCGCTGATATTCATATACGTGCTGCCGGAGAGAAGAGCAAGATAACCGCTGATTTTGCAAAAGTCCCTTGAAGGGGAGGAAAATATATTACTATCGCAAGGGCTCCGGGCTGGAGATCGACTTTGTGATAAGGTATGACGGTGAAGCAGTTCTTGTTGAGGTGAAAGCATCTACGGGCAATGCAAAAAGCGTGAAGACTATTCTCAAACATCCTGAAAAATACCATGTTTACAACGCAATAAAACTTGGTGACTATAATGTCGGGAGAAACGAACAAGTACTTACATTGCCATTGTACATGGCGTTTTTGCTGACCAAAATATAAGAATCGCAGGTGAAATATAATGCTGAAAACAGTAGTAATAAGCGCAACGAAAATTTCAATAGATCCTGTGTCGGCGGCAGCGGAGGGATTCGATGATATACAGATCGTCCACCTGCTGGATGAAGGTATGTCGCTGATGTGCAGGGATGAAGGCCGTGTGTCCGAAAGGAATCTTGCAAGCCTGAGAAAGCTGATCCAAAGAGCTGAGGATCTGGATGCGGACGGCATACTGTTGTCATGCACGATCTTCTCGCCGTTCATCGATGAGATCGGCAAGTGGACTTCGGTCCCGGTGGTTGCGGCGGACATAGGCGTGTTCCAAAAGGCGGCTTCTCTCTATGATGAGATCGGGGCGGTTGTCTCTTTCGAACCGACAATGGAGACTGTCGAGCAGGTCGTGACGGACTGCCGGGAAAAGATAAATGAGAATTTCCATGCAGAGATCGGATTGGCCAAAGGTGCCTTTGATGCACTTGCGGAAGGAAGAAAAGATGAACACGACCGGCTGATTTTCGAGACCGGGAAAAAGATTGCCGCAGGCAGGGAAGCCATCGTGCTGTCCCAGATGTCGCACATGTCGGCGCTTTCCAGGTTCAAAGACTTCGGCATACCGGTGCTGACATCACCGTCGGTCAGCCTCGGGATACTGCGGGAGAGGATGGAAGCAAAAAAGAAATGAAAACAAAAATGCCGACAATGCAGCCGGCGTTTTTTTATTTGATCTTGCCGTCAGCCACAGCCTGCTCCATCCAAAGCTGCAGTGAGTCGATGGCCATAGCCATTTCTTTTAAGCGGTCCTGTATCTTGTGAAATTCGATGGCCTCTTCTTTTGATATGTTTTCATCTGAGGTGATCTCGATCAATCTGTTTTTTTCAGCATCCAACGCATTCAGTGAAGCCAGCATCTCCAAAGTGATCCGTGAGAGGTTTTTGATCTGGATCTCCGGTATGTATTCTTGTCCTATTTTGCATTCGTTTGAGCAGTAGTAATTGCACAAATTGGATGCTTTATATGCTTTTGACATAGCATAGATGATATCCGGTGCCGCTTGTTTGGGATCAGATTCGATTTTTTCGATTTTTTCTGCCGACACAAATCCTGTTTTTTCAGAGGCGGCAGCCCTAGTAAGCCCCTCATTCTCCCGGCATATCTGATAGTAGTTCTTGTTTTCTTTTACTGATTTTCTTCCCATAATAACCTGTACAAACCTTTCTGTATGTCTATTTCTCGGAAAACACGGTAATAGGGCCTTCTAATTAGCGGAGGTTACCGTTTATTGATCTGTAAATCCATTATACACTAAACACATCAAAAGAAGACAGGAAAAACAAAGGAGGAACAGCGATGGATGTAGATAGCAGGATGATGACGATCCGGATTATAGAGAAAATCAGAGCCAATAAAAGAATGGCAGAACGTCTAGGGATCAAAGAGGTTTCCCATAGCAGAAGAAAAGAAGATGGATCAAGCAACACAATTATGTGTGGGGAGGAACGAAAATGAAGAAAATAATTAAGAACATAATAATGATAATAATAGCAGCCTTACTGGTCGTGGCAGCTGTCGCCGTATACAACTTCCTGAACAATGAGGGCGTCGAAGCGGGCAAAACCCTTAAAGGAGAATGTAATAATATCGGCGAGCTGACTACGCAGGAATACAGCTGTACTCGTGTTGAATCATTTGAGGATTCGAGGGAAATCGCAGGTATGGAGATACCATTTACCGAAAGCTCATGCAGCTTTTCATATGATTCGGTCACGAAAGCAGGGATCGATTTCAGCGACATCGATGTTGATGTAAGCGAACTGACAGATACAATAGAAATCAAGGTCCCAAAATCCAGGATAGTGAGCTGCGATGTTGATTACGATTCACAGAAGATTTACAACGAAAAAGAAAGTATTTTCACACCGATAACTTTGAAAGATCAGAATGGCCTCATGAAGGACTACGAGAAGGCAGTAAAGAAAGAAGCTAAAGAGAGTGGCCTGTTAAAAAAAGCGGATAAAAATGCGAAAAAAGAGATAGAAAAAATGATCAGGGAAATACCAGAGATGGAAGACTATGAAGTTGAGTTCACTTCAGTGTAGAAAGGAGCAGGGCAATGATGATAATGATAAAAAGAATAATAGGAACAACAGTTGGCATCATAGCAGCATTCTATTTTGTACTGCTGCTTACCAGATAATCAAGTAATATACCATAAATATCGATATAGTTTCAGCACCGGGCAAACCTCCTTTCTTAACAGCATCTCTCCCTGCCCGGTGCGCAGATAAAGGGAAGATACATTATAAAATCGGCCTGAGAAATCGGGCCGGTTTTTATTTTGCGGCCGCACATGGTACTGCCGGTACCGATGTGGTAGAATAAAGCTGCAAGGAAACATATGACAATGAACCGGTAAGGAGGTAAAAAAATGCTTCTTGGATATGAACAAGGGATTCGATTCTCAAAGCTGTTCTGTGGTCTGCTGGATTACACCAATAAAAAATACAATATTGTTCCGGGACTGGTTTTTTCAAAGGGGATGCCGAAAGACATGGAACCGGTTGCGGATGTAAAAGCATATCTGTGGGAAAACGACAGGATAATCGATGATTATGTGAAAGAAAATCCTTATGGATTGAATATAGCGGAGTGCGATGCTGTGCTGAAATGGAAATATCATGATACCGCCAGGTTCTTCTATATAGAAGAGGACGACGGCTATTCGGTTTTTATGGATAATTACTATTTCTATTATGTCACAGGGCATACAAAAGAAATAAAAGAGATGCTGGCTGACAGCGGTGAATGTGCTCCTGTGGAAACGACTCTGCTGCCTTTTGAGGATGCGATCGTGTATGACTTGACGATGGCCGGGTATGCAATATCTTCGGGGCCGAATATGACGGACAGTATGAAACGCACATATGAACGGGAAAAAGAAAACGATAATATAATCAAAGACGGAAACACTTTCATAAGGAAAATGAAAGTGCCGGAAGGGGAACGGACTGAATGTGAGCCGGAGCCACTGCCCGGCAGCGATGACTTGCCTGAAATGACAGAGGCTGAAATGATGGAGGAGGCACAGCAGCGTAAGGAACTGGAGCTGATGATTCTTAAAGAGACAGAGCAGAAAATATCAGATCTTATGATCGGAAGAATATCAAAGAAAAGGCCTGTGTCGGACAGCCTTCATGACGTGCTGACGGGACGGACAAAAAAGCAGCTGATGATCATCATAAAAAGCTTAAGGATAAGCCATGTATCTACATGTAATAAAGCTCAGCTCGTAAAAATATTAGAGCAAGAGTTATTGGAGCAGGAGCTGATAACAAAGGCATTGTTTATATGTAAAGATGAGGAAATGGATTTTATCAACAAAGTTGTGGCGCAGGGCGATGGTGAGTTCGAGGCTGAAAATACATGGGGTGTTTTTGTAGCATACAGCAGTATAGATATTGCCTTTTACGCTTATGAGAAAAACGGAAAAGTCTATTTCATGACTACTAATGAGTTCAGAGCGGCTTATAAGAAAATATGCACGAAGGAATTCCTGGAGCATCGTGATTTCAGCAATTTGATACTGCATCATGCAGATGCCCTGGTGGGCATATATGGAGTCGCGAAAGTCGATGATCTGATCGATGATCTGAAAAAACACTATGATATTGTAGCAGAGAAGGACCGTGTCCTTGCAGCTCTTGAGGAACAGATGGATCTCGACCGGGGGATATATGAGATAATTGATGACTATATCGTGAACTTTGAAATCGCGGATGACCCTGACTGGTTTGAATATGTAAAAAGCCGCAACGAAACAGTTTTGCGAAAAGAGTATCCGCTGTCTACGTTGAAAAAATATTATAACGAAGATTACTATGAAGAAACAGAAGAATTAAAGCTGCTGAAAGAATTCTTTTATGAGAATTGCGAAGAGATACATTTTAATGAGTTTATGATCGATTCGCTGGTGGCAGAAATCTACGATAGTCTTGTGTCTGGTGAAAGAATAGATGGTACAATCAGTATTTTGGAAGACAATTATGTGATATTCGAATTTGATAAAATGGATGCGCTGCTCCAATTGATAATGGCTGCGAAGAATGCGGCCATTACGTGGGGCAACAACGGTTGGACGCCGAAGGATCTGCATGCGCATTTTAATAAAGAAAAAAGCGGACAGAAGAAAGCAAAAAAGAAGGTAGGAAGAAACGACCCCTGCCCATGCGGCAGCGGCAAGAAATACAAGTACTGCTGTATGCTGAAAAATAATTAGCGAGAATCGTGCCATGAGAACTACTGATCTGCAGGAAGCAAAAGGCGAATTGTCCCGAGACTCCCATGCCGGGCCAGGGCCGAAACTCATAAAATTATATTTTCAGGCCGGTTGATGAGTGTTTAAATATGGAATCATATAGATAATATTCGGAAGATCAAATAAGAATAATTGAGGGAAGACCCGATGGAGAGTATAACAGCTTTTCATCGGGTCTTGATTTACGCATACATTCTTAAAAATGCTGACGGCGTGTCATGTCGGTATGCCTGAAAACTCATCAAACAGACGTTTTCAGCCATCTGATGAGTGGCAAAATAAGGGAATGAGAGCAGAATCTTGTTGTAAAATAATATAATGTAAATAAATTACAAATTATAACTAGGAATTTATAGCATTGAATATATATTATGGTTATATAGGACCATAAATCCTGTCAAATCGACTGAGGCGGGGTGCTTACAGGCAAACCCGTATCATCACACGGCAAAAAAAGCCCAGTTGATGAGTTTTGCGGCCCGGCCCGGACGGAAACCAAGTCGGCCCGACGGAAACCAACTCGGCTCGGACGGAAACCATTGCCCGGTATTGGAATCGGACACGAAGCAAAAAAGCCGGTAAAGCTTGAAATGGCAGGGAGCGGCAAAGGATGAAATGAATATTCAAGGAATAGGACAATGATATAAAAAAATAAAAAAACATTGAATAACATGATGAACGGTAGTAACATTAAACAAGGATGTTTGAATAATAAAGAAAGAAGAAGTCAAGAGTCTATCTTGATTGCAGCTGATGTGATTTAAAATGTTTGGAGGGAATGTTGATGAAGATGCAAAGAATAGGCATAGTAGCCCTTTGTTTTATTTTCTTATTTTCTACTGTCATGTTCAATGGCGGGTATCTGGGAAAAGCCGATAATGCAAAAGCAGAAACGAAAACTGAAGTAAAGGCCGGGGCAGGCGCTTCCGGAGAATTTGTCAAAGGTGGAGATGCAAACGGCCCTGACTATCTTTACTATGGAAATTATAAGGGGGAACCGATAAAGTGGCGTGTCCTGGATAATCAGATGAACGGCACATTCAAATCAAGTCAAGAAGGGCTGTTCCTCATGTCCGAATATGCTATGGGCAAGTCGATATTCAATTCAGATTCTGCCAACAGAAATTGGGCAGGCAGTCAACTGGAATCATATATGGAAGGGTTATATGATAAAGGCAGCAAAGATGAAGAGGGCAATTATTTGCCTTTATTTTCCGAAACAGAAAAGGCAGAAATCCCTGCTGTTTCTAAAACTGAAACCGGAATAGTAAATTTCAACACTTCAACTACTGAATACGTATGTGAACCGTCAGGGTTGTCGGAAAATCATCTTTTCACACTTTCTGCTCTGGAAGCGACGGATTCGGATTATGGATTCTCTTCTGGTGCGAATACGACAGATACGAAACGATGCCTGTACATAAGTGAAAAAGATAAAACAGGATGTTTCTGGCATACCAGATCATTAGTAAAGACAAATGATTCATTGAACTGGATGGCTGTGGCAGACGGTACAAATGGAAATATTACGAGAGGCGGAGCATCATGGGAGAGTGCATATGCCCGCCCGGCCATGAACGTTTCTACAAACAATG
Source organism: Eubacteriaceae bacterium (assembly GCA_034927505.1). GTDB lineage: Bacteria > Bacillota > Clostridia > Peptostreptococcales > Anaerovoracaceae > RUG100. The sequence goes on from JAYFPY010000024.1 coordinate 25,344, forward strand.
TATTAATGACTACTGCCGCCACAGCAGCAGACGGAGGCAAACAGGCGGGAGACTCTCTGAACAAGGTGAAAGATATCGAAACCGGTACAGCGAAAAAGCTGACACTGATCACAGATTCTCAAAAACTGAGCAGTGTAAAGATCACGGACGGTATGATAGATGCTTCCGGAGCGGAAGATTCATACATGAAGGTTTCATATATTGGTGCGACTACCGGGAAAAATGAATATCTTTCTGCGGCAATATATGGAACAGAAGGGACCGACAATGGGAAGCTTCTTTATTACGGAAATATAAAAAATCTGTCGGACAGCAGCAGTTCAGAGGGAACTGCAAAGATAGATCTGCCCGCAGGATTCGACAGTTCGAAAATGAAAGTGTCTGTTTTTACCGAATGTCTCAATGGAGACAAGCAGACCGATTATGCAGGCAAACCTGTGGAACTTAGCACAGAATCAGAGATAACTCTAAAGCAGGATTATGAAATCCAGGGACTTTCGGTAAATGTAGTCAATGTCAACAAAGTGCCTGCCGGAAAGACAATAGAGATCAGCGGAATGGCTCTAAAAGAAGAATATAAAGAATCGAAAAAAATCGATCTGGAAGTAACGGGCAGAGACAACGGTGAGATTGTCCCTATAACAAGAGTCGTCGGCAAGAGCAATACATATCAGTTCACAATGCCTCTGTTCAATGTGAAAGTATATGCGGCGGCTGTAGAAAAGGGGACCAGAATGGTACGGGGCGATCTGGTCGAAGCAGACATGTCCAAATACGTTAAGAGCACAACGCTGAACACCACCCGGGTCCATACCGGAGACAAGGTGAAATATAAGATCAATATGAGCAATGCAAGACATTATGCAGAGTCCGTATCTGTATATACTACAGACTTTGTTCTGGATCCCGGAGATGATCCGACAGGAGGAACGAGCATAAAGGAACAGGCAAATGTATTTGATAAAAACACAACCAATAAATATACGTTCAAAGACAGCGACAATGGAGAAGTGGAATTCACAGTGCCTGACGGCAGCCGGGATATACTGATAGAGGCAAATATAAAAGATGTAGAGAAATACAAAGTGATCATCGCCGGTGATATCGATGATCTGGGAATAGAAAATGACGGCTTTGAAAAAAAATCCGGTATAATGGGCATTGGCGACAGATATGAAGCAAGCTATTATCCGGGCCAGAATGTTGTTCTGAATTTGAAATCTACAATGCCATATAAAGGATTTGATTTCGACGTCATTGAACCGGGAGGAAATGCGCCGGCCCCGGCGCCGGAAGTGAATACAGCTGACATTAATGATCAGGGTCAGTTCAGTTCGAAATATGATTTTCAGCTTCCGGAATTTTCCATGGGTCAGAACAACGGGGGCACATATACTATAAAATTGAAATCAAAGGACCTGTTCCATAAGTACGATGTATCCTCGGCGACGCCTGACGCATCATCCATCAGCGATGACGATCTGAGCAAGATCACTGTACAGGGTGAAAGACTGGGACAAATTTTTGGAGATGACGGACTGGACCTTCTGGAAGATGAAACGCAGAAAGGATCCATACAGAAGATAACATTCGGAACGTCGGAGGATCCGTCTAAAAACGAGGAAATAAAACTTGATGAGAACTCTATGCTTTCTTCGGATCATAAAACCATAACAGTGCCTCTGTCCAAAGAATTGATAAAAAAAATCAGAGAAGCGGACCGGTCGCACGAAGTGTCCGCGTATTATTTGACTGTAGGTACCGATGCTGTTGAAGTAGAGCTCCCCTATGATAAAAAAATGAGGAGTGAGGAGTTCGGTATTCTTGCCGTAATGACCAAAGACAAGACGCACAGCATTTTCCTTGCCGATTCAGATGATCAAATAACCGAGGAAGCGACAGCATCCGGCAAGAAAGTCCTGTTCACGGCGCAGGGAAAAGTAAAATACGACAAGGCGACGAAACGGTACTATTTCAAGAAAGGGGAAAACATCATAGACGGTACTGTAACATGTATCAATACCGGTGACAATGAGATGTATTTCACGGAAGACAATGGAACGGTCAAGCTGTCCGCAAGCAAGTGTGTACTATCCATTCCGGGGACCACTTTCTTCAAGAGACTTACGCCAAAAAACGATGTGATGCACATGGAGCTTGCCAAAGGGGAGACATATACGACAAAAAATGTAATGGATGAAAAAGACACTGACAAGAATATTTCCATGGAATGGAACATGAATGATGCGGAAGGGCTCAAAGGGATGGAGCAGTCATGGTTCACAGCTGAGTTCAACGGCGTCACGCTTCTGGACGGCAAAGTGGCTTTTAAAGGAGAAATGTCGTTGAAGGAGCCTACATCGGTGGTAACGACCGCTCCCTTCTCTGCGGATTTTGATGAACTGGTATACCGGATCAGTGACGGAAAAGCATCCTTTGACGGAATGAAGGTCGATGCGCAGGCAACGGCAGGCGGTAATATCATACCATGTGTCAGCATGAAAGGGGGCACATGCGAGCTGGGAATAAATACGTATGAGGATATATACAAGGTCGCCGCCGAGGTGAACCTGGGAGTTATAGAAGGCAACGGCAAACTGGAATTGAAAAAATTGCCAGATGGGCTTATAGCACCTAATACTCTGGAGGCATTAATAGCAGGAGATAAAGGAGTGCCGATCATACCCGAGGTGCTTGAAGTGACCGGCGGCGGAGGCGGATTCAGCGGTCTGGTCGATACTATAGGCGGAAACTGGGAGGTGCTGCCGCCGATAACTGTCAATGGGCAGACACGTCTGACTTCCTGCGAAATACTAAATATGGACGCTAAATTCACTACGGGTCTTACTGAGTTATCTTTTTCAGGAAAACCGTGGCTGGGAAAAGATGCATGGCAGTTTTCGCCATTCAAAGATTTGAGCATGGGTGTGTATGCAACAGACAATGAAATGACAGCCAGAGGAAACTCGTCTGTTCAGATAGTTGAAGGGTTCGATGTCCTGGACGGCAACTCGTCGTTTATGATCGGATACAACTGGAAAGATAAAAAGGATATAATCAGCGGTGAAGTGGACGGAAGTTTGCAGATACCAAAGATCAAAGTGCATAACCTGCATTTTGGGCCATATAATGTGGCTTCGACTTCTGCCGGAATATCGAAAGAGGCAGTTCATGGAACAGTATGTATACTGGGTTTTATCGATGTGGGATACACATATAAATGGCAGGATAAAACAGTAAGTTTTGGCGGAAGCAGCAATGCAAAGCTGATAGGGTCTTCGGACAGTTCGCTGCCCGTCAGCACGGATAATGTTGTTTCCGATGTCAATGAAAAAGCGAGCATCGTCGAAGTAAAAGATGTGCCGGATGGAAGCATAGCTACTGCGATGGGTACCAGGAATGACCTGCTTGTCGAGTATTATGACGAAGATGAAAAAGACTTCGTGAAGTATTCGCCGGCATATCCAAGAACGGAACCTGCTGCGGAAGGTACCCCGTACACATTAGATGAACTGACACAATCGGGAGTGAATGCATTTGACACCACGGAAGACGGCGGAACAGTCAACGTAGCTTTGGATACGGACCTTTCAACCAGATGGAAGATCACATCCAAGAGCGGCAAGAAAGTGGATTGGGACATTGCGCAGTTCGAGCCGCAGGAAAGCATTGCAGATACGAGTATCAGCAGCGATACAGTTAAATATGACCTTGAAGATCTTGACGATTCCAACGACTACACATTGAAATCATATTTGAAAGGGACAAACGAAAAAGCAGGGATATTGCTGGATTCAAAGGAGATAAACAGCAGTGATATATCCGACGATGGAGATGCATCGGGAACTATGAAAACAGATTTAGATTTCGATTCGAATATGCCGAGTGGGGAATATGATGTAGAACTTCATCTGATCAGTAAGGACGGCAGCAAAACTTCATCCGGATCCATCACCCATGATGTAGAGAAGCTGAACGATACGGTGACTTACACCAATCCGATCATGCCGGAGAAGGTCAGCGACGTAAAGGTAAAAAACAATGGGGATGAAACGCTAAATGTCTCGTTCACAGGAAGTGAAAACAGCAAAGGCGACAAGGCTGATTATGAGATACTATTTTACGATGAGGACATGGAACCTGTGCATAGGCAGAACGATATAGCTCTTGCCGATGATGACGGGAATATGACAGATCAGACTCAAATGACCTATTGTGTCGACTCTTCATTGAGTAAAAACGGCGAATACAATGTGAACGTATCCGGCCTGACTCCGGGCAGAAAATACATAGCAAAAGTCGTACCGTATACCGGATTCGATCCTTCAGGAGATGGAAAAGAAACTGTATATCCGGTCAAAGGCGGGAGTGCAGTCAGCGGTACAGATGAAAGTACAGCTGTAGAACTGACGCGTTCTGATGCTCCTGACGTGGCAATGTCGGTAGAAAATGGAAAAACTGTAAAAGATGGATCCGACAGCATGAATATATACACGTCCGGAGATTATACGGTCAACGTTTCTTCTGATGAGGCATGCAAATTCATACTGTATAAAAATGATGAAATGATCGATCGCACTGAAAAAGGGGCAAAGACCGCATCATTCGATCTGACTCAGAAAACAGAGGGATCCACTGACAACATTTCAGTTGAAGCTGTTGACAGCGACGGCAGCAAAGGCAGGATCAATTCCACAGTCTATAAAGATGATACGGCGCCTCCGCTGTATGTAGAACATAACGATGCCGGGAAAGTCGTCGGTGCAATGAGCGGAGCTTACACTATAGTAGGGCATACAGAATCAGGAGCTAAAGCATGCCTGGCAGGTGATGAAAATGAAACGGTAACTGCAGATGAAAATGGAGCGTTCAAATTCAAGGGGAATATCCCTTCAGGCGAGAAGCAGTTATTCAAAACTGTCTCCGTAACGGATGCGGCGGGCAATACGGAAACGGCGTCGGTCTATGTGACACGAGGAGCAAACATAACTGCGACGGCCGGCAAGGGAGGCCATGTCAAGGGAAGCGGTACATATGAAAAGAACGATACTGTTACATTGACTGCAGTACCTTCAAAAGGATACCGGTTTGTTAAATGGACAGAAGGACTTTCAAAAGTTTCATCTTCATATCGTTATACTTTCAAAGCAGAACAGGACAGAAACGTAAAAGCGGTATTTGCGAAAATCAAGAAAACAAAGATAAAAGCATACGGCATTGGCAAATACAGAAATAAAGTTAAATGGAAGAAGGTCTCCGGCACATACAAGTATGAAATATATCGCAGACCGATGACTAAAAAGAAGTATAAGAAAATAGCAACTGTGAAGAACAGCCGGAAAAGCTACATAGATAAAAAGACAAAAAAGTGGTACAAGTACTATTATAAAGTTCGTGTAGTATGCAAGGCCGGGAAAAAAGTGACCAAAGGAAAGTTTAGCAAAGTCAAATCAGTGAGAGCTAAAAAGTATGTCAAATAAGAATAATTGAGGGAAGACCCGATGGAGAGTATAACGGTTTTCCATCGGGTCTTGATTTACGCATACATTCTTAAAAATGCTGACGGCGTGTCATGTCGGTATGCCTGAAAACTCATCAAACAGCTGTTTTCGGCCATCTGATGAGTGGCAAAATAAGGGAATGAGAGCAGAATCTTGTTGTGCAGTAATATAATGTAGATAAATTACAAATTATAACTAGAAATTTATAGCATTGAATATATATTATGGTTATATAGGACCATAAATCCTGTCAAATCGACTGAGGCGAGGTGCTTACAGGCAAAACCGTATCATCACACGGCAAAAAAAGCCCAGTTGATGAGTTTTGCGGCCCGGCCCGGACGGAAACCAAGTCGCCCCGCCCCGGAGGAAAACAACTCGGCTCGGACGAAAACCAACTCGCCCCGCCCCGGAGGAAACCAACTCGGCCCGGCCCGGGAGGTTTTATAAATATAACTCAGGGAGCAAAGACGGTCTGCTTTTTGGGTATGTTCACTGCCGGAGGCGCTGATGTACGCATCAAAGACGGCAGGCTGGATGTGGTCAGAGACGGCTGGTATATCAAGTTCAAAAAAGATGTGGAGCAGATCACTTTCTCCGGGCATTATTCTCTTGAAAAGGGCTTGCAGAAAGTGTTCTATATAACCGAAAGAGCCGTCTTCCGACTGACGGAAAACGGGCTGACTCTTACAGAGATCGCACCGGGAGTGGATCTTGAAAAGGATATCATAGAAAAGATGGAATTCCGGCCGCACATCGATCCGGATCTGAAGGAGATGGATCCCAGACTGTTCCGGCCGGAAAACATGGGTATAAAATTGAAAAGCGGCCGCTGAAAGCAGCCGGCTTTTCTTATTTGCTGTTCACTTCATCAAGCATCTTTTTTATCAGGCTGTCCCATGAAGAACGATCTTTGGATCCGGAATATGATTCGCCGATCTGATTGCCGTCCTTGTCCAGGAAGACTGTGGTCGGAACGTACTGTACCTGTGACAGGTAGTACATGTCCGAACTTGGGACCAGGTTTGTGTATTTGATTTTTTTCTCTTTGATGATTTTCGATGCTGTCTTATCATTAGCTTTCGAGATGTCGCTGACGATGCCGACTATCTGCATCTTTCCTTTATATTTGTCGGACAGTTCCTGCAGGGCAGGCATTTCTTCCAGACAAGGAGAGCAGTAAGTGGCCCATATGTTTACCATGGTAAGGTTGCTTTTTTCAAAGATGGTCTGATCGACTTTTTCCCCGGTCACGTCTGTTGTATTGAAATCGCCAAAGATAGGACCGTTAGTCGAAGTTTTTGTTTCCGATGATGTGTCGGAAGCTTCGCTGTTGTTCGCCGATGATGAATCATTGCTGCCGGTGCTGTTCCGTTCTGAGTAGCTGGTGCCGCATTGTCCGTCTGAACACTTGCCTCCGATATTTACCGCACCGCTGATCTTGGCTGCAGCTATGACTATGGCAATTGCTGCGACAATCCCTATTGCTATCTTTATTTCCTTTTTCATGAGTGTTTACCTCCTGTGAGTACACGTCTAAATAACATCTGTGGATGTAACTGTAATAATAAAGGTTACAGTTAGATTTGTCAAGCCTTTTCTGCACGATGTGGTATAATTACAGATGAATAAAAAAACGGGAGGCAAAATAATGCAGGATTTTATTTCATTCAAAGGCAGGACATGTCTGGTAACAGGCGCCGGAAGTAAAAACGGGATAGGCTTTAATACAGCAAGAATACTTGGGGAACTGGGAGGCAGCATCGCCCTGATATCCACAACAGACAGGATATTTGAAAGAGCCGGAGAACTAAATGCTCTGGGCATAAAGGCCAAAGGGTATATCGCCGACCTTATCGACAGAAAACAGACGGAAAAAGTCATAGGCATTATCGCAGAGGAATTTAAGGGCATCGATGTTTTGGTGAATAATGCCGGCATGACTCAGGTAGGCGAAGAAGAAGAGTTCTGCGAATTCAGTGAGACGCCATATGAAAGCTGGGATTTCTCGATCGAACGAAATCTTAATATCACATTCAATGTGACGCGAAACGTTATCAGTCAGATGATCGATGCCGGATATGGAAGAATAGTAAACGTTGCATCTGTGACAGGACCGCTGGTAAGCAATCCGGGGGAAGCCGGATACAGCGCTGCTAAGGCTGCGATCTGCGGCATGAGCAGAGCCATAGCAATCGAGACAGGAAAATATAATATTACAGTCAACAATGTGCTGCCGGGGTGGATAGCCACGGCTTCGCAGACAGAAGGCGAAGCAGCCGGAGGACTGAATACGCCTGCCGGCAGAGGCGGAGACGCCGAGGAAGTAGCCAATGCGATAGTATTTCTTGCTTCGGACAGGGCTTCATATATAACCGGACAGGATATCGTTGTGGACGGAGGGAACATCATACAGGAATACAAAGGACCGGCAGATCTTTATTATTGATCGCTGGAAAGGAACAAGCAGTTACAAACTGGCAAGAGATCCTTTCTTCTTTTGGATCATGATGCAGAACAGGCCGGATCACGGCTGGCGAAAAAAGTTGGGATTCACTGAAGAACCGCATATCGATATGGATTATGAAGCATTCACATATATGTCCGGCACACACCCGGATTCCATTTTCAATAAAACAGCGAAGGTTTCGTGCTACCGAGACGGATATTTTTATGCGGTCAGAAACGGCTGTTTTATAAAAGGAATCAGGGGAGATGAAGAGATCCTCGAAGAAGGACTGACACAAAAAAGAGAGAAGGAAATATGCAGTGATCATTTCCGTCTCTCTATCGATTTATAATTTTTTTACAAATTCTGATTTGATGAATATCCCTCCGAACCCGGGAATATATGCTTCTAAATTATGGATGCCGTCATCGATGAATTTGATGTTTTTCAGTTTGGTCCCCCGCTTTAACGGGCCGGATCCTCCCTTGACCTTCAGGTCTTTGATTATAGTGATCGAATCGCCTTCGGAAAGCTGATTGCCGTTTGAATCACGGATCACAGGACCTTCCTCTGCAGCCGCTGACCATGCATGCCCGCATTCTGGGCAGATCAGCATATGGCCGTCCTCATAAACATATTCAGAATTACACTTTGGGCAGTTTGGCAGTTTGCTCATTGTTTTTTTCCTTTCATACAGAAACAGCTTCTCTTATTTATGGCGCTGTTCACGTTTTGCTTTGATCTTTTCATAGTATTTGATTTCGTCGTCGGTTTCCGGTACATAATGCGGGATCGACTGAGGCCTTCCGTTTTTGCCCATGCATACCATGGTAAAGGAAGCTGACAGCGCTCGCTGCGGTTTGCTGTCGGACTCAAGATCCTCGGCGTCAACGTTGACAAGGACTTCCATAGATGTCTTTCCCACGTATATGATGGATGCCGTGCATGTGACCAGTGCGCCTACAAAAATAGGAAGCAGGAATTCGATCTCATCGACCCTGGCTGTTACGCAGTTGGCTCTTGCATATTTCATCGCAACTGCACCGGCAGCTATGTCCATCTGTTTCATAATGTCTCCGCCGTGTACGTTTCCGGCAACATTGGCCTGCTGCGGCAGCATCACCTGACTGATAACGATCTGATTTCTTATATCCATTATAATCTTCCTTCCTGATTGCTTTGCAAAATACCGATAATTCACTATATCCGATTATCGAAAATATAGCAAGACGGTTTGTGTTAAATCTTTTTGACATCCACGCTGCGTAGATTGTAATATCGATGATAGCCTGTTATCCTAATGGAGAAAAGAGGAAAAGAAAAATGGACAATTACATTACAGGAACAACGATAAAGGAACTCCGTGAAAAACAGCACATGACACAGTCAGGACTGGCGGAAAAGATCGGAGTCAGCGACAAAGCTGTGTCGAAATGGGAGACAGGAAAGGGGCTCCCTGATATCACCCTTATAGAACCGTTGGCAGAGGCTCTGGGCATCTCAGTGATGGAGCTGCTCAGCGGTGAGTTCGTGACCAACGGGAACAGATCTGCGAACATGCAGAAGACGAAGATATATGTGTGCCCCATATGCGGGAATGTTATAAGAGCCACAGGAGAAGCTGTGATCAGCTGCTGCGGCATCACGCTGCCGGCAATGGAAGCAGAAGAGCCGGATGAAGAACACCTTATGGATATAGACCGCTCGGATGGAGAATATTATGTGGTCATGGATCATGAAATGACAAAATCTCACTTCGTATCATTTATAGCTTATGCAACTGGAGGCACTTTCGAAATGATAAAGCTGTACCCGGAAGGAAATGCAGAGGCGAGATTCCGATCGCGGGGACACGGATATATATACAGCTGCTGCAACAGGCATGGGCTGATGCGGAGGAGAGTATAGCGGCTTTCCCGCGAAAGATAAGAAAACAACACTCGACATTCGTTAATGTAACCGATATAATTACATTAACGAATCGTTTTACAATATAGGAAGGCGCAGCTATGAAGAAAACACAAATGAATGCAGAATTCCCGCTGGCGGTCCACGCTCTGGTATATCTGAAACATACTGAGAGAGTGACATCCAGCGAGGAACTGGCGGACAATATCTGCACTAATCCGGCACGAGTCAGAAAGGTCATGGCGAAAATGTGCAGCGCCGGCCTGGCCGAGGCAAGACGGGGCAAAGGCAGCGGATACATGCTGAAAGATCAGCGTGACATATCTCTGAAGACAGTCCTTGAGGCACTGGGTGAACAGCCGGTATGGATGGAATGGCATTCCGGAGACATGGACAGAGAATGTCTTGTATCATCCGGCATGGGAGCTGTGATGGATGGAGTCTATGCAGGATTGAACAAAGTTTGTATGGAACAGCTGGAGACCGTGACGATCGAGTCTGTCAGCAAAAAGATTTTTCATGGAAAGGAGAACCACAGATGAAATACGATACTGTTGTTATAGGATTTGGCAAGGCCGGAAAAACTCTTGCTGCCACTCTTGCAAAGAGAGGCGAAAAAGTTGCGGTGATAGAAAAATCACCTGAGATGTATGGAGGCACATGCATAAATGTAGGCTGCATACCGTCCAAATCACTGGTCACCGCTGCAGGAGCAGCTGATCATCTAAAGAATGCACCTTTTGAAAAAAGGGCAGAATATTATGCCGGCGCTATAAATGAAAAAAGACGTGTAACGGGTATGCTGAGAAAGAAAAATTATGACAAGCTGAATGATGATCCGAATATTATTGTATACGACGGATACGGACGTTTCATATCTCCTTCTCAGATCGAAGTCCTTTTGAACAGCGGAGGGGAAAAGATCCTGGAAGGAGAAAAAATAGTGATAAACACCGGAGCTTCTCCGGTCGAGATAAATATTCCGGGTATGAAAAACAATCCGCAAGTATATACCAGCGAGACTCTTATGGACGAGGAACAGCTTCCGGAGAGACTGACCCTCATTGGAGCCGGGTACATCGGCATGGAGTTTGCCTCGATGTACTCAAAGTTCGGATCCAAGGTCACAGTACTTCAGGACAGTGATGTTTTCCTGCCGAAGGAAGACAGGGATGTGGCGGAAGCCATCAAAGGCATACTTGAAAAACAGGGAGTGGACTTCCTTTTGAACGCAAATACCCGTGAGATCGATGGCGGCGATGTACGGTACGAGCAAAACGGAAAAGAAATCGTTCTCGAAGGAGACGCCATACTCATAGCCACAGGAAGGAAAGCAAATACTGAAGGGCTGCAGACGGAAAAGGCAGGCATAGAACTGACATCCAGAGGGGCAGTAAAAGTCGATGAGCTTCTCAGGACAGGCGTGCCGAACATCTGGGCTGTGGGCGATGTCAACGGCGGGCCCCAGTTTACGTTCATCTCTCTGGACGATCACAGGATAGTAATGTCACAGCTGAACGGCAGGGGATACACCAGGGAACAGAGAAAAAATGTGCCCTACAGTGTGTTCATGGATACGCCTCTTGGGCGTGTGGGGATCACCGAAGCACAGGCAAAGCAGCAGGGGATACCGTATCGGATTGTAAAGATGCCGACGGCGGCTGTGCCGAAAGCTCAGGTGCTGCGAAAGACTGATGGGCTGCTGAAAGCGGTCATCCACGCAGAAACGGGCAGGGTGCTGGGAGTTTCCCTCCTGTGCCCGGAAGCTTATGAGATGGTGAATCTTATAAAGCTGGCAATGGACAATGATGTCGGATATGAACAGCTGAGGGATCAGATATATACACATCCGACTATGACAGAAGCGTTCAACGATCTGTTTTCACAGTAAAATCATTATTTCGGGCTGCCTCAGGCAGCCCGTTTTCATAGGTATAAAAGGAATGCAACATATGGAAGAAAAGCGAAAGAAGTGTTATTATAGTAGATATTCATGCTAAAAAAACAGTGAGGAGAAAAAATGTCGGCAGAGCCAAAGAAAAACTCATCTGAAAGAGAATATACATCTGTAAATGAGCTGCAGAAGAGCGGGCTGTTTGATGTTATACCGCCTAATTTTTTTTCTCCGCTGGCTTCGCCAAATAGGATAGTATATTGGGATTGCATATGCAAGCTCTTTTCCGTTATGGAAGCTCAGCTTTCATTCGGCACAGAAAGAGAAATACTGGCAGATGAACTGCAATTCTATTTTGAACAGAATAATGCTGCTGATTTTGAAGAGGAAGAAATGGCAGCCGCAGATCCAAGGAAAAAAGCCAATGAGATGCTTCGATTGCTGGAGAATTTCGGATGGCTGGAAGTGGAGACTGATAAAAGCTATGTACAGCGGGTAAATTTCTACGATTATGCTGTAAATATCATCAAAGGCTTGTTGGAGATCTCTAATGGAAAAAGAATCGAATATCAGGGATACATATATGTTATATACAGTCTGGTAAAGACAAGATCGGACCATCCTGCAGTGGTGCTGCAGCAAATCATTGAAAACACGGACATGCTGATAACGGGCCTCAAAAATTTGAATTCAAATATAAAGCATTATATCGATGAGCTGACCAGGCATAAAACTGTCGCAGAAATAATGGATGCTCTTTTCAACGACTATATTACAAACATAGTGGATAAAGCTTATCACCGGCTGTTGACTTCGGATAATGTATCAAAATTCAGGCCGGAAATCATAGACGGCCTGGAAAAATATGCGGGGGATCCCGGCTATATCAGAAAAGCAACGGAAGAGCTGCAGGTGCTGAAGGAAGTATCGACATCCAAGGCAGAAGAACTGGTGTACCAGTATTTACATGAAACAATGGAGGCCTTTCGCAGCATGGATGATATACTGACAGAGATAGATCAGAAGAATACACAGTATCAAAGGGCGGCAATCAATCGCGCCAGGTTCCTGTTGACCGGCAGCGAAGATATACGAGGGCAGATAAAAGAAATATTGATGTACATGGACTCACAAATAAGAAAGCAGGAGATGGATCTGAACGGCATATATGAGATCGAGTATACGGATCAGCTGATCAGACTTTTTGGAAGCAGCTTTATAGACGAAAAATCATTTTACAGCCCGATAGAAGGCAGGAAGGAATTTCATCCTGAGCAGATACTGGCATATGGACCGGACATAGAACTGCGAAATGAAAAGCTGCGCCGTATGACTGAAAAAATGCGCCGTATATTGAGTCCGGAACGGATAGACGAATATGTAACGAAAGAGATGGGACAAGAGAACATGATAAGAGCTTCTCGGCTGCCTATGGAGAGCATAGAAGATTTTATAAAAATAATCTATGTAAGGCTATATGGGAGACGAAAGAATATGAGTTATAAAATCAAAGAAATCAATATAGAATGTTATGTTGGTAATGGATACAGATTTCCTGATTTTACAATAGAAAAGAGGAATAAAATATGAATCTTCTGGAAGGGATGATGGCTCGGGATCAGGATGAATTCCGACGAATATGCAACAAGCTTATCAATATTTGTTTTTTGTGCAAACAAAATGAAACGACTCGCACCGATTATTATTTTATATTAAGATACAGAGAGAAATTCGATGATTTTTTAGGAGTGTTGGGATACAGACTGGAAATAAATGAAGAATACGGGGTAGTACAGCTGGTCAATGGATCGGATGTGAACCGCCGCAATCTAAAGCTGTATGAGTCGATAATTTTGCTGATACTGCGTATTTTGTTCGATGAAAAGAAAAGGGAACTGTCTGTGTCGGACGAGGTAATAGTAAACCTTGGAGACATACAGGATAAATTTATGAGTTTAAAAATACGGGATAAAATGATAGATAAAACAACCATGAGGAATACATTGCGAGTATTGAAACGATATCAGCTGATAGAACTGCTGGATCGGGATATGGGCAATGAAGAGTCCAGGATACTGATATATGATTCTATACTCATGGCTGTGCGTGTGGAAGATATAAAAAGCGTATATGAAAAAATAGCAGGCTATAGAAAGGGGACGTCGGAAAATGAAGAAACTGACTAAACTAAAACTGATAAACTGGCACAGGTTTTCAAATTCAACTATAGAGTTTGGTGATTCGACATTGATATCGGGTGAGAACGGTGCCGGGAAATCGACGCTTTTAGATGCTATACAGTTTGTTGTCACAGGGTCTGCAAGTCATTTCAATAAGGCTGCTCATGAAAATGGAAAGCGAAAACTAACAGGATACATCAGATGTAAAACCGGCATAGAGGATCGCCCCTATGAGAGGACAGGCGCGATCAGTGCACATGTTGCCATGGAATTCTATGAGGAAAAAAGAGATAGATATTTTGTGGTAGGCGCTGTAGTGGATTCTGCTTCGGAAGGGCAGGAAACAGTAGCTCGTTATCTTATCGATGATGAAATGCTGGCAGATGAAATGTTTATGGAAGGGAACCGACCGAGGACAATAACAGAATTTAGGACGTTCAATGGCAGTAGTATAAAAACGTTTGCAAAGACGAATGCAGAAGCAAAGCGTATGATAAAGCAGAGGTTTGGGCGCATTGAGGATAAGTTTTTCAAGCTGATACCGAAGGCTTTGGCGTTCAAGCCCATAGACGATATCAAGGATTTTGTTTATTCATATGTCCTGGACGAAAAGGAAGTAAATATCGATACCCTTAGAGAAAACGTCAGAAGCTATCAGGAACTGGAAAAGACGTTAGAAGGTGTAAAAAATCGTATCGAGAATTTAAAGACGATAGAAGAAAGACATCAGGAAGTAAAAAGCTGTTTAGAATCTGATCGAATGTATGAGTATTTTCTGGTGCGGTCCGAATCTGACATCATCGATAGAAATATCAAAAGCTTGAAGGAAAAAATAGAAAAAGAAAAGTATAGACATTCAGAATTGTTGAAGATGCGAAATGATATGCAGCATGACATCAAGAATAAAAATGAGATATATACGGCGATCCTGGTTGAGTTGAAGCAGAATCGTGAATATCAAATAATGGAAGAACAGAAAAAACGTATGGAGGATCTGTGCGATAAACGAGATGCACAGAAGGAAGAGCAGAAACATCTTCTTGACAGCAGAACAAGAGCTTTGAAGAAAATCGAAAAGCTTTCACATGTCGATGATATCGATCCGTGCGTGGAGCAGTATAAAAATGCGTTACGAGATCTGGAAGAAATAGAAGATCTTGTGCCGGTAAAGGGATTGACGGATCGGGTCATAGCGTACAAAAAGGAACTGTATAACCGTCTGCACAAAGATATACTGGAATCGAATCTTAAACTGGAGAAGATCATTGAAGAAAAAATAAAGACAGAACAAAACATCAGGAAACTGGAGAGAAAAAAGTTTTCATATCCACCGTCAGTGGAGCTGCTGCGAGACAGTATAGAACAGGAATTCTTACGTATTGGGAGAACTGCTGAACCAAAGATATTATGTGAACTGCTTGAGATATCTGATGAAAAATGGCGTAATGCGGTCGAGGGATATATGAATACACAGCGTTTTCATATACTCGTGGATCCGGAGCATTTTGATATTGCACTGGGAATATATGAAAGACTTCGTAAAGAAAGAAAGGTATATGGAGCGGGACTGATCAATACGGGCAAGCTGGACGGGTATGATATGGCGCCGGAAAACAGTCTGGCAGCGGTGGTGGATTCGAAAAGCTTTTATGCAAAACGATATATAAATATGCTGATGGGAAGAGTCGTCAGATGCGAGAGGATCGACGACCTGAAAAAATTTGATGTTTCGATCACAGCCAACTGTATGCGTTATCAGAATCATGTGGCGAGCGCCATCAAACCGCAGATATTCGAGGTGCCTTTTATAGGAAAGAATGCTGTTAAAATACAGATGGAACAGGCGATAGAGACAAGACAGATATTGCTTCAAAAAGAGGAAAAGGAACGTTCTGTGCTGAAAGGCATAAAAGCTGCAATGGATTTGACCGACAGCGGGGCTGATATGGATGTGAAATATAACATTGATATAATACCGGAATTGAGGAGGACGGAAATATCTATAACTAAATGTCGTAAAGAAATAGATCAGCTGGAAAAACACTCGACTATTATTGAAAAACAGATACGCAGTGAGGAACTGAAAGCAGAAATAGAGCAGATACAGGACAAGGTGTCTCAAAAGGACAGAGAAATCGGGTCCTGCGAGGCAAACACCGAGACTGCGGAGATAAACCTCGATGAAGCAAAAGCAGCAAAGGAAATAGGTGATGAAAGAAAAGGGATCCTCGTTGAATCCGCCGGAGGAAAGCGGAATACGTGGGACAAAGAATATGACAGGCAGATGACAGGCAAGACATATGAACAGTTCCGCTCCAATTTTGACAGAAGGAGAAAAGCAAACAATACTTCAAGAGAAAAGGCCGAGGAAAAAATGATTGCTTCCATGGTGGATTATAAAACCTCTTTTGACTTTGGAGCACCGGCAACATTTGATGCATATCCGGAATATGAAATAGTATATGACAGGCTGATAACATCTGAGCTGCTTGATTATGAAGAAAAAGTAATGAAGGCCAAATTGTCCGCAGAAGAAGAATTCCGAGAACAGTTTCTTTCAAAGCTTCAGGAAAACATGAAACAGGCACAAGGCGAATTCAAAAACCTGAACAATGCATTGCGAGACATAACATTCAGCAATGAACGGTATGAATTCATGTTTATGTCGAGCAAAAGACATGGAAAATACTATGAGATGATCATGGACGATTTCAATGCAGTGCAGGGGGAATCGATTTTCAGCGGTATGTTTTACGAAAACCATAAAGAAGTAATAGATGAGTTGTTTTCCAAACTGGCACTGGATAAGGAAAACGGAGAAAAAACGCTGAATGAATTTACAGATTATCGTACTTACATGGATTATGATATCAAAATACTGCAAAATGACGGCAATTATTCTTTGTATTCAAAGGTGTGCGAAGAAAAAAGCGGAGGCGAAACTCAAACGCCGTTTTATGTTACAGTGGCGGCTTCCTTTGTACAGCTGTACAGCAGCAATATTGGAGGAGAAGCTGTAGGGCTGGTGATGTTTGACGAGGCGTTCAATAACATGGATGATGAAAGGATCGGAGGGGTATTGGAGTTTTTCAGCCGTCTTCCACTGCAGCTGATAATCGCCGCACCGCCGGACAAGATCCAGTATATCGGACCTAAAATGCAGGAAACGCTTTTGATAATGACAGACAACAGAGTCAATTTTGTGGAGGAGTACAGATATGATGCCGTTTGAAAAAAAGCTCCTGAACAGTCTGGTGGACTCTTATGAAAGGAGTTCGCTGGCAAGGGCGGAGAATAAAGTGGCAGTGCATATTTCATTTTTGTTCCGCAGGGAAAACATACCTGAGTATTTTGATGAGAGTTCAGGAGAGTATGAAGTGATCCATGCTGTTGCAGACCAACTGGAAAAAAGAGGGCTCATTGAAATCAAATGGAGATCAGACAAAAAAGGGCACATTATAGAAAAAGTGGTTTTATGCGAAAAGGCTTTGCCGGAGATATATCGACATTTGAAAAGAGTACCGAAACGGGATATAGAATCCAAAGCGGCAAAGGTGTTGAGAGAGTTGAGTGAAAGCGGACTTGAAGCGGCGGCTTCAAGCTTTTGTGAAGAGATGGAGAGTCGCATACAGCAGGGAAAATCGGTGAAGGAGTATTTTGACATCTCAAACCGAGAGGCAGTAAAGGATCTGGTACGTGCTGTTGATCTGGTCGAAAGGAATCAGGAGGAATGCTTTATACGTGAATTTTCAATAATGCATTTCAATGACAGTAAAAAATTTGAGAAAATGATCGCTAAGGTATGCAGGATAATCAAAGAATATATTCCTGAGTATGCGGACCAGGATAATTATGAAGTGCTATCTGAATATCAGATATACCGCACGCCGGCATATGTGTATATAAAAGGTGATATCCGCTTTGAAACGAAAGAAGGAAGGGTGATCGATGCGGCTGCTTTTCCAAATGGATTAGGATTTTCTTTGACCGGAGAAATGATAAAGTCTTTAGATATGATCGTTGATGACAGTATCAGAAACATATTTACTATAGAAAATCTGACGACATTTTTCAGATTCAAAAGGGAAAACAGTCTGATTGTGTATTTAGGCGGATATCATGATCGTATGCGAAGGAGCCTTTTGCAGAAAATATATAAATTGCTGCCCTGCGCTGAATATTATCATTTCGGAGACATAGATGCAGGCGGATTTCAAATATATCATCACTTGACAGAAAAAACGGGCATACCGTTCAAGATGTTCGATATGGATATAAAAATGCTGAAACAATATGGAAATCATGGCAGGCCTCTGACAGAAAATGATAAAAGACGTTTGAAAAAACTGCTGGACCGGACAGATGACCCGGAGGAAAAGGATACGATCCGATATATGCTGGAGAATGATTTGAAGCTGGAACAGGAATGCATGACTATGCATACTTAGAACAGAAATATCCCCCGAGCCTGCTCGAGATGAGCGGGGCCGGGGGATATTTTATTTTTTGAGAGACTGATGATCAGTCATCGTGACCGCCGTCATCGTGATCTTCGCCATCGTGGTCGACACTGTCTTTGTCCCACTTGGTGATCTTGCCCGATGCAGCATCGATCTCAAATTCATATTCGGTGGTCCCCAGTGTTGCTGAGCCTTCGTAATATGGAGCGGTGCTGCTGCTCTCCAGCTCCATGTCAGTGACAGTCGCGCCTGAAAGGGATTTCAGCACGATGCTTTCGGCTTTCTTTTCTGTGATAAGGCCCTTGTTCGATGCAGCTGCTCCGGTCTTCTTCGTGCCGCTGTAGTCGCGTTCAACGGATGTGACTTTTTTGGTCTTCTTATTGATGGTCACATCATAGGATTCATTGTTTGTTTTGTCGTAGTATTCCAGCTCATAGGATCCGTGTTCGCTGTCGATATCCTTGAAAGCCGCCGTTGACGGCACCTTGGTCTGAGCGATTTTCTTCATGCTGCTCGATGTGGAGGCCTTGACGATGGTCATTGTCCCGAAGACTGCCGCCGCTGTCACCAGTATGGCCAATCCTGCTGTCAGTATCTTTTTTTTGTTGTTTATTACAGTAGTTTTTATATTCATAATTATGCTCCTTTCCTGCACATTGTTAGTTTCTCTGCTGTATTTTATGGTAATATTAATCCATGAAGATTAAGATAGTATTAATTTTTTTCATTTAAAATTAATTTTTTCGCAGTATGATTACCTGTAAATGGAGGGATCATTATGAAAGTGCTTATAGTTGAAGATGAAAAAAGACTGTGCAGAATAGTAGCAAAACATCTGAAAGATGAAGGATATACCACGGATATGTGTTACGACGGCGGCGAGGTGATGGATTATCTTGCAGGGACCGAATATGACGCAGTGGTGCTGGATGTCATGCTTCCGGGCGTAGATGGATTCACACTGCTGAAAGAGATGAGACAGCGAAGGATGAATGTGCCTGTCCTTATACTGACTGCGAAGAGCGACATCAAAGACAAGGTTACTGGGCTGGATATAGGTGCGGACGATTATCTTACAAAGCCGTTTTTGCTGGAAGAATTGTCTGCCAGGCTGCGGGTCATGATACGCCGCGGCGGGGTGGAACGTCTGGACAGCACTTTGACGGCAGGACCGCTGACGCTGGATACAGATAAAAAAATCGCCATAAGGGAAGGCCGGGAGATATCGCTGACGGCGAAGGAATACGGTATACTGGAATATCTGATGCACAACCGGGGCATAGTTTTGTCCCGCGAAAAGATAGAACATCATATTTGGAATTATGATTATGTGGGGAGCAGCAATATCGTCGAAGTTTATATAAGAAATATAAGAGGAAAGATAGATGATGATTTTGATGAGAAACTGATCACCACAGTGAGAGGGATGGGGTATGTAATAAGATGAGTAACATGTCGATAAAAAACAAAGTGACCGTATATTATGCGGCGGTGCTCATAGCTGTTGCTGTGGCGCTGGTCGTGATCTTCTTTGCTGTTATGGATTACCAGACTACATCGACTGCCAAGTCGGGCGTGATCAAAACTGTTCAGCATTCTTTTGACGAGATCGATCATGAACACGGGGAACTTGAGATCGATGATGATTTTGAACTGTACAAAAAAGGCGTTGCTCTTTCTGTATATTCAAAGGACGAGACTCTTCTCAGAGGATCGGTGCCCGACACTTTTCCAAAGGATACGGCATTGGAGAACGGCATCTGCCGCGAGATAACCGCCGGCAGCGAAAAATACATGGTGTATGATCTTTATACTGAATACGGGACCGACGAAGGCATCTGGGTCAGAGGAGTATACAACATGGATACCGCTGTGGCGGCGAACAGGTCAATTATGATATTGATGCTGATAATACTGCCTGTAGTGCTGCTGCTGGCAATACTGCTGGGACGATATATAACAAAGAGGTCTTTCAGACCGATAGCTCACATCACTGCGGCGGCAGAAGATATAAGCGGAGGAGGAGATTTTTCGAAACGGCTGCCTCTGGGGAACAGCAAAGATGAGCTGTACTATCTGACGGTCACACTGAACCGGATGATGGATAGGCTGGAGTCGGCTTTTGATTCGGAAAAGCAGTTTTCTTCAGATGTATCTCACGAGCTGAAGACGCCGGTGTCGGTAGTTCTTGCAGAGTGCGAATATGTTCTTGAAGAAAACCGATCGGCCGAAGTGTACAGAGATTCTCTTGTCAGCATAAAACAGCAGTGCGGGAGGACCATGTCGCTGATCCAGCAGCTTCTCCAGCTGAGCCGCACTATGGACAAAGGATCTGCGCTGGAAAAGGAACGCTTCGATCTTTCATCGCTCTGCCGCAATGTGATCAGTGAACTGTCATATATCGCCGGAGACGACCATGTGAAACTGGAAGAAGAGATAGAAGACGATATCATATATGAAGGGGATCAGACGATGATGACCCGCCTCCTGATCAATCTCATTACCAACGGTATAAAATACAGAAGGGAAGATGCTGCGGGAGGATCTGCCGTAAAACTTTCGCTTAAAAAAAATAATGCCGACGGCACAGTCAGCATCACAGTTGAGGATAACGGTATAGGAATATCGGACAAAGATATGCCGGACATTTTCAATCGGTTCTATAAAGCAGATAAGTCACGCAGTGCTGATGGAAACAGCTTTGGGCTGGGACTGGCCATGGCCCGATGGATAGCAGAGGCCCATGGAGGCATCATCGCTGCTGAGAGCAGCCCGGGCAAGGGCAGCCGGTTCACTGTAACGAATCTTCGACCTGTTTGATCGATATGGTCTTTAGATAGGACAGACAGTTCTCGTTGAGATGGCCGTATATTTTATCCATGGCGTCTGCCATTCCGGAGGCGACCATGCAGTCCATGTCGTGGTCTCCCGATCGCCAGGAAACTTCGATGGGGTCGGCGTCGATGGCTTCGATGACGCGGTCCAGGGTGACTTTTTTCGGGTCCAGTTCAAACTTGTATCCGCCTTTTTTCCCTTCTCTTGTTGCAATGAGTTTGGCTTTTTTCAATTTGGCCATGATCTTTCTTACTCGTGCAGGATTGGTACATATGTTTTTAGACAGTTCTTCGCTGGATACGCTTTCTCCCGTATGACTCAAAAAAACCAGAGCGTGTACTGCGATATTAAATTCTCCCGTCATTTGTTTTCACCTTACTTTTTGATCTGCAGACAGATATATTTGTTATAGCTCCCTGCGGGCATGCTTTCTTGCAGTCGCCGCAGCGGATACATTCAAAGCTGTTTGGCTTTTCATAGACTTTGATGTCCAGTTTGCATGTGTTTTCACAGATGCCGCATCGAATGCATTTATCGATGTCGACAGTGAACCTGTACAGTGCAGCCGGATTGAAGAAACCGTATACGGCGCCCAGCGGACAGAGGTATCTGCAGAACGGACGGTAGATCATCAGCGAAAGGACAATGATCACAGCAAGTATGAACAGTTTCCATACATACAGCCAACCCAGTGCGGCTCTTAGACCTTTGTTCAGAAGGATCAGCGGGATGCCGGCTTCCAGGGTGCCCTGGGGGCATATGTATTCACAGAACCATGGTTTTCCCTGTCCGATAAAATCCGTGATGAACATAGGCAGCAGGATCACGAAAAGGGCCAGAATGACGTATTTTGTTTTTCGCAGCCATTTGTCGCCGGGGACTCTTTTGATTTTCTTCACAAAAGGTATTTTGTAAAGGAGATCCTGGACCAGGCCGAAGGGGCACAGCCATCCGCAGACAAGTCTGCCGAAGAAAGCTCCGATGATCATGAGGAATCCAAAGACATAAAAAGCCATTTTGTATTCAGCGCTTCCCAGTGTGGCCTGGAGCGCGCCGATGGGGCATGAACCAAGAGCGCCGGGGCATGAATAGCAGTTCAGCCCGGGGACGCATACGGACTTTGACGGTCCGGTAAAGATCCTGCCTTCGGCAAATCCTTTTATATATCCGTTTGACAGTGCGGCTGCACACAGCTGCACCATTAGTCTGATCTTACCCAATTCCGATACACTCCAGACATATATGTACAGCTTTAGTGAAAACAGTTTCCGCTTCGCCCCGGCTGATCCCGATGACGAGGAAAGCTGCTCCCAGTGTCAGAAGCAGTATGGCAGGCAGCTTTGAATTTTTCATAGGAGCGCCCTTTCTGTAACTAAAAGTAATACAGTTTATGCTAGAATACACTAAAAATAGAGATATGTCAATTATCCTTGTTTTGTTACTTTTTAATACGAATGTGATAAAATAATAACGGATAGCAGGGAGGTGCCGCATATGGATTTTGAAAAACATCTTAAGATGCTCAAAAGGGAATGGGAACGATTCATCAAAGAGGATACTTACGATGAAAGTGTGGTAAGAACCGAGATAGCCGAATCATGGAAGCGCTGCAAATTAGCAGGAGTAGATCCCTACGGAGGTGTCTGCAGGAAAGTCCTCAAAGGAAAAGAACTCGATGAACTTCTTGAAGAAAACAGGGAACTGATCGACATCGCAAGGCCGATACTGCGCAGTCTTTATATGTTTCTGAAAGGCTCCGGATATTATGTGATGCTGGCAAATGAAGAAGTCTATCTCCTTGAATTTTTTGGAGATCCCACTATGGAAAAAGAAGCCGAAGGCATGAATTTCATGCGGGGCGCATGCTGGAAAGAAGAATATGTAGGTACTACGGTACTCGGTATAATCCCATATTACCGTGCACCTATACAAATGGCAGGAGCTGAACATTACTGCACGAGAAGCCAGGGGTTCACATGTGCATCTGCTCCTATTTTCAATGAGAAAAAAGAACTGCTGGGATTGGTCAGCATATCGGGACCGGTGGCAGACATGCATAAACATACGCTGGGTCTGGTGGTCGCTGCGGTGGAAGCTATACAGAATTCCATGGCAGTTACACAGAAGAACAGGATGCTGCAGGATATGAACAGGCATTTCATAAATATCTTCAAGTCGGTATCTGAAGCGATCATAGTGTATGACAAAGAGGAAAGGATACAATTTCAGAACGATGCGGCAAAAAAGATGATAGGCGGAGATCCGGAAAACGGAATGCCTCTGGAAAAAGTCCTTGACAGCATAGGAGAAACGGATGTTTTCCATGAAAGAGAATTCCAGGATGAAGAGGCGATACTGCTCACTGCAAACGGAGAAAAGGGATGCATCGTATCCGGCATGCCAATGGCGGATGAGTCGGGAACGGTAGTTGTTATACGACCGATAGAAAAGGTGCATAAACTGGTAAGACGGTATGGAAACACACAGGCAAGGATCCATGTAGAAGATATAATAGGGAATAGCCGAGAGATACGAACGGCGGTCGATATGGCCAGAACTGCAGCAGAAACGGACAGCAATATCCTGCTGCAGGGAGAGAGCGGCACGGGAAAAGAGATATTTGCACAGTCGATACACAATTTGTCGGACAGGCGCGATGGGCCTTTTATTGCTGTAAATTGCGGTGCGATCCCCCGCGAACTGGTCGGAAGCGAATTGTTCGGATATAGTGAAGGTGCATTTACAGGTGCTGCAAGAGGAGGAAGACCCGGCAAATTTGAAATTGCATCTAAGGGAACAATATTTTTGGATGAGATCGGAGATATGCCTTTGGAGCAGCAGGTGAACCTGCTACGCGTGCTTCAGGAACACAGAGTCCTGCGGATCGGGGGAAGTGAAGAAATACCGGTAGATGTCAGGGTGATCGCAGCAAGCAATAAATCATTGAGTGAAGAAATGAAATCAGGGAATTTCAGAGCGGATCTGTTTTACAGGATCAATGTTATTTCGATAGATATACCTCCTCTGCGGGAAAGGCAGGGAGATATAGAGATGCTTTTCCGGCATTTTATCGATACTCTGGATAACAGATCGGAACGTCACATTAAAAATATCGAGGCGAAGGTATTCGATCGTCTGTGCAGATACAACTGGCCCGGAAATGTCAGGGAGCTTCAAAATGTTGCGGAGAGGATGATGAGTTTCAGTAAAGGGGATCGGATTTTGGAAACAGATCTTCCTGAAGAGATCCTCTTCTATAAGGGGAAACATACAGAGCCTGGCGATCATGAAAAACAGGATCCTAGTGTGCCGGAAGGGTTTTCAATCGGAAGCATAAGAACAACGATAAAACAAAATGATGAAGAATCAGAGAAAAAGATGATATATGATGCCTTGGTGCATTGCGGCGGGAATGTATCTGAGGCTGCAGGCTGGGCAGGTATATCAAGGAGTACATTTTACAGGAAAATGAAAAAATATCATATTGAATAATATTCCAAAACTGTGTTTTTTGTTTCACACGACACAGGCGTGATACGCTCATGACACACATATGGCACAAACATGAAACGGATGTTCGAAGAATAGGGCATCCTTTTTTATGAAATAAAACTGTGTAAAATCAGAACCCGGCGCTCTTTTGATTTTATTTTCTGCATTTTCTAAATGTTCTGGCACGGCATTTGCGTTTATTATCATCAAAAGAAAAGATCACTGTATATTCGAAATAAAACACAGAAAGGTGGAACGGAACATGGAAAAGAAAAAGTATATAAGTGACAAATACCAATTATTTATCGGCGGTAAATGGATAGATGCCGAAGGTGGAAAAGTTATAGACGTATTCTGTCCGGCAGACGGGGAGAAGCTTACAACTATAGCAGACGCCGGAAAGGGTGATGTTGACAGGGCTGTTAAAGCCGCTGAAAAAGCAGCCGGAACATGGGGGAAAACTTCACCGGCTGAAAGAGCGATAATCCTGAACAAAGTTGCAGATATCATGGAAGAGAATCTGGACAGGCTTTCTATGATAGAAACACTGGATAACGGCAAAGCTCTGAGAGAGAATCTGACTTTCGATATGACCTATTCGATAGATCATTTCAGATATTTTGCGGGGGCGATACGTGCAGAGGAAGGCAAAGCTGCAATGCTGGACAACGACAACATGAACATTATACTTCGTGAGCCGCTGGGCGTTGTAGGACAGATAGTACCGTGGAATTTCCCGATGCTGATGGCAGCATGGAAGATAGCTCCTGCACTTGCAACAGGGAATACTATCGTATTCAAACCATCTTCGGAAACATCACTAAGTGTACTGGAACTGGCAAAGATGACACAGGACATTCTTCCTGCAGGAGTACTGAACATAGTTACAGGAAGAGGAGCGGAGACCGGGCAGGCAGTGCTGGATCATCCGGACATCAAAAAGCTGGCATTTACCGGATCGACCGAGGTCGGATATGAAGTGGCGCGTGCCGTAGCAGATAAACTGATCCCGGCGACATTGGAACTGGGAGGAAAATCTCCTGATATTTTCCTTCCGGATATCAAAGAAAAATTATGGGACAAAGCACTCGAAGGGTGCGCTTCGGGCATACTGTGGAATGCCGGTCAGGTTTGCTGTGCAGGCTCAAGGGCTATAGTGCACAAAGATATTTATGACGAATTCGTGGAGGCGCTTGTTCATAAATTCGAGGCTACAAAGGTGGGCATCCCGTGGGAAGACGGCATACAGGTAGGCACGATCATCAATGAAACTCAGGTCAAAAAGATTCTCGATTATGTTGAGATCGGAAAGAAAGAAGGCGCGCGTCTGGCGACCGGCGGATACAGACTCAAAGAAAACGGACTGGGAAAAGGATGCTTTATCGCTCCTACTATACTTGCAGATGTGGATCGCGATATGCGTGTGGCACAGGAAGAGATCTTCGGACCTGTCCTGGTCATTATCAAAGCTGAAGATATAGATGATGCGATAGAAATCGCCAATGACAGCGACTATGGTCTTGGCGGAGCAGTATGGTCTCAGGATATAAATGCGGCCCTCCGAGTGGCAAGAGAAGTGCAGACCGGCACTATGTGGATAAACCATTATGGCGCAACGCCTGCTCATACGACTTTCGGCGGTTACAAAAAATCCGGGCTGGGAAGAGAGACACATCTTTCCATGATGGACAGCTACAGTAATATCAAGAGTATACAAATCAATTTCCCTGAGGGCGTGGCAGGAACATTCCCAGGGTGAAAGAAAAAAATAATATGGTAAATAAAACAAGGAGGTAAAAAAATGGCTAAGAATAATTTTCAGTGGATGGCACCTTTCAAAGTGATCTTCAGGTCGGGTGCGGCAGAGGAAACAGGAAATCTGGTCAATGCAAAGGGACTCAAAAAGTCTCTGATAGTGACAGACAAAGGAGTAGTGGACGCCGGTGCGATCATACCCATCGAGGAAAGTCTGAGAGCAGCGGATGTGGATTATGCAATTTTTGACGGAGTTATAGCAAACCCTATCGAAGCAACAGTAGAAGAAGGTCTAAAAGCATATCATAAAGCAAAGGCGGATAACATCATTGCAGTAGGCGGAGGCAGTGCAATGGATACCGGCAAGGCAATAGGACTGGTAATAACAAACGGAGGCAAGGCAGCCGATTACGATGTGGTAACAGGTAAATCATGGCCGCCGAAGAACAAGATGCCGTACTTCATAGCAGTTCCTACGACGGCAGGGACCGGATCGGAAGCAACATGGTGTTCAGTGATCACGATAGTTGAAAAAGAATATAAGACGACTATAGCAGGAGAGACTGCATATGCAGATATAGCTCTTCTGGATCCTGAGCTTTCTGTCGGACTTCCTTCAGCGGTCACGGCTGCAACAGGAATGGATGCACTGACTCATGCTATTGAGTGTTATGTAGTCAGAGGAGAAAAGGCATCGCCTATGTCTGATATGACCAGTGAAAAAGCGATTCGTCTGATCGCAGGAAGTCTGCGTCAGGCAGTCGCCAACGGTACGAATATTGAAGCGAGAGGCGACATGCTGCTTGGGTCGATGCTGGCAGGTATGTCATTTACAAATGCAGGCCTTGGTCTGGTGCACTCGCTGGCGCATCAGCTGGGAGCCATATACAACATACCGCACGGCGTTGCCAATGCAATGATACTACCATATGTAATGGAATATAATATTATTTCCGATCCGCAGAGGTTTGCAGATGTCGCAGTGATGCTGGGAGAAAACATATATGGTCTTTCGGTGACAGAAGCTGCAGAAAAAGCAGTTGAATCTGTAAAGCATCTGTCAAAGGATGTAGGCATCGGCAGGATCGCGGATACCGGTATCGACAAGAAAGCTATTCCTAAACTTGCAAAGGCTGCATACAACGATATCAATACAGGCACTAATCCAAGGATTACGCCTGAAAATCTGGAGGATATCATTAAATTGTATGAACAGGCATGGTAAGACCGGCGTGTAGATAATGTTTTTCGGGGATCGAACTCTTGTCCTCCATGTAGAGTTCGGTCCCGTTTTTTAAAAAAGAAAAGGAATGAATTATGGATATTATATATGGTATTATGGCGGCGTTCGGTGGAGGCATACTGGGTGCAACTCTTGGTGCACTGCCGATGTTTATTATGACAGGTTTTATTGGATTTATTGGTGCGGCAATGCAGATGAGCAATTCGAACATGGCGGAGATGTTCAGCGGAGATATTATTTTCGGAGCGCTTACAGGGCCGCAGGTAGCTTTTGCAGGCGGAGTCGCGGCGGCGGCATTTGCAGCGCACAGACTTGAACTGCTGGAAGCGGGCAGTGATATAATAACGCCTTTGTTTAAATTCAAGAGCACTTCTACAATAATTATCGGAGGTGTTTTCGGCGTGATAGGATTTCTGGCAACAAATGGGCTGGCTGCTGCGAGCTATCCGGGAAACGGCGTTGCATTGTCGGTAATAATCACAGGCGGGATCGTAAGGCTGATGCTGGGGCACAGAGGGATCGCGACGAAACGGTCTGTAAAAGAAAGAGAAATCGAAGAGCTGCGAAAAGCACGCAAAGAGAAAATAGGATTTTTGCATATGGATGATTTCTGTATGAATTTTGTCATCGCTCTGGGACTTGGAATGATTTTTTCATTCGTCAGTTTGAAGACCGGAGTAGTGGAACTGGGATTTTATTTCAGTGCAGCTTCGCTGGTACTGCTGCAGTTTGGATATTCTATACCGCTGACGCATCACATAACGCTTACATGCAGCATTGCGGCTGCAGCAACGGGCAGTATATGGATCGGGATAATTTTTGCTGTTATAGCATGGTTCATTGGCGATCTGTGGGAAAAGTATGTGAATGCGAGAGACGATACATGGTGGGATACTCCTTCTGCATCGATTGCGATATGCAGCCTTATAATGCTGCTGCTGTGACTTGCATGGCTGTGTTTTAGAAGTTTTACCTTGTGGACAGACCGGATTTGGCATATACTTTTCATTGAATGAGTAAGATGAAATGAAGGAGATCGCAAGTGAAAGAAACAGAGTTGACTAATACGCAGCGGGCGATGAGAGTATCGGCGACAAATATAATAGCTAATGCAGTCCTTGCGGTGCTGAAGTTTTTAGCGGGGATATTTGCGGGATCTGCGGCAATGATATCTGACGGGGTGCATACTGCGGCGGATGTTTTCGATACACTGATCGTTATTGTGGGGATCAAATTTGCCGACAAAAAGCCGGACGAGGGACATCAGTACGGGCATGACCGGATGGAGTGCATAGCTGCACTGATACTGTCCGGGATACTTTTTGTTACAGGACTGAGCATAGGGGCTGACGGCGTACGCAACATAATGTCCGGCCTTCAGGAAGATCTGCGTGTGCCGGGGATGGCTGCTTTGATCGTTGCTATAATATCTATAGCGGCGAAGGAAGGCCTGTACTGGTACACAAGAGCGGGCGCAAAGAAAGTCGGATCGGGAGCATTGATGGCTACGGCATGGCACAATCGTACAGATGCCCTTTCATCGGTGGGCGCCTTTATAGGCATCATAGGGGCCAGGCTGGGATTGCCGATAATGGACCCCATTGCCAGTGTCGCAATATGCGTGCTGGTGCTGAAAGTGGCGGTGGATATTTTCAGAAATTCTACGGCCAGACTGGTGGATAAATCATGCGATGAAAAGACTGTGGCCCTGATCAGGGAAATAATAGGATCGGAACCGGGTGTGATCGGCATACACGAACTGAAGACCAGAATGTTCGGTGCCAATTTTTATGCAGAGGCGGAGATAATAGTTGAAAGAGATCGTACTGCGGGAGAGATATTTGCTCTTACAGATGATGTGCGCAGAAAAATGAAAGAGAAGATCCCACAGATGAAGGACTGTACTATAAGTATCAGACCGGATAATTGATGCCGGATCACTGATCATCTTCTTTGTCCATAGCCTGGAATCCTTTGCCCCATACATTGTCTACCTGCACAACAGTGACGAATGCATCCGGATCCAGCTCGGTCAGATGACGCCGCAGCTGTACGCTTTCACGGGGCGAGCAGAGCAGGCGCAGTTCGTTTCGAACAGTGTTCGTATAAGCCCCGGTGACAGTATGGACGGATACTCCCCGGTTCATTTCCTGCATTATATAGTGGCATACCTCATCGCCTTTGTCGGTTATTATCTGAAGCTGCATGAAGGTCGATCTGAATCCGTACAGGACCAGATTCACGGCTTCGGTGGCGATCCATTGAGTTATAAGAGCATAGAGAGCAATGTTCCTTCCGAATACAAAGGCACATGCAATGATTACGATTATATTTATGCCTGTCATGATTTTGTTCTGAGAGATATGAGGCCATACTTTTTTACGCAGCGCTTTGGCCAGCGAATCTGTTCCGCCGAATGAGTAGCCTCGATAAAAAACGATCCCGTTGCATACTCCGGAAAACACGCCGCAGAAAACTGATGCCAAAAGAATGTCTTTCTCGGCCAGCAGCGACAGAGGAAACTGCTCCAGGAGCAACAGTGCCGCAGGATACATTATCGAGAGGAGCAGGATCTTCTTCACCTCTTTGAAACCCAGCATAATCCAGACCACTATTACTACAACGACAGTCAGCGCGTAGTAGATCAGCGAATAATCAAATCCGGTATAGTCCTGAACGATCCTGGCGATCCCGGTGACGCCTCCGGAAGCCAGCCCGTTGGGTATCATGATCGCAACTGTGGCGAAGGCCCCCGACAGACATCCAAGTACAAGAAATATAAGATCCACGGACGCCGTTTTGATTTTTTCTTTTGTTATTATCTTTGATATTTTTTTAATTACCTTTTTCATTATCACCATCTCCCTTGAATATCAAATTTGGTAGATAAATTATACCACAGTGTATGCGGTATGGTTAGATGTGCTTAGTATTGTCGATTGGCTCATGTTTTTGCGCTTATATGTATATATTCGCTGTTTTTTTGTGATGGATCGCATGATATTCGCTCATTTTTTTGTAAAACGGTTGTAAACAGCATATAATGATAAAGACTATCTGAAAACCAGATAAAGGGAGGTACCATGAAACAACTGGAAGTAGCAGGGGCCATACTGGTCCGTGACGGTAAAATATTATGCGCTCAGAGGGGCGAAGGGAAATACGATTACACTTCATATAAATATGAATTCCCGGGAGGAAAGCTGGAAGAGGGCGAGACTCCAAAGGAAGCTCTCCACCGAGAACTTATAGAAGAAATGGATATTGACATAAAGATCGATGACATGAAGACATACTGTGTTGTCGAGCACAGGTACAGAGATTTTGAAATAAGGATGTACGCGTTCCTGTGTCCTATGGATTCAGACAAAATAACATTGAAGGTACATGTTGATGCCAAGTGGCTCGCTCCGGAGCGTCTGAAGGAACTGGACTGGGCCGGGGCAGACTGGCCGATAGTAAAAGAACTGGAAGTAGGAGGTATATGATATGGGTATTGCGGAAAGCCTGTCGGAGAGTCTGAAGAACGGTTTTGTGGACTGCAGTCTGTCGTCTCTGGAAAAGTATGATCCGAAACTTTTGGTCAACGATCACAAAAAAGGCAAGAAAGTCCTGACCACCATAGAAAATGAACTCAGGAGCTGTGAAGAGTTTTATTTTTCCGTTGCTTTCATAACAGGCAGCGGGGTGACCAGTCTGATAAATATCCTTTCAGAGCTGGAGCAGAAAAACATCAAGGGTAAAATAATAACTTCCCAATATCAGAATTTCACTCAGCCTGCGGCATTGACGAGACTTTTGAAATTCAGGAACATAGAACTGAAAATAGTCACAGAGGGTAATTTCCACGCCAAAGGATATATCTTCAGACATACGGATTCCTACTCATTCATCATAGGCAGCAGCAATCTTACTCAGGACGCACTGGGGTCCAACAAGGAATGGAACGTGAAGTTGTCGTCTCTTGAAAACGGGGCTGTCATGCAGAACATCATTAGGGAGTTCGACCGTACATTCGAGGATGCGACTGCTGTCAATGAGGCATGGATAGAAGAATACAGCAAGATATACCAAGAGATCCGAGCTTCACAGAAAGCTGCAGTCGAACATGCGGAAAACAATCTGATCCGATTCGAAAAGATCAATCCGAACAAGATGCAGGTCGAAGCGCTGAAGGCTATAGAGTCGCTGCGAAACGACGGCAGGAGCAAGGCACTTCTGATATCTGCAACGGGGACCGGCAAAACATATCTGTCGGCTTTTGATGTAAGAAAATACAACCCGGAGCGATTTCTGTTCGTGGTGCATCGGGGCAATATCGCAAGGGCCGCCGAGCGGAGCTTCAAAAGGGTCCTGGGAGCAGAGATAGACACAGGATTCATTACGGGAGGCAGAAAAGACAAAGACAGTCGGTATACATTTGCCACTGTACAGACCCTGGCAAAGGACAGCGTGCTGGGATCGTTTGATAAAGAACATTTCGATTATATCGTGATAGATGAAGTCCATCGTTCCGGAGCAGAGACGTATCAGAAAGTCCTGAAGCATTTCGAACCGAAATTCCTGCTGGGCATGACTGCTACTCCGGAGAGAACGGACGGGTATGATATCTTCGAAAGCTTCGATCACAACATAGCTTATGAGATACGCCTGAACAGAGCGCTGGAAGAAAACATGCTGGTGCCTTTTCATTATTTCGGCGTCAGTGAGATAGCTGTTGACGGCAAGGTGCTGGATGACAATGCGGAATTCAGAGATCTGATATGCGATGAGCGTGTAGACAGGATCATTGAAGCCGCGGATTTTTACGGACATGACGGAGACCGGGTCAAAGGCCTGGTGTTCTGCAGCCGGACCGAGGAAGCCGCCCGGCTGTCGCTGGAATTCAACAGCCGGGGATTCAGAACAGCGGCGCTGACAGGATCTGATACGGAAGACGCCAGGGAAGAGGCGATCGAAAAACTGGAAACGGATAATGGAGAAAGGGGCAGTCTGGACTATATTTTCACAGTGGACATTTTCAACGAAGGCGTGGATATCCCTTCCCTCAATCAGATAATAATGCTGAGACCGACCCAGTCTGCAATAGTGTTTGTGCAGCAGCTGGGGAGAGGGCTGAGAAAACACGGGATGAAAGAGTATCTTACGGTGATCGATTTCATAGGGAATTACAGCAATAATTATCTGCTGCCTATAGCTTTGTACGGAGATAAAACATACAACAAAGATACCATCAGAAAACTGATGAACAGCGGCAGCAGCACTATACCGGGCAGCTCCACAGTACAGTTCGACAGTATAACCAAAGAGAAGATATTCAAAGCGATCGACAAAGCAAGACTGGACGGCAAGCGGGAAATGAAGAATGACTACAGGCTGATGAAGTATCAGCTGGGAAGAGTCCCGACCATGATGGATTTTATGAAGCACGGCGGACGGGAGCCTTATTCATTTGTTTCAAAGTGCGATTCCTATTACGGCTTTCTCAGATATGCGGACAGGGAGTCGACAGCTGAGCTGCCGGAAAGCCGGGAAAACTTGCTGGCATTTTATTCAAAAGAAATATTAAACGGGAAGAGGGTCGAAGAAGCCGTAATTCTGGCGCTCCTTTTGACTAAAGATATTGTGTCGGCCGAAGAAGTGAGGAGCGTGATCGAAAACGAATTCGGATTTGAAAGTTCGGAGGGGACGCTGGTTTCGGCAACGGATCTGCTCAACGGCGGATTCATAAAGGCCGGAGACAGAGCTAAATACGGCATCGAAAAGAATATAGATTTCAATGGTATGACGTTCACCATGGAAGAGGCATTTAAGGGCATACTGCTTGAGGATGGGATGCATGGATATCTGGATGATATGATCAAATACTCATTTGCAAGATATAAAAAGGATTTTGACATTGAGAAATACCGGGACGGATTCAATCTGTACGCCAAATATTCCAGAAAGGATGCATGCCGGATCCTCAACTGGAAGAGCAATGAAGAGGGGACCATATTTGGGTACAGAGTCAAGTATGATACATGTCCGATCTTTGTCACATACAATAAAAAAGAGAACATCACCAGCAGTACAAAGTATGAGGATGAATTCATAAACCCATACTGCTTTAGCTGGATGACCAGGAACAATGTTACTCTGAAGACGGCGGAGATCCAGCC
The DNA here is from genome assembly GCA_034927505.1 of Eubacteriaceae bacterium. Taxonomy (GTDB): domain Bacteria; phylum Bacillota; class Clostridia; order Peptostreptococcales; family Anaerovoracaceae; genus RUG100. Next base: position 59,222 of record JAYFPY010000024.1, read on the forward strand.
CCTGCTCCACTATGGAGAGAGCGGAGTCAGGATACCGCTGTTCATAAAGAAGAGCGACGGCGAGGGTACGGATTTTTATTACATGGGCGATGTGGAACCGGCTTTTCATGAAGAAGACGAGATCAAAAATGATAAAAACAAGATGCTTCCTATAGTCAATTTCAAATTTACTATGAAGGATGAAGTGGAAGAATCGATGTACAGATATCTGGAAGAATAAGGAAACGCGGCCGATTTATATAAAAACAGAAAATCAGCCGGCCATGTTTTTGCAGATCCATTGCCATATAGAAAAAGGACCGCTGGTAAGAGGTACCGGTGCAGTCCTTTGCATGTGTGATAAATTATCTGTTTTTGACAGGAACAATCATATAGTTCCTATATGGCTGATATGAGTTATTGCTGTTTATCATTTAATTTTTTCTTTTTCTTCTCTGCATGCATCATGTAAAATGAGGAAAAGAAGAATCCTCCCCACAGCAGTCCGCAGCCGATTATCATCATTATTATTGCGGAAGTAGCCATATTATTCGACCTCCTTTGCACTGGCTTTATCAAGATCTCTATATCCTTCAAAGCCTTTCATCTTGGTAAAGACAGCAGCAAATACTATTATTATCAGTATAGCACCCCATCCAAACAGATTTATATCCATCTGTGAATAAGAACCGTATCCTTCGGTGATGAATTTGTATGTATTGATCACTGTCATTACTCCAAGGATCAGTACGGTTACGATCTTTAGGCAGAATGTCCACCATTTTCCTACACTGAAATTTGAATATTCGTTGGCAAGCTGTCTGATTTTTTCCGGGTTGAAGAACCATGCAATGAGTATTACTTCCAGAACTCCGCAGAAGGCTATGCCCACCTGATTGACAAATGCATCAACTATATCGAGGATGTTCATGCCTGCGCCGGTGATGAACAGAATACTCAGAAGAAATGCAGGGACCAGTACGAATGTTACCGCACGTTTGTGAGGCATCTTGAATTTATCCTGGAATCCTGTGATCACTGCCTGAGATATGGATATCAGTGAAGTGAGACCTGCAACGAAGAGGGCTCCGAAAAAGCATACGCCTACCAGACCTTTGAAAGCCGGCAGTGAACTGATAGCCGTAGGGAATGTCATGAAAGCAAGACCAACGCCCTGGCCGGCTACAGCCTTTACTTCGACACCCTGCTGCATAGCCATGTATCCGATGATGCTGAAAACTCCGATGCCTGCGAAAAGTTCGAAACCATGATTGGCAGTAGCTGTAATGAAAGCACTGTTGACCACGTCGGTCTTCTTAGGCAGGTAACTGGAATATGAGATCATTATCGCAAATGCTATGGAAAGACTGTAGAATATCTGTCCGTAAGCTGCCACCCATACGCTTGGCTTTGCCAGAGACGACCAGTCAGGCTTGAACATGTATTCCAGTCCGGCAGAAGCACCCGGCAGGGTCACTCCCCGGATAACAAGAACGCAGGTCAGCACCATGAGTATAGGCAGACACAGTCTGCATGCGACTTCAACGCCCTTGCTGATGCCTTTGTACATTATCAGTGCTGCAAGGCCCCATACGATAAGGAACGGTATCAGCAGATTTGTACGTATGCCGCCCAGCGTGTGTGCATTTTCAGTAACGCCCAGATACTTCAGGAAGAAGTTTGTAGGATCCGATCCCCATGCCTGAGTGAATGAAAAGCCAACGTATGACAGTGTCCATACGACGATGGCCAGATAGTATATCAGTATCAGAAAAGCTACCATGACCTGCGCCCATCCCAGCCATTCGAATTTCGAATTGATCCTGGCCAGAGATACCGGTGCGCCGCCGCGGTATGTTTTACCGATGGTGTATTCCATTATTAGAATAGGTATACCTGCTGTTATTATTGCGAAAAAATATGGCAGCAAAAAAGCACCGCCTCCGTTGGATGCGGCTACATATGGGAATCTCCATAGATTTCCAAGTCCAACTGCTGAGCCGATTGCTGCCATAAGAAAGCCCAGCTTGGACGTCCATTGTTCTCTCATTTTAAACCTCCTGAAAAAAACATCTTGAGACAACATGATACCGTATATGACAGGCAGTGTCAAAGGATTTGGGCCAAGTATACAAGATATTTGTTATTTATTTGGATTGACAGAACAACTTTGCCGGGTAGAATATAAACAAGGAGAGGTGTTTTAAATCATGGACAATATAAGGAAAATATTGCTGTTCATGCTGGTGTCGATAATGATAACGGCAGCGGGGTGCGGACAGACGGCAGATCAGACGGGTGTATCTGATGCCGGCGATCAAGACGCTGCAGTATCTACGGCAGAAGAGCAGGTAGAAAGCGTGCAGAAGGCTGATGAAGCCACGACGGAAACAGCCGGCACAAAGACGATTGAAGACATACCGGCTTTTAGTGACAGCCCCTATGTTGAGATAGATAATAATGAACCGGATTTTTCCAAGGTGCAGCTGACGACAAAATCATATGAAAGCTACAGCGAGATCGATTCTCTGGGAAGATGCGGAACAGCCGAAGCCTGCGTAGGCAGAGGCACCATGCCGACTGATAAAAGAGGCAGTATTGGGATGATAAAGCCTGCGGGATGGCATACGATAAAATATGATTCGGTAGACGGAAAATATCTTTACAACAGATGTCATTTGATCGGATATCAGCTGACCGGGGAAAACGCCAATGAAGAGAATCTTATAACGGGGACCAGATATATGAATGTGGACGGCATGCTGCCTTTCGAGAATGAAGTGGCCGACTATGTGGAGTCTACAGGCAATCATGTAATGTACAGAGTAACGCCTGTATATGAAAAGAACGATCTTCTTGCTTCCGGGGTACAGATGGAAGCCGAGTCTGTAGAGGATAAAGGCGAAGGCGTTTCATTCAATATATATGCTTACAACGAGCAGCCGGGGATCACTATCGACCATGCAACAGGAGACAGCAGGGGCAGCGGAAGGATCTCTTCATCGGCAGAGGAAAGCAGCAATGTGGGTCCGTCCGATGCAAAGGGAACATATGTGGTCAATCTGAATACGAAGAAATTCCACAAACCTTCGTGCTACAGTGTGAAAACTATGAGCGATTCCAACAAAAAGACATATAAAGGGAAAAAGCAGAGCCTGATAGACAACGGTTACGAGCCGTGCAAAAACTGTGATCCATGATCACACGACCAGGAAAGCTACATAACATCCAAATGCGCACAGAGGACAGACGATCTGTGTGCATTTATTTTTGAAACGGAGCATGGCCAGCATGGCCAGCGTTCCTATGAATCCGAATACGAGAAGATTCATGGTTTTCGGGTCGTTGAAAACATACAGACCGCTTCCTACATAGAATATATCGGCAAGGGTCAGTATCAGGAAGTTGAATATATTGCTGCCGATGATATTACCGATGGCAATGTTGAAATTTTTCATACGGAACAGTGCTATTGTAGATGACACTTCCGGCAGAGATGTGGCCACGCCCAGAAGGATGGCTCCTGCGATGCCCTGCCCCAGATCCAGCTTGACGGCGATAGCATCTGTAGCGTATGTTATGGCGATGCTGACTGCCACGATGCCTATGCTGACGAGAACAAAACGAAGGACCAGCTGATTCAGAGTTATTGAATGATGCTGTTCATTGGCATCTTTTGATGCCTCATCCTTTTTGACCTGTGTCAGAGTATCGGTGTTGTCTGATGACATCTGTTTGACGTTGAAGATATACAGCACCATTATTATTACTGATGTCATGCTGATGGTAATGAATTCGAAATCCAGGATATGCAGCATGTTCAGCCCCAGGGCAATGTATATGAGGCAGACGAAGAGAGCCACTCTCGTATGGCTGGAAGATACTCTGGCAGATCCGAAGGATCTGTAATAAAACAGCATGAGCAGGGCGAGGACTGCCAGGTTGAATATGTCGCTGCCCAGTATATTTCCTATGCACATCCCCGGCTTGTGCAGAAGTATGGTCGATGACAGACTGGTAAACAGCTCCGGCAGAGATGTGACTGCCGACAGCATGACGCCGCCCAGGAAAGCTCCCGAAAGACGGGTCCTTTTTTCCAGCATGTCCACGTATGAAGCAGCTTTGTTGGACAGTAGTACAACTATGGCTGCAAGTATCAAATAAATCATATAAATCATATAAGGCGTTCCTCCTGCCAGGTAAACTTTTAAAAAAGAGACTCCCGGACAACACATTTGATAAATGCACTGTCCGTGAGTCTCGTTACTAAGGGCAATACCAGATCCGTTGGACCATGATGTTGACATTGCCACAGCAATTGCTGCAAACTACTCCCTCAAGGATGTTATATTACCGATTCAGAATATCACAGCGGAGATACACGTGTCAATAAAAAAGTTCACAATGTGAAGTCTTTGTCATGAGCAGCATAAAATCTTGAAATTGATCATGGGCTGGGTTAAAATGGACCAATGGAGGCAGGAGATGCTATTTGATGCGCACTCGCATATCAACAGCGAGGATTTTACTGAAGAAGAAAGAAAGATACGTATCAGTGAGATCGAAGAAAATGAAAAACTGAAATATGTAATGGATATCGGCTGTGATCTTGAAACATCCCGGATGGCTGCGGCCCATGGGAAACGGTACAGCTGGTGTTTTGCTGCGGTCGGGTTCCATCCCCATTATGCAAGCGGGATGGGCGACAGCGAACTGGCTGTCATAAAAGAACTGGCCGGTTTGCCGGATGTGAAAGCTATCGGGGAGATCGGACTTGATTTTCATTACGACTATTCGCCGAGAGACGTGCAGCGAGAGTGCTTCAGAAAACAGATCAGACTGGCTCTGGAACTGAAAATGCCCATTGTGATACACAGCAGAGAAGCCGACGGGGAAACAATGGATATACTTGTGGAAGAGGGGGCTTTCTCAGAGGAGAGGAAGGCGCTGTTCCCTAAAAGGCCCGTTCCGGAAGGATGGGAAAAGGCGGAAGGCGACGCCAGGGTGATGCTCCACTGTTTTTCGGGAAGCGATCAGCTGGCGGAACAGTATGTGAAAAACGGCGCATGGATATCCATTGCGGGGCCGGTGACGTACAAGAACAATCGAAAGACTGTAAAAGTCGTTGAGCATATACCGGCAGAATTTCTGACGGCGGAGACGGATTCTCCTTTTTTGACGCCGGAACCGCTAAGGGGGAGGCCGAACCGTTCTTCATACGTGGAACACACAGTGAGGAGGATGGCGGTAATAAAGGGTATAGATGTAAGTGAAATGGAAGATGAAGCATGCAGAAATGCAGAGAGGTTCTATAATATATGAAAGATGCGAAAACCACTATTTTGAAAACTATTGATGAACATAAATTGTTGAATGAAGGCGATCACCTGGTACTTGGTTTGTCGGGAGGACCTGATTCGCTGTGCCTTTTCGATGTCCTCTGCAGCATCAGGGATGAAATGAAGTTGAAGATCGATGCGGTCCACGTGAATCATAAATTCAGGCCGGGAGATGCGGAGGAAGATCAGAGTTTTGTTGAGCAGATATGCAAAGAGCGGGGAATAAGATGCTGGGCGTATGAAGAAGACTGCCGGGCAATAGCCAGAGAACTGGGGCTGACCGATGAGGAAGCCGGCAGAAAGGTCAGATATGATGCATTCGCAAGAGTGTCCGGCGAGCTGGTAAAAGAAGGCGAAAACGCAGAGAAAATAAAAATAGCTGTTGCACAGAATCTGAACGACCAGGCGGAGACTCTTTTGTTCAGGATACTGCGGGGGACAGGGACCGATGGACTGTCAGGCATAGAGTATCTGAGACGTGATCGGACCGGTTTCTTTATTATAAGGCCGCTTTTGGATGTGGCCCGGGATGACGTGGAAGAATACTGCAGAGTGCACGAACTGCAGCCTCGTATAGACAAGACAAACAATGAATCTGTATATACCAGGAACAAGATACGTCTCGAGCTGCTGCCATATCTTGAAGAAAATTTCAATGAAAACATCAGAGATGCCATAAACAGGCTGTGCAAAATAGCAAGAGAGGACACCGACTTTATATGGAAAAAAACTGAGGAGGCCTGGAAAGAGGTGTTCATCAGCAACACCGGAGGCGTATGCAGTCTGAACAGAGAAGTAATGAAGGACATGCCTCCGGCAATAAGACACAGAATAATAATGAAAGCTTTCTCGGAAGTGGGGCTGCACAGAGATATCAGCTACACCCATTTGGAGCAGGCTTCCCTTCTGATCGACAAGGGCAAATCGTCGGCCAGTATAGATTTTCCCATGGGATATGCATTCAGTGTTTCCTACGAAAAGGCAATGTGCGCAAAGGCTGTGGATATAATCCCGGAAAAGCCGCCGCAGTATGTCTTGAAAGCGAATATTCTATATATGAAGGATTATGTAAAGAAAGACAACACGGCGGTATTCGATGTGGACAAGCTGGCGGAGGTATATGATTTTGCCGGCGGACCGCTGTCTATGATATTTGCAAGGACCCGGGAACCGGGAGATTTTATGGCCCTTTCCGTAGGCCACAAAACCATACAGGACCTTTTTGTAGATATGAAAGTTCCGAAGAACCTGAGGGACAATATTTACATGGCTGCGATAGGCAATGAGATACTCTGGATACCGGAAGGCGTGAGCAGAGCCAGATTCAGTGATAATTACGCTGTGACGGATGAAACCGCGAAGGTGTTGATACTTGAAATGAGCCCTGAGTTATGTTAAAATTACAACATTATCCGAATCGGGGGATGTTTTTTTGGTATGAATAACTAAACTAAAGGAGAAAATAAATTGAAAAGGCTATCGAGAAACATAGGTATTTATCTGATAATCTTTGGGATCGTACTGGCAATGGCGTATTTTTACAACAGGGCTCCTCAGGAGGAAGTAAAAACTGTAAGCCTGTCGGAATTCACGACGCAGCTGGCATCCGAAAATATCTCGAAACTGAATGTTGACAACAACAAAATGAAAATGACGGCGACCCTGAAAAAAGGGGTGGACAATGACGGAAAAACTGTTAAAAAGATCGAAGCGGTTTATACGACGTCTGACTATGTCCTGCTGGATGAAAAATACATTTTGCCGCAGATGGAAAAGGGTGAGCTGAAGGTAACGCCGGAAGCGCCGAAAGAGACGCCTTGGTATATTTCCATGCTGCCTACTGTCATAATGATAATCGTACTCATATTCTTCTGGTTCATGATAATGAATCAGCAGGGAGGCGGAGGCAAGGCAATGCAGTTCGGAAAGAGCAAAGCCAAACTGCAGAAGGAATCGGATCTGAAAAAGATCACCTTTGCCGATGTAGCCGGACTGGATGAGGAAAAAGAAGAACTTGAAGAGGTCGTGGATTTTTTGAAACATCCGCGGCGATACAACAATCTTGGAGCCAGGATACCGAAGGGCATGCTTTTGGTCGGCCCTCCGGGAACAGGAAAAACATATGTGTCCAAAGCCACTGCAGGCGAAGCGGGGGTCCCGTTTTTTACTATCAGCGGTTCTGAATTTGTAGAAATGTTCGTAGGCGTAGGCGCCAGCCGTGTAAGAGACCTGTTCGAGCAGGCAAAGAAAAATGCACCGTGCATAGTATTTATAGATGAGATAGACGCAGTCGGCCGAAAAAGAGGCGCAGGCCTGGGCGGCGGTCATGATGAAAGAGAACAGACTTTGAACCAGCTGCTGGTAGAGATGGATGGATTTGCCGAAAATTCCGGCATCATTATCCTCGCTGCAACAAACAGACCGGATGTACTGGACCCGGCCCTTCTAAGACCGGGAAGGTTCGACAGACAGATAGTGATAGGCATTCCGGATGTCGCCGGAAGAGAAGCAATATTCAAAGTACATTCGAGGAACAAGCCTCTGGAAGAAAACGTAAATCCAAAGGTGCTGGCAAGACGTACTCCGGGATTCACACCTGCGGACATAGAAAATATGCTCAACGAAGCAGCTCTCCTTACAGCAAGACGAAACGGAAAACATATCCGTATGGATGAAATAGAAGAAGCTATAACAAAGGTCATTGCAGGTCCTGAAAAGAAGAGCAGAGTCATCAGTGAAGATGAAAGAAGACTGACGGCTTTCCATGAAGCGGGACATGCGGTAGTGGCTCACGCCCTTCCGAACACGGATCCGGTGCATCAGATCACCATAGTTCCGAGAGGCCGGGCCGGCGGATTTACTATGGTGCTGCCGAAAGAGGACAAGTACTACGGAACAAAGGCCAACATGCGCGAGCAGATCATTCATCTGCTGGGCGGAAGAGTGGCTGAAAAGCTCACGCTGGATGACATCAGTACCGGAGCCAGCAATGATATACAGCGGGCGACGGAGATCGCGCGGGATATGGTGACGAAATACGGATTCTCGGAAAAACTGGGACCGGTCAACTACAGTTCCGGAGAAGAAGTATTCCTTGGAAAAGATCTGTCGACCAAGCAGAATTATTCCGAAGAAGTTGCTTCGGAAATAGATGAAGAAGTGAGAAATATAATCGAAGAATGCTTTGATGAATGTGAAAAGATCCTGTCGACCCATGTGGACAAGCTGAACACAGTTGCCGAGGCTCTGCTGGAGCTGGAGACACTCGACGGAACACAGTTCGAAAAACTTTACAACGGCGAGATGACTGCTTCGGAGCTGGCTGAAGATCAGAGGCAAAAGGAAGCTGACATAGAAAAGACTAACAAAGAAGAAGCAGCTGAAATGAAAAAGCTGAGCGAAAAGCAGGAAAGAGATGCCATAAAACTGTCAGGCGATGACGATGATCTTTCAGTATATGACACGGATTATCTCAATGCGGATGATATAAAAGCTGCTGATGATGTGAAAAATGATCCCAAAGAAGGATCAGACAAATCGGATGATGAGGAACGGTAATGAAAGTAACTGTAAAGGACTGTCTGGAGCTTGCGGCCTTTGACAAAGCCGGAGTGCTTGCAGGGAAGAATGATCTGGGCAGAGCAGTAAAAAAAATATCGGTGCTGGAAGCTACAGACGCAAAGGATGTAGCTTCTTACTACAACGGAAAAGATCAGATGCTGTTTACTTCTTTCTTTGGCATGAGGGCCAATGAGGACGCCCAGTGCAGGGCGATCGAAGTCCTTGCAAAGAATGAAGCGGCGGCACTGGTCATTTTTAATGTGGGGAAAGTAGTAAAACAGATATCCAGAAAGGTGGTCAACACTGCCGAAAGAGCAGGGCTGCCTCTCATTGCAATGAATCCGGGTTCTAAACTGGACATGGGAGATGTCATAACCGAAGTCTCGGGGAAACTGCTCATGGGCGATGATGATTTTGAAAATGCGCTGATCAACAATGCGGTATTCCATCTGTTGAATTTCGAAAAGTATACAAGCTTTCCGGAAGCTGCCAAGGCTGCGGCTCTGTCCAATGATTTTCAGCTGATCCTGCTTTCATCGGATTTCAACCCGGTGCTGTCTGTGGAGACGCGCCACAGGACGACCATAGCAGAGGCGATCAGACTGGGAAAAGAGCGGGATGTGGAGAATGCAGGCACGGTATATACCATGATCGATGTCAACGGCGTTCTGACATACTGGGGACCGGTCACGATACAGGGGAAAAAACATTTTATGTTCATTGTGGACAACGAAGATTCATATTCCGCCGGAGAGATCACAAAACTGGCTGAAATAATAGAGCTGGCTATGGGAATGTGGAAATATACTCCGGAACGGGACAGCAGGGCTGAACTGATAAAAGCGTTGAGACGGGGGAACATGAGTCTGGCTTACAGCATGAAGGACGAAGCCGAAATAGATCCGGCGGATATCGTCAGCGTGTTCTTTGGAAAGGGCATGGAAGAGGGGCACGGCCACGAGATTATGGAGGAATTTGAAAATACAGAGGCTCTTTCTATCATGAGGATAATCGAAGATGACGAGACTTACGGAATGATCCTGTCGGAAGGCAGTGAAAAGGATGACAAGGCTACATGCATAGAACTGTTCAACAGGCTCAAGGGCGACAGGTCATCGAGGATATTCCATATAACCGGAGTAGATGGGATCGAGGGCGCCGGAGAAGCTTATCGGCTGATCAATGAATCCTGGTCTTTTGCGGGGAATGTGTTCCCGTACAAGAGAGTCTTCACAAAATATGAGCTGGTGCTCATTTCCAACTGCATCAATATACAGCTGCAGGGAGGAAGAGTCAAAAAAAACTACACGGAACTGCTGTCGCCTTTTGATGAAAACAATGCAAAGGGCAAACAGCTGCTGGATACGCTGCTGACTTTCGTGCTGGATGCGGGGATGAACAGCGGTAAAACAGCGGAATTCATGGACATACACACCAATACTGTCCAGTACAGACTGAAAAAAATAAATGATGTTCTGGGAGTGGAGATAACAGGGAATCGGGTCATGCCCGGGCTGACTATTGCGCTGGCTTTGAAAAGGCTGGAAAAAGTGGTAAGACAGTAATGTGTGAATAATTTGACAATGAATAATGTATACAAGTTTATAACTCTTGAAACCGCTGATTTGTTGCGGTATAGTAGTAGTGGTGTTTTAGATGCCAATGAACAGATATAAAATCCAATTTTATTGAAGGAGGAAACATAAATGAACAAGCTGGAAGAACTTCGTCAGTTCAAAGCAAAAATTGCTGTGGGCGGCGGAGAAAAAAGAATCGAAGCACAGCACAAAAGGGGCAAACTGACAGCAAGAGAAAGACTGGATATCCTCTTTGATGCGGACAGTTTCGTGGAAATCGATACTTTCGTATCACACAGGTGCAACAACTTTGATATGCCTGAAAAGAAATATCATGGAGATGGTGTTGTGACCGGTTACGGTACTGTAGAGGGAAGACTGGTATTTGCTTATGCCCAGGACTTTACAGTGATCGGCGGTTCGCTGGGCGAGTACCATGCGGAAAAGATCGTGAAGGCTCAGAAGATGGCTCTGAAAATGGGAGCCCCTATCGTCGGCCTCAATGACTCCGGTGGCGCCAGAGTAGAAGAAGGCGTCAATGCACTTTCCGGATTCGGAAAGATCTTCAAAAACAATACTATATCATCAGGCGTTATTCCTCAGATATCCGTGATCATGGGACCTTGTGCCGGCGGCGCGGTTTATTCCCCGGCTATCACAGATTTCATTTTCATGGTCGACAAGACCAGCCAGATGTTCATTACGGGACCTCAGGTCATTAAAACGGTAACAGGCGAGGAAGTATCGGCTGAGGATCTGGGCGGAGCTATGGCTCACAACGTAAAGAGCGGAAACGCTCATTTCATAGGCAAGGATGATGAAGAAACTCTGATGCAGGTAAGGGAACTGCTGAGCTATTTCCCTTCCAACAATATGGAAACGCCGCCTATGTATGAGGCTTCGGATGATCCGAACAGGATGATACCTGAATTCAATGAGATAATACCTGATAATCCTAACAAGGCGTATGACATGTACGATGTCATCAAGGGGCTGGCCGATGACGGAAAGCTGCTGGACGTTGCTCCGCATTATGCGAAGAACATGATCACATGCTTTATCAGGATGGACGGAAATACAGTGGGAGTCATTGCAAATCAGCCTAAGGTGGGAGCCGGATGTCTGGACATAAATGCGTCGGACAAGGCTGCAAGATTCATCAGAAGGTGCGATGCTTTCAATATACCTATGCTGACGCTGGAAGATGTTCCGGGATTCCTGCCGGGAACAGATCAGGAGTACGGCGGTATCATCAGACACGGAGCAAAGATGCTGTATGCTTACTGTGAGTCTACAGTGCCTCTCGTTACAATGATACTGAGAAAGGCCTACGGCGGAGCTTACATTGGAATGTGCAACAAGGAACTGGGATCCGATATGGTCCTTGCATGGCCGTCTGCACAGATCGCTGTAATGGGAGCTTCGGGAGCTGCAAATATTATTTCTTCTGTGAAGAAGGAAATAAAGGCGGCAGACGATCCGATAGCCAAGACCAAGGAAAAAATACAGGAATACGAAGATACATTCAACAATCCATACAGAGCAGCAGAAATGGGCTATGTGGATGATGTAATAGAACCGGCTACCGCAAGGCAGAGGATCATCAGCGCCTTCGATATGCTGGCATCAAAGCGAGATTCATTACCTGCCAAAAAGCACGGAAACATACCGCTTTAGGAGGTGACGATATGAGTTTAATGGAACAATTTGCTAATCCTGATACTATGCACAGTCTCTCCTTTGGAGACAAGATGGCGGGAGCAGGCATAACGACTCTGATGGGCATGGGGATCACATTCTGCATCCTGATACTCCTGTGGGGCGTAATAGCTGTAATGACCAGGATCATGGCGTCAGCAGATAAAAAGAAGGCGGCCCCGGCTCCGGCAGCAGCACCTGCACCGGCGGCGGCAGCTCCGGCAGCAGCAGCAGCGGCTCCGGCAGGCGACGCTGTACCGGCATCCAATGATGCGGAACTGACAGCGGTGATCGCAGCAGCGATCGCAGCCTATGAAGGCGACGGCGAGGTAAAGAGCGATCTGGTCGTAAGAAGGATCAGAAGAATCGCAGGGTCAACACCTGCATGGGCCAGAGAAGGCCGCGATGAGTGTATAGAAAGTAGAAGAGTATAAAGGAGATCAAGTCAAATGAAACAGTATAATATAACAGTGAACGGAACAACTTATGCAGTGGAAGTTGAAGAAACAGGCGGAAATGCGGCACCTGCAGCGGCACCCGCACCTGTAGCGGCACCCGCACCTGCGGCGGCAGCTCCTGCACCGGCAGCGGCAGCTCCGGCACCGAAGAAAGAAGAACCTGCGGCAGCTCCTGCAGCAGCACCGGCAGCCGGCGCTGCAAGCATAGATGCTCCGATGCCGGGAACAGTCCTGGATGTAAAGGTAACAGCCGGACAGGCAGTCGCTGAAGGCGATATCCTGGTTATCTTGGAAGCCATGAAAATGGAGAATGAAATCCTGGCTCCACAGGCAGGGACCGTAGACACAGTGCCTGCAGCAAAGGGTGCTTCTGTAAATGCCGGAGATACTCTTGTAACTTTGGTATAAACCGAGTATAATATTTGGCGCCGGCAGCGATACCGGCGCCTTTATATTTTAAGAACAGAGCTAAAGGAGGGAAACCAATGCTACTGGCTTTTGACGTAGGGAACACAAATATTGTGCTGGGCGTTTTCAAAGATGGTGAACTCATTCAGAACTGGCGACTTGAAACTGACAACAACAAGAGCGCTGATGAGTACGGGATGATAATAAACCAGCTTTTTTCATATGAAAATCTTCAGATGAATCAGGTGGAGGATGTTATAGTTTCCACAGTCGTTCCGTCGGTGCTGTTTACGATACAGCATCTTTCGCAGAAATATTTCAACAGAAGAGCTATAGTGATCGAGCCGGGTGTCAAGACGGGGCTTTTGATCAAGTACGACAACCCGAAACAGGTAGGCGCGGACCGTATTGTAAATGCTGTCGCGGCTTTCAACAAATACGGAGGTCCGCTGATCATAATAGATTTCGGAACGGCGACTACATTTTGTGCAGTGAATGAAAAACAGGAATATCTGGGCGGCACCATTGCACCGGGACTGAAGATAGCTTCTGATGCACTGTTTGAGAAAACCTCAAAGCTGCCGAAAGTCGAGCTGGAGCCGCCGGGCCAGGTGGTGTGCAGAAATACTATACAGAGCATGCAGTCGGGTCTTGTGTATGGACATATGGGCATGGTGGAATTCATTGTAAAGAAGATGAAAGAAGAACTGGAAAAGGTTTCTTCAGCGGGCGCAAGTGTCAAGGTGGTCGCAACGGGAGGACTTGCAACTCTTATTGATTCGGGCACGGACTGTATAGATCATGTGGACAAGATGCTGACGTTGGAGGGCCTGGAAATAATATACGAAAAAAACAAAAAAGAAAAGAAAAAGGAGCAGAATGGCTGATTTGAAGATCGGAAATGTGATACTGGAAAATCCGTTCATAGCGGCTCCTCTTGCGGGAATAACCGACGCACCCATGCGCAGACTATGCAGATCCATGGGTGCGGCTTTAGTATACTCGGAAATGGTCAGCGGAAAAGGTCTGTTGTATAACAACGAAAGAACGGAAAAACTGCTGAAGATATATGAGGACGAAAAACCGGTGGCGTATCAGATATTCGGCAGCGATCCAAAGATCATGGGTGAGACGGCTAAAAAGCTGGCGGGACGTGGGAACGCCGTGCTGGATATAAACATGGGATGCCCGGTGCCTAAGATAGTAAAGAACGGGGAGGGATCGGCTTTGCTGAAAAACATCCGGCTGCTCCATGATGTGGCAGCGGCGGTGGTAAAGACCGCGGGAAAGCCGGTCACGGCAAAGATACGCATAGGATGGGACAGTGATTCCATCGTAGCCGCAGAGGCGGCCATGGCTCTGGAAGCCGCAGGCGTTGCGGCAGTTGCTGTTCATGGAAGAACCAGGGAACAGTTCTATTCAGGGAAGGCAGACAGGTCTCAGACTGCGGCTGTCAAGAAGGCACTGTCGATCCCGGTGATAGGCAACGGTGATGTATTTTCAGCAGAGGACGGTATGGAACTGATGGAAGAGACCGGCTGTGATTTTGTAATGGTTGGCCGGGGCATGCTGGGCAATCCGTGGATATTCAGAGAACTTGCAGCGGCGTGGAAGGGCGAAAGGATCCCTGATCGTCCCTGCATAGACGAGAAAAAAGAGATGATGCTGACTCACTTCGATATGCTGGCGGAAGAGAAGGGTGAAAAGCGAGCTGTGCTGGAAATGCGAAAGCATGCCGGATGGTATCTGAAGGGAGAGTACGGTGCGGCAGAGATCCGAAGGAAGATAAATCAAATAACAGACATCAGTGAATTGAGGGAGACGATAAAAACCATGTAAGGGTATGGAACTGACATGGTTTTTTGCTTTTTTTATACAATAATAATTGTCTGAAAATATTGCCAATGACAAATCCAGATGATATACTGTACCCACGCGAAACTATAATAAGAGGAGGACTCATATATGAAAGGCTATACCAGCGAAACTATCAGAAACGTTGCACTAGTAGGACACGGCGGTTGCGGAAAGACCACTTTCCTGGAATCGGTATTGTCAGAGACAGGTGAGATCGACAAAATGGGTAAAGTCGAAGAAGGAAACACTGTTTCCGACTACGATAAGATGGAGAAAGAAAAAGGCTATTCGATAAATACTTCGGTAGTTCCGGTGATCTGGAAAGACAGCAAGATCAACTTTATAGACACTCCGGGCTTTTTCGACTTTGTAGGAGAAGTTAACGCGGCTCTTAGAGCGGCAGAGGCAGCTATCATACTGGTGGATGCAGGTGCGGGGATCCAGGTGGGGACCGAACAGGCATGGAAAGTATGTGAAAGATATAAAAAACCAAGATTCATAGTAATAAATAAACGAGATAAAGATGAATTCGATTACGACAAAACATTTGGAGAACTGAAGGCGAAGTTCGGAGATTCTCTGCTTCCTTTCAGCTGGCCGATCACTACGGAGATCGATGAAGATCTGAAAGAAGCCATCGCTATGACAGACGATGCGCTGATGGAAAAATACTTCAACGGAGATGATTTTTCCGAAGATGAAATAAAAGCCGGTCTGAAGAGAGGGATACAGGACGGTGCTATCGTTCCTGTGTGTTCGGCGGCATTTACGATGGGACACGGCAGCGAAGGACTTCTGGACCTGCTTATCGAATACGCACCGACTCCGCTGGAGCATGGAGTGTACATGGGATATAACGACAAAAACGAACAGGTGGAGTATGTTTCAAAGACAGACGGCCCTGTATCCGGTTTTGTTTTCAAGACCATAATCGACCCGTTTGTGGGCAAGATATCGGTAATAAAAGTTGTATCGGGAAAGATGACATCCGGAATGGAGATCTTGAACGAAAGAACGGGAAAGATGGAAAAACTGGGCAAACTGTTTTTCTTGAGAGGCAATCAGCAGCAGGAACTGGATTATGCCGAAGCCGGAGACATCGTTGCAGTGGCAAAACTGCAGTATACTTTGTCGGGAGATACTCTCTGCGATAAGAATGACATACACAGATATATGCCGCTGGATTATCCAACGCCAAAACTGTATGTAGCCATCGAAGCTGCAGAAAAAAAACAGGAAGATAAAGTCTTCTCCGGCCTTGCAAAGCTGAGAGAGGAAGACCCGTCGTTCACTATAGAGAGAAACAATGAAACGAAGCAGACTCTGCTGGGCGGACAGGGTGAGATGCAGATCAATATAATAATGGAAAAACTGAAGGATAGATTCGGCGTTTCTGTAAAGACGATACCGCAGAAGATAGCTTATCGAGAGACTATCAGAGGCAATTCCGATGTACAGGGAAAACATAAAAAACAGTCGGGCGGAGCAGGACAGTACGGAGATGTGCACATCAAGTTTTCGCCGTCGCAGGAGGATTTCGAATTTGAGGAATCTCTGTTCGGCGGTTCCATACCGAAGAACTATGTACCGGCTATTGAAAAAGGTCTTGTAGAATCAATGGAAAAAGGCCCCCTTGCAGGATGCAAAGTCACGGGAGTAAAGGCAGATCTTTATGACGGATCGTATCACGATGTGGACTCCAATGAAATGGCTTTCAAAATAGCGGCTTCTCTGGCATTCAAGAAGGGCATCGTTGAAGCTGATCCATGTATCCTGGAACCGATCATGCATCTGGAAATAACTGTTCCGGATGAAAACATGGGTGATGTCATGGGGGACATGAACAAGAGAAGGGGCAGGATCCTGGGTTCAGAACCTCTCGAGTCGGGAGACCAGAAGATATTGGCAGAAGCTCCTCAGGCGGAACTGTTCGACTATGCAATAACCATAAGGTCGATGACTCAGGGCAGAGGATCTTTCGAAATGAGTTTTGAAAGATATGACCAGCTGCCGCAGCAGATGGCTGACAAGATAACAGCAGCTTACAGGCAGGAACAGGAAGCCGGTCACTGATAAGAAAGAATAAAAGCATTTGGCGGCTGACCCTTAAATGGGCCGGCCGCTTTGGTGTATAGGAAAACCACTTGTAATAATCGGCGGAGAACTGTATATTATATAGTATGAAAACATATAGAAAGAATTCACGTAAAAATCCCTGGCGAAACACTATGAAGAGCCGGGAAATACAATGGGACACAGTGTTCGGACGGATACTGATCATCAGTATTCCACTGATGATAATTTGCATTGCAGCGAATATCACAATGCGTATGCCCGATACATATCAGTATTCACTCAGCGATTCGCAAATACTGAATTCGGCTCCGGTAGTAGTCGATGAAGGGAAGCTGGTCAACCTCTTTGGAGACTACATGCAGCATAAAACAAATGACTTTACTTTGAAGGAATCTGTGGATTACAAGCCGGAAGATGTCTTCAACGATAAGGACAGAGCGGCGATGCATCATCTAAGGACAGCACTGGACATAGTGCTGGCAGTCGGTATCATAGCTTTGATAATGACAGCAGTCTGCTATTTTTTCCTGATAAGATGGCGGCGCAAAGTGATACACATGGAATATTTGAAAAAGTCATTTTTAATGTTCCTGATCATGTCGGTGTTGTGGGCACTGGCAAAGGCAGTGCCTTTTTTCAGGTCGCTGACATGGGGCCATTTGCTCGGGAGTGGGTTCAAGACCGGAGATATACTGATAATGGTGCTGCAGGACAAGTTTTCTCTGCAGGTCACAGTATTCGACCTGGTGATATCCTTTGTGATAATGGGGATACTGGCTTACGGAACGTGGGAAGTTGCAGGACGGAAGAAAATGTTTAAAAGGAGATAGTAAAAATGGTTTATGTACATATCGCATCCGGATTTGAAGAAATAGAAACGACGACCATCGTAGATATACTGCGAAGAGGCGGCGTTGATACCGAGATCGTATCCATCGAGGGCAAAAATGTCAAAGGAGCTCATGATATAGAGTTGACTGCAGACATCACCTTTGAGGAGGCGAACTATGAAAACTGCGAGATGATCGTGATGCCGGGCGGGATGCCGGGAACGGCAAACCTTCAGGCTCATGAGGGATTGTCTGCAAGGATAGGAGAATTCAATGACGCCGGGAAATGGATATGCGCCATGTGCGCGGCACCGATGATATTCGGAGAAATGGGAATACTGGAAGGAAGAAAAGCCACCATATACCCGGGAATGGAAGAACACCTGACGGGGGCTTTGAAATCCATAGCTTCGGTAGTAAAAGACGAACATATAATCACCAGCAAAGCGCCGGGAACGGCAATGCTGTTTGCATTGGAGCTGCTGGGTGCGCTCAAGGGCGAAAAGGTAATGGAGGAAGTGAAAAGCGAACTCTTTATGGCCATATGAACATGAACGGCGCAGCAGACCGGGACTGGCATATACACACATATTATTCCGACGGCACATTGTCGCCTAAAGAAGTAATAAGGTGGGCAAAAGATCAAGGACTGCATGAGATAGCCATAACTGATCACGACGGCGTCGACGGGATACCTGAAGCGATAGAAGAAGGAGAAAAAGCCGGCATACGGGTCATACCGGGCATAGAACTGTCTACAGTAATGAAGGACGGGACCGGGCTGCACATACTTGGCTACAATATCGACTGGGGAAACGAACACCTGCTGAAAGGCTGCGAAGAGATGCGCAGGGGCAGAGCCAGACGCAACAAGAAACTGCTGGAAGCCCTGGCAGAAGAAGGGTTCATACTGGGACCGGAAGATATAGCCGAAAGCGAAGAACGTGGATTTATAGGAAAGCCGAACATCGCACGGGCCATGGTGGGAAAAGGATACATCAGCGACGTCAGTCAGGCGTTTTCAGGTATTTTTTCAACAAAAAAGATGCGGGCTATAAAAAAGAAAAAGATAGGAACATTCGAGGCGATAAGGCTGATCAAAAAAGCCGGCGGAAAGCCTGTGCTGGCTCATCCGGGGCTGATAAGACATATGGGGCAGCGGGACAGCGAGGAGTTTTTTCAGAATATAGACGAGCTGCTGGGAGTGCTGCGCAGGAAAGGTCTAGAAGGGCTGGAATGCGATTATCCGGAGCACACAATGGAGGAAAAGGAACTGTTCATAGAGATGGCTGCTTTTCACGGGCTGGATATAACAAAGGGATCGGATTTTCACGGGGACGGTCACAATTTAGAATATTGAAAATCAGGGCATAATACGGTATAATATTTGGGCAGGTTTTATTACCTGCTCAAAACATTTTGAAGGAGAATCAATGGCTTTTTTCAAGACGACAAGAGAGGACATAAAGGCTGTAAAAGAACGGGATCCGGCTGCAAGAACCGGCCTGGAAGTCATTTTATGCTGTCCCGGAGTGTGGGCGCGTATGTGGCATATACCTTCTCATTGGCTTTACCGTCATCACTGTAAGCTGCTGGCCAGGGTCATATCACAGTTTACCCGGTGGATCACCGGGATCGAGATACACCCGGGCGCAACCATCGGACGAAGATGTATGATAGACCACGGAATGGCAGTTGTGATCGGCGAGACGGCCGAGATCGGCGATGACTGCACTATTTACCAGGGCGTGACTCTCGGAGGAACAGGCAAGGATGAAGGAAAGAGACATCCTACGCTGGGAGACAGAGTCATCGTCAGCAGCGGAGCAAAGGTCCTTGGACCTTTCAAGGTCGGAAACGATGTGAAGATCGGGGCCGGAGCTGTAGTCCTGAAGGAAGTACCGGACGGATGCACAGTAGTAGGCATACCGGGGACCATAGTAAAGGGTCGAAAAAGGACCACCGAAGATATGGATCAGGTGGATATGCCGGATCCTGTAGCAGTTGAGATGGAATGTCTGCGAAGACGTATCCTGCTGCTGGAAAACAAACTGAAGGAGTACGAAAAAAAATGAAGATATACAATACACTGACAAGAACAAAAGAAGAATTCAAACCGCTGCATGACGGCGAAGTGAACATGTACGTCTGCGGACCTACTGTTTACAACTATTTTCATATAGGCAATGCGAGGCCTTTCGTTGTATTTGATACAATGAGAAAATACTTGGAATACAGGGGTGAAAAGGTGAATTTCGTGCAGAATTTCACCGACGTGGATGACAAGATAATAAACAAAGCGCGGGAGGAAGGAGTCGAGGCTCCGGAGATCAGCGAGAGATACATAGATGAGTATTACAAAGACGCCGCCGCTCTCAACGTGAAGAAGGCGACGGTCCATCCGAAGGTTTCGGAAACTATGGATGATATAATAAAATTCGTAAAGGATCTGGAAGACAAGGGATACGCTTACGAGGTGGATGGCGATGTGTATTACAGCACGCGGAAATTCAAAGACTACGGCAAGCTTTCAAAGCAGAACATAGACGACTTGGAAGCCGGGGCCAGGATAATGATCGAAGAGAAGAAAAAGGATCCGCTGGACTTTGCTCTGTGGAAGGCGAGAAAAGAACCTGATGAGATCGCATGGGATTCTCCCTGGGGCATGGGCAGGCCGGGCTGGCATATCGAGTGTTCTGCCATGTCGAGAAAATATCTGGGAGATACTATAGACATCCATGCCGGAGGACAGGACCTGACATTCCCTCATCACGAAAATGAGATCGCACAGTCGGAGGCGCACAACGGCAAGAAGTTTGCCAATTACTGGATGCACAACGGGTACATCACTATAGACAACGAGAAGATGTCGAAATCCAAGGGGAATTTCTTTACGGTAAGAGATATACTGCAGAAATACAGCGGCGAAGTCATCAGATTCTTCCTGCTGTCGGGTCAGTACAGGAGTCCTATAAATTTCAGTGAAGAGCTGATGCAGCAGGCGGAGAATTCTCTGGGCAGAATGGAAAACGCCAAACAGAATCTGGAATTCCTCATAGAAAAAGAGCAGGGGAAAATGACTGCTGAAGAGGAAAAGGAACTGGACTCTTTTGATGCATACAGACAGCAGTTCATAAAGGCTATGGATGACGATTTGAATACGGCGGATGCCATATCGGCTGTCTTTGAGCTCGTCACTGCCATAAACACAGCTGTAAAAGATGGATGCAGCAAAGAATTCGCAGAAAAATCTTTGGACACTCTGACAGAATTGACATCAGTGCTGGGGCTGCTTTGCCAGGACGAAGGCGCAGCAGTGGCGGACGATGTGCAGGCTCTGGTGGATGAAAGACAGCAGGCCCGAAAAAACAAAGATTTCGCAAGAGCAGATGAGATAAGAGACATATTGAAAGAACGGGGGATCACTCTCAAAGATACTCCCCAGGGAGTACAGATCATAAAAGAATGAATGTAAAGGGAATAAACACAACTGCCCTGGCATTTATGGGCGATGCAGTGTACGAGGTATACATAAGAAAATTCGTTCTGGAGACCGGATGTTCGGCGGCGGACAAGCTGCACAAAGTAACTGTGCAGTATGTGAAAGCCGATGCCCAGGCAAAAGCCATAAAGGGCATGTTCGATGAATTGAGTGAAGAAGAGCAGACTCTTGTTAAAAGAGCGAGGAATAGAAAGACAGCCACCAAAGCCAAAAATGCGGACCCGGTAACATATAAATGGTCCACTGCATTCGAGGCACTGGTCGGGTATCTGTATCTGAACGATGATACAGAAAGAATGGAAGAAGTGATTTCAAGGGCGATGGCGATCATCCAGATAAAAGAGGCGTAGTATGGCGAAAAAAAAGGTGCGAAACAAGGCGCGTGATGTGCTGGGAGATTATTATAAGAGCAACAGAGCTGTTGAGAAAGCCAATGAAGAGGCTCGAAAAGAA
The DNA here is from genome assembly GCA_034927505.1 of Eubacteriaceae bacterium. Taxonomy (GTDB): domain Bacteria; phylum Bacillota; class Clostridia; order Peptostreptococcales; family Anaerovoracaceae; genus RUG100. The sequence continues at coordinate 80,960 of JAYFPY010000024.1, forward strand.
CAGGGCCCTAAAAAAGGCTGGAGCAGATCTGAAAAGATCATGATGACGATAATAATCCTTGGCGCTATCGGTATAGTTATCAGGTATGTAATATTGAGGTGATCGAAAATGAGTTATGCTGACAGATTATTTGTAACGATGTGCGACGACATCATAAACACGGGTTTTTCTTCTGAGGGTCAGAAGGTCAGGCCGGTGTGGGAAGACGGAACGCCGGCGCATACCATAAAGAAATTCGGCGTGGTGAACAGATACGACCTGCAGAAAGAATTTCCGGCACTGACTCTTCGTCCAACGGCGATAAAGTCGGCTGTGGATGAGCTGCTGTGGATCTGGCAGAAAAAGTCCAACAATGTGAATGACCTGAACAGCCATATCTGGGACGAATGGGCCGATGAAAAGGGAACTATAGGAAAAGCTTACGGGTATCAGATGGGCGTCAAGTACAAATTTGCTCAGGGAGAGATGGATATGGTGGACAATGTCCTGTGGAATCTGAAAAACCAGCCCTATTCAAGACGTATAATGACCAATATATTCAATTTCCGCGATCTTCATGAGATGGGGCTGGAGCCGTGTGCTTACAGTATGACTTTCAATGTGACCGGAAGCAAACTGAACGGCATCCTCAATCAGCGATCTCAGGATATCCTTGCGGCAAACAACTGGAACGTGGTACAGTATTCTGTGCTGCTGCACATGTTCGCACAGGTATCGGGACTGATCCCGGGAGAACTGGTCCATGTCATCGCAGATGCTCACATCTATGACAGGCATGTGCCGATAGTGAAAGAAATGATAAAAAGGCCTCAGTTCCCTGCACCGAAGTTTACATTGGATCCGGAAATAAAGGATTTCTATGATTTCACTGTAGACAGCATAAAGATAGAAAACTATGAGAAGAACCCTCAGATAAAGGGTATTCCCATAGCGATATAGGTGGAAACTGATGAATGCAATAGTAGTTGTTGACGAAAACTGGGCTATAGGAAAAGACGGAGGTCTGCTGGTGCATTTACCGGGAGATCTGAAATACTATAAAGAAAAAACAAAAGGAAAACACATCGTAATAGGGCGAAAGACTCTTGAGTCTTTCCCCGGGTCAAAACCTCTGCCCGACAGAGAAAACATTGTTCTCACAGGAAACAGAGATTTCAGCGCACCGGGATGCACTGTATTGAACTCAATGGCGCAGGCTGCTGTATATCTGGGCAGATTCAGCGAGGACGATATATTCGTTTCCGGCGGCGAGATAATATACAGACGGTTCATGCCTCTGTGCGATACTTTCTACGTAACTCATATACAGGCGTCTTTTGAAGGGGCCGATAAACATTTTACAGATCTGAACGAAGAAGAAGACGTGGCAGAGACATGGCGCAGCGATGTCAGAGAAGAAAACGGCGTGAGGTATTACTTTGCAAAATACGAAAGAAAATAACAATATAATAGCCGGACGCAATGCAGTCATGGAGGCTGTAAAAAGCGGCAGAGACATCGACCGCATAGTTGTGGCCAAGGGCACGGAAGGTTCTGTGAACAAAATCGTAGGCCGTGCGAAAGAGATGAAGATACCGATCAGATATGCGGACCGCAGCGTGCTGGACAAAACGGCGGAAGGCACAGCACATCAGGGGATCATAGCTTTTGCAGCCGCCCATGCTTACTGTGAGATAGAAGAGATATTGGGATCCGCGCGTGAAAAAGGCGAGGATCCATTTGTGATAATACTGGATAATCTTGAAGATCCTCATAATCTGGGGGCAATAATGCGAAGCGGAGAATGCGCCGGGGCGCACGGAGTGATAATAGGAAAACGCCGGTCGGTGGGACTGACGGAAACAGTCGCGAAGGCCAGCGCCGGGGCGATCGAGTACATGCCCTGTGCCAGAGTTGCGAACATAGGACAGGCCATAGACAAACTCAAAGAAAAAGGCCTTTGGATAGCAGCCTGCGATATGGGAGACGATGTGTTTTACAAAGCTGATCTGACAGGCCCTATAGGTATTGTCATAGGAAGCGAAGGGAGCGGTATCGGGCGTCTGGTCAGAGAGAAATGTGATTTCACTGTATCCATTCCGATGAAGGGCCGGATAGATTCTCTGAATGCATCTAATGCGGCGGCCATACTGATGTATGAGATCAGGAGGCAGAGAGATGGAAAAAAGCTTTGATTCGGTAAGCCATGAAGAGCTGGCGCTGATGGCGCAGCTGGGAAATCAGGATGCTGAAGAATATTTGATAAGACAGTACAGAGACATGATCAGGGGGAAGACTCACAGATTTTTTATTATGGGAGCCGATGCCGAAGACGTGACACAGGAAGCAATGATCGGGCTGTTCAAGGCGATAAAATCGTATGCACCCGGAAATGACGCATCTTTTCGGACATATGCAGAGCTTTGTATAAACAGACAAATAATGGATGCAATAAAGGCGGCAAGCAGAAAAAAGCATTCGCCGCTGAACACATCGGTTTCGCTGAACAAGCCTATGGAGGAAGAATCGAATCAGACGCTGGAAGAGATCATCCCTGCACGGGCGGCAGAAGACCCGGAGACCATGATGGTGCTCCACGATATCATGAAATTCATTTCAGACAATGAAGAGGGCCTGTTTTCAGACCTGGAGATCAGTGTCTGGAACGAATACATGGACGGGAAAAGCTACGGCGAGATAGCGGAAAAGCTGGAAAAAAACAACAAAGCAGTGTACAACGCAATGGAACGGACCAAGAAAAAAATACTGGCATATATGGGGGAGAGATAGGCAACATATATCGTTGACATCATAATGCCCATATAGTAAAATGTCAGTGTTGGCGTGCTGTTGTAGCTCAGTCGGTAGAGCACTTCCTTGGTAAGGAAGAGGTTCGGCAGTTCAAGTCTGCTCAACAGCTCCAATAATTATATCACCCGTTGTTTTAATTTAATCCGGCGCCTGTGCGCCAGAAAATCAGAACGCCTGGAGGCGCTTAGGAGGAGAATAAAATGGCAAAAGAGAAATTCGAGAGAAATAAGCCCCATATAAACATAGGGACTATCGGTCACGTAGACCACGGTAAGACAACACTTACAGCAGCGATCACAACAGTGCTGGCACAGAGATACAAGCTGGGAGCAAAC
>JAYFPY010000051.1:0-39601 GCA_034927505.1 Eubacteriaceae bacterium
GATAGAAAAGATGCGAAAGATCTGCGGACAAACGAAAAAATGAATACCGTACGCACATTACCGAATTTTTTAAAAGCCCTGTACCCTAGCAGTTTCGCTGGGCACAGAGCTTTTTTCTCTTTTTAACTGTCAAACAAGGGAGTATAACATTACTGTAGTTGTTGTCAAGGCAACATTATTATTTTATGAATTCGATTTTATCGACCTTTCTGGTCCAGTAAGCCGAATCAGAATCTCTGATAATTATCCTGCACGGTTCAGAATCTCCATCCAGGGGCTTATCATTGATTCCAAAAGCGAGCATTATCTGATTGTCTTTCAGAAATGACTTGTTTATCTTGGCCGAATAATCATCTGTTCCATAGAACACTATATCAGAAAACTGTTCCTGAGATGTATCATATCCCTTTAATATCGTATCCAGCCACACGCCCGTTGCCTGAACTTTTCCTATTTTATCGCTGGTGCTTTCCGCCTTGATAGTTTCGCAATCCATTTTCTTCAGATCCGCGATCGTCAAAACGATATCCTTTTTTTCTATGCCTGTAAACGTTATTGTCTTATCTTCGTATCCGCTGATATCTATATTGTCCGGCTGACCGCATGCAATAGTACATGTCATTATGATCATGCACAAAACCAATACCGATATTTTTTTCACCGTTTTGTTCCACCTTCCCATCAGGCATTGCCCTATTCATCTTCAATAACGTACATCTTGCCTGTATTTGGGTCTTTATATACCTTACCCATTTCCTTCAAATCTTTTTTGTCCATCTCTGCCTGGCTCTGCTGCTGTTTGATACTGTCGACTTTATATGGAGTCTTAGTAACATCGACATTCCATGCTGCTATCAAAGCAATGATAAGACCGCATGCAAACACCAGCATGACATCTACCAAATTTGCCATCCCATCCATGGGATTGATATATTCATTATGCTTCCTTCCGGCACGCAGTTTTCCTACATTCCTGGTAATACGCATTATTCTTCGCCTCTTTCTGCTGCATCCTGTGACTGTACTTCAAGAATACACTCCATGATCGTCTCCAGTCCTACAATATATTTTTCATACCACCTTTTCCTTATCGCTGAGATCACATATGCCACTGCCCCGCTGACCAGTCCTGCAACTGTAGTATCAAATGCTATCAAAAGTGAATCAGATAAAGTCTTTGTATCTCCCTGACCAAGAGCAATGAGTCCGGGTCCAAGAGGAATGAGCGTGCCCAACAGTCCAAACATAGGCGCTATCCGTGCAATGACATCCGACATCTTTGTGATTCTATCATAATGATCCTGCTCCTCAAAAAGCAGTTCTCTTGCCAAAGCCTCTCTGCTGTCATCTGACAGATTGCCTCGTATGATCAGCTCCTTTATAGCTTTTTTCTGTCTCTTCAAAAGCCCGCAGTTCTTCATATAATCTTCAAGCCGATATCTGTCCATGCCCTGTATATCATCTATCACTTCCGGTATTTTAGCCTTTAAATGCCTTCTGTCAGAAAATACTTCTGCAATAATACTGCCTACCATTACAATTGCAGCTGCAATCAACAATAACAATATGATTATTGTCGGTGTCTGAAGAGAACTCGTCACCAGTCTCAATATATCTTTAACTAAATTTTCCACTTATTTTACCTCCTTCAAATACATCAGTATCCTATATACTGCACCGCCGGCGGCGCAGATCATTGCTCCTGTTACGGCTATCGGTGCCGCTCTCTTGTCTCTCTTTTGTGCATCAAGGGCAGTTGCACCGCCGGCCATCTTTTCTCTGTCATACATAGAGCCTCCCAGCACTATTTCTCTGATGCCGGCAGATCTTATTTTGCCCTTGCTTGTGCCTGTTTCGTTCTGCCTATTTTTTGAGTCTGACACAGCAGGCGTATTATTTCCATTTTCTTTTTCAGTCTTCTTTTTTCCATCCACTCCGTTGATGACAACTGACCGGCTTACTCCATTATCCGAAGTGGCAGTAATCGTCACCTTGCCTTTTTTCTTTATCGTCACTACACCATGTTTGTCTACCGTCGCTATCGATGTATCGCTGCTGGACCACGTCACATTTCCGCTGACTTTGTCTTGGAAAAGTTCCTGCCCTTTTAGTGTTGCTGTTATCTTTTCTTTACTGCCCACCTTTAGATTTTTCTGGGACAGATCCAATGATATCCCCGTGACATCAGATGCTTTCCCGTATAGAGTTACATCTACTCCAAATATCCAGTAAGCCGAGTTCATCGAAGACCAGTCGCCGCAGGCTGTATTTTCCTGCATAGCCGTCTGCCCCACACAGAATCGATAACTTCTTCTTTCATCCATTGATCCCGGCTCCAATTTTTCCGAAGGACTTTTTGTGGCATAACTTTCGATCGCCAAAATCGCAGGAACCGTTTCTGCACCGGACAATGACCCATCCTTAGGAATGACAGCATTGCCGTCCTCGTTTTCATAATTGCCTCTAAGTTTTGGATAATAATATCTTGTTTTGTTTACCCATTGATCCATATTCAGCGATACAAACCAGTTGTTCACTTTTGTTCCGTCTGTAGTCCTCAAGTTTATCGTTTGTACTGACCCCGGATCTATGCCTGCAGCCTCAAGCATATCAAGTATCGTAACCCCTCTTGCAACAGTTCCCATCACCGTTCCCACTCTTGTAACATTTGAATAATAGTATGTATTCGTTCCGCAGGCTTCCAGATCATCTCTGGTAAGTTTTGCTTTGACCCTGTAGTCTTTATCATCGCCAAAATATCCGACCCTGACGTTCAAAGTCCGGCCCGGCGTTTCTGCGAAAGCATTGTCACAGAAAAAAATCCCAACAGAACCCATTATTATTCCTACGCAAAATACTGCAGTAAAAATCTTTATTAAACAATTGCGCACTTTCTTTTTCATCTCAATATCCCAGTTCTTTTTTAGTGAATTTTTTTCCATATGACAACTTATAAAACTCTTCGACATTTTTATCAAGCTGCTCGTTTGTCATTTTTTCAGGATACAATTTATTCATCATATAATCAATACCCAATGCGCTGACTATACCGGGAAATTCCCAGGAGTCCTCTTTCGCCGGCATGACATATATATGTTTGTTCTTTACAGCTTTCATTTCAGACCAGGCTTTATCTTTATACAGATCTTCAGCTGTATAATTTGCACTTTCGCTCCCTGTTATGAATATGTAATCCGGATCCCATTGAAATATCTGTTCAGCCCCCGCTGTCGGCCAAAGTTCAGTGGCTTTCAAATCATCTGCCGAGTTTATCCCTCCGGCAGTTTCTATCATATTTCCCTGCAGCATAGTGCCGTCAGCAATTTTTCCAATGCTAGTTCCCATCACGATCGCCGTCTTTTTATCTTTGATGTCTGCTGTAAGTTCTTTGTCATATTTGATCTTTTTTTTGTAATACGAAATCAATTTCTTTGATTTTTTCTCCTGCCCCAGCACTTTGCCCATTATATCCAATGCTGTGATCATATCATCTGTCGTTTCAAAAGAAAGACCAACTGCAGGTATACCTATCTCCTCTACTGAATCAAGAGTATCTACATCACTTGCTTTATGAAAAAACACATCCGGTTTTAATTCTGCCAGAGCTTCTATATCTGCAACGCCCTGCCCCACATCTTTCGCATCTTTCAATGAAGGCTGCAGCTCAAGAAGAAAATCTTCTTTTTTCCCGCATCCCGTTATTTTATCGCCTTCATCCAGACTTAAAATAAATCTTATTACAGCACGATAACACAATGCTATGCTGTCTATTTTTTTTGGCACTGTGACTTCCCGGTTTGCCTGGTCTACTATTGTTATGTTCGTGTCTGTTTCTTCAATGATCGTCCCCGGCTTTTTATCGTTCTTTGACGTATCGGAATCTCCGCATCCCGCCAGCGACACTGTCAATGCTATGCAAATGATCAGTACTATTATTTTTTTTATCATAGTTTTGGCGCCACACAGGCAATTCTGTCCATTTCGTCTATATAAACCAGACGAAGCTGACAATTGTATACCCGTGAAAGGCTTTCCTCCGTAATAATTTCCCGGCATGGTCCGCTGACCATGTGACCGTCTTTATCTATTATACCGGCCTTGTCGCCAAGAAGAAGTGCATGGTCCGGATTATGTGTCGTTATCACGACCGCATATCCTTTATGTGCCATTTTTCTTATCATTTTCAATGTTCGATGCTGATTCCCGTAGTCCAGATGAGCTGTAGGTTCATCAAACAGTATGACTTCAGGTTCCTGCGCTGTCGCTCTTGCGATCATCGCCTGCTGCCGCTCACCACCGCTTATTTCCATATATGATCTGTTTGCAAGATGGCTTATCCCCATCTCATCAAGTATCTCCATACACAGTTCTTCATCTTCCTTTGCCGGTCTTCCAAACACCCCAACTTTTGGCGCGCGACCCATCAGCACAAAATCCAAAACAGTATAATCGAATGAAGGCGTATGATTTTGAGGAACATATCCGACTATGCGGGCGATCTCCTTCGGCATCATTGTTCTGATGTCATTGCCATCAAGGATTATATCTCCACTGTCCGGTTTCAGCAGTCCTGCCATGCAGTTCAGCAATGTCGACTTTCCTGCACCGTTAGGCCCCAGTATTTCAAATATCTGTCCCTTTTCCAGTGTAAGCGAAACATTATTCAAGATACTTCTTTCTCCGCCGGGATATTTAAAATCAACTTTTTTTATTTCATAAATCATCTCAAATTCGCCCTCTGTCTGTAAAGAAGCCATGCATAAAAAGGTGCTCCAATAATGCCCGTCAGTATGCTCACAGGCATTTCCGCCGGCCCTATCATCCTTGTTACTGTATCTACCAGCAGCATAAATACTCCTCCTAAAAGGCAGGCCGCCGGCAGCAGCCTCCTGTTGTTCGACCCTACCATCATCCTTCCAAAATGCGGTATGACCAGTCCCACCCAGCCGATCGTTCCTGAGATGCAAACAGCTCCGGCCGTCAATATCGTTGAACAAACTATGCAAACTCCACGCATAACAGGTACATTTGTACCAAGACTCCTTGCCTCCTGCTCTCCAAGAGACATGATATCTATCCAAAAACTCATCGCCAGAAGTACCACAGCGGCTATGACAGTTAATGGCAGTATCCCCAAAATCGAGGATGCTTTCACATAAGCAAAACTCCCCAGCTGCCAGTATGTAATGGCCGCCAGTTCTGTGTCCGGATCAGCCACATATTTAATGAATCCCAATATGGAACTCATTGCGCCTGATACTATTATCCCCGACAGAACCAGCATTATATTTGAATTGCTTCGCACTGCCCTTGGTATCAGCAATGTGAAAAAAACAGCCAGCAATCCTCCGGCAAAGGCACACACCTGTATCATCGTTCCGGCAAAAGAAAACAGGATCGCTATTGCTGCACCTATACATGCTCCCGAAGACACCCCCAAAAATTCCGGGCTTACTAAAGGATTCTTGAATATTCCCTGATATACCGCTCCTGAAAGAGCGAGAGAAGATCCGACTATCACAGTTGCCATAACTCTCGGCATTCTGACGCTCAGTATTATCTTCGCATCCATTGTGTCCCCTGTTGACTGTCCAAATATAATGCGGAAACAATCTGCGACAGAAACGCTGTATTTTCCAACACAAAGACATGCGATGATCAGAATCATCAGCGCCGCAAATAAACCGAAATTTATAACTCTTCCCCTCTTTGCCATTTTTTCTCGCTTTCCGCAAATCTTAATATTTACAGTCTGTTTGTTGCCACGACCATAAACTTTGATAACAGAATAATAATAACAATTAAATATGTTTATGTCCATACAGAATCCATTTGAGTTCGACCAACTGCTTAGAGACTCTGTCTCTTATTACTTGCACTTCAGAAATGTACATATTGTGCATTCGCCTCTTGCAAACATCAATATATGGTAGTATACTTTTATTTATCAAATATTTGCAAAATGGAGAAATGAACGGAGGGGAAAATGGCAATATCAGATATAGGGAAAAATGCCCTGGAGGTGCTGGAAAGACGCTATCTGGGCAAGGATGAAAACGGCAGCGTTATTGAAAATGTTGAGGGGATGTTCAGAAGAGTCGCTGATTCTGTTGCGGCTGCAGACCGGAATTATGACAAAAATGCAGATGTGGACAGATTGAGCGCAGATTTTTTTGAGCTGATGACCGGCTTGAGATTCCTGCCCAACTCACCCACTCTCATGAATGCAGGAAGGCCCCTGGGCCAGCTTTCTGCATGCTTTGTGCTGCCTGTAGGCGACAGCATGGAGGAAATCTTCGATGCTGTCAAAAACGCAGCGCTCATACACAAATCCGGCGGCGGAACGGGGTTCTCTTTTTCGCGTATACGTCAGAAAGGTGCAACTGTCAAATCCACCGGCGGCATTGCTTCCGGTCCGGTCAGTTTCATGAAGGTTTTTAATGTAGCTACCGAAGCCGTAAAACAGGGAGGCACCAGGAGAGGCGCCAACATGGGCATCCTCAGGATAGATCATCCTGATATCATGGAATTCATAAACTGTAAAAACGACACCGGAGAAATAAACAACTTCAACATATCTGTCGGCCTGACAGAAAAATTTATGAAGGCTGCAGAGAAAAGGGAAGACTACGATCTTATCGATCCTAAAACAGGCATTGTCGCAGGACATCTCAATGCCGGCAAAGTGTTCGAGACCATCGTCGATTCTGCATGGTCCACCGGCGAGCCGGGAATAATTTTCCTGGACAGACTGAACAAAGACAATGTGGTCCCGGGCCAGGGCGAGATCGAAAGCACCAACCCCTGCGGCGAGCAGCCGCTGCTGCCGTATGAGAGCTGCAACCTGGGATCGATCAATCTTACAAAAATGATCAAGAGATCGGGCGACCGTATCGAAATGGATTTCGATCTTCTAAAGCGTACTGTTGAGCAGGCGGTCCACTTCCTGGACAACGTTATCGATATCAATAATTATCCTCTTGAAAAAATAAACGAAGTGACCAAGGCCACAAGAAAGATCGGCCTTGGAGTCATGGGCTTTGCTGACCTGCTGCTGCTGCTGGGCATCCCATACGGCTCGAAGCAGGCTGTGGAACTGGCCGAAAAGATCATGCGCTACATCAACAATACAGGCCATGCCGCAAGTATAAAGCTGGCAAAAGAGCGAGGAGCTTTTCCTCTGTTTGATGAAAGCATCTTCAAGGGAGGCGCCCCGCTAAGGAACGGAACTGTAACTACCATCGCACCGACAGGCACCCTGTCCATAATAGGCGGCTGCTCATCCGGAGTCGAGCCGGTGTTCGCATATGTATACATACGCAATGTCATGGACGGGACCGAGATGGTCGAAGTCAACCCGATCCTTCTGGAAAAGCTGAAATCAGCCGGCATCTACAGCGATGACCTGATGAAAAAAATAGCCAAAGAAGGAACCATCGCTCACTGCACAGAAATACCTGAAGAAATACGAAGAGTCTTCGTATGCGCTCACGACATCAGTCCAGTAGAGCATGTCAACATGCAGGCGGCTTTCCAGAAATGCACCGACAATGCGGTTTCCAAAACAGTCAATTTCGAAAACTCGGCGACAAAAGAAGATGTTGCAGAAGTATATAAACTGGCCTATGAGACAGGCTGCAAAGGCGTCACCATCTACAGAGACGGCAGCCGTGACAGTCAAGTCCTCAACATCGGCGAAGTAAACGGCAAAGAAGCAGAAACAGAAAATCAGATCTTCGGATCCATCGAACCTCGCCCCCGTTCCACCATTACCCGCGGATTCACGGAGAAGATGAAGATCGGCTGCGGCAATCTTTACATCACGACCAACTATGACGAAAACGGCATATGCGAAGTCTTTACCAGCACCGGAAAAGCCGGCGGCTGTCCCAGCCAGAGCGAAGCTACGGCAAGGCTGGTTTCCGTTGCACTTCGAAGCGGCATATCTATAAACGAAGTATATGACCAGCTGAAGGGCATCAGATGTCCTTCCACCATAAGACAGCAGGGAATGAACTGTACATCCTGTCCGGACGCCATCGCAAAAGTCCTGATGAAAGTTTCCAAATACATCGGCACCGACGGCGGAAAGGATGAAAAAGAGATTTCATTTGACGGCCCGGAAAACCAGGTGCCCGCCTCTGTAAGCGCCATCCACGAGTGCCCCGAATGCGGCGGCAGCGTTGAACACGAAGGCGGATGTGTGATATGCAGGAACTGCGGTTTCAGCAAATGCGGATGATATTACATTCTTACATAAGATAATAGAAAAGGCAGACCTGATATATGGCCTGCCTTTTACTATTAGATCCTGATTTCTTCTACAATTTGACTTTTACTGTTTTCCAACTGACTACTACGCCTCCGTTCCTAAGGTCGTATCCCTTCTTGCATTTGGAGATCGTGACCGTCTGACGTTTAGTTCTGTCGCTTTTTAAGTTCCTGCATTTTGCCGTCGTCTTGCCTATTGTTTTTCCCTGACATTTTACAGTGACCTTCACGTAATACTTACTGAGCTTGAAGATATGAGTATTAATAAACAAACTCTTCACTTTCAGTTTTCCGTTGGAGTAATAAACCTTGACCGGCCTGTAGTATTCGTTGAAATCCCTATATCTGCTCGGCTTTGATGAATATCCCCATGACCGCGTATTGGATTTCGGCTTGAATGTTTTACCGGTAGCCGTCACACTGGTCTTTGCAGCACATACTGCTTTTACCTTGTACTTGCTGCTGCCTGCTTTCGACTTTTTGTAAGTCACACTGATCTTGGACTTGCCGTTGTTCTTTACAGTCTTTATCTTTTTACTGCCCTTGTAGATATAGAAATTGGATGCGTTTTTGAATCTCTGGTCTGTCGGCACCGTTATGGTGATCCTCGCCTTGTTGGAAGCTATTTTTGTAGCCACCGCAGTCGGCGCCGTAAAAGGAGTCACATGCCCGGTCTTTTCATATCCATAAGTCGTATAAGTGTTTCCACCGATCGTCTTATATGGAACAACTTGATACTTATAAGAAGTTTTCGGCGTCAGCCCGCTGTCCGTATACGAGTGATTCAATCCCTGCCCTTTATAAGCTACTGTACCGATTCTTGAACCATTTCTGTATATATAATATCCATCGGGTTCGACTACACTTATAAGATGATCGTATGAACTTGTGTAAGGTGAATTGAAATTAATAGTCGCTCGATCATAACGAGCAGATATAACATTCCCCAATTCAGGCTCAAGTAAATATCCTGCTTCAATACCGGCTGCATACGATCCGACATTACCGGAATTCACGCTGTTGCTTATATACTTGCCGTCTGCATCAAGTGCCGAACCTACTAACTGCAGCACGTATCCGCCTTTTGGATAGATACTGCTGGCTTTGCTGAAATTGATGGTACAATTGATAACACCATTTGTGCTGCCTATTTCCTTGTTATAATACGCAACATCGTTTTCATTACTGCCGAGACGCCAGCGTTGTATTTTGCTTTTATCAGATCCATATACGCTCGGATCAAGATGAACACGAACAGTGTATGTATAATCTGACATCTCTGTAAACTCAACATAATCAATGCAGTTTGTTGCCGTCGGTGTCCGCAGCATTGTGTAATTATATCCTGTCTCTTTCGTATCTGCTTCTGCCGTAGAAGTCATGGCTGGTATCAATGTGATCACCATTGCCAGGGCTACCAGGACAGAAATGCTTTTCTTGGCTTTTTTCATTATCATGATCTTCACCCCCTCTTCTATTCTTTTTCAAATGTCAGGGTGATACCGGACATTTCACCGACCAGCTTTCCGTCTTTGTCCTTGAATGTCATTTCATCGCTGCTGTCTTTCAAAGTGATCCCGCCGTCTGTCGGTTCCCAGTCTCCGCCGGCATCTTTATCGCTGATAGTGATAGTCGCGTTACCGTTTGATTCCAGTTCTAAAGTGACTTCCCCTATTGCTTCTTCAACAGACAATTCCATTCCGCTCATACTGGCAGTGGTAGCTTTCCACTTTCCGGTATACCCGCTGTCTGAATAATCTGCCCCGCAGGCCGTCAAAACCGCGACCAGCAAAACAACGCTCAGAATCAATGCAATTCTTTTCTTTACCATGGTTTCCCTCCTCTTTATAACTCTATACCTTACATTGATTATACAAATATTCGCTGTTTTACACATCTATCGAAAGATAGATGTCGGCTTATTCAGTTTCCAGATCTATTACAATGCCGCTGACGCGTGCCTTTACTGCCAGTTCAGTACGGGACCTGCATCCGGTCTTGATCAGCATATGATTTATGTGTGTCTTCACAGTGCCTTCTGTCATCCCCAGCCGCCTGCCTATCTCGCCGTTGGTGTCTCCTGTGGTAACTGCTTTCAAAACGTCCAGTTCTCTTTTCGTCAGTTCTGTTACGTCTGCCATCCCTATTTTTGCAGCAGGTATATCATCAGGGTATACTGATTCGCCGGCCATTGTGCGGTCCAGTATATTCAATATGGTTTCCTCTCCTGATTCTTTGTACCAGAAACTCTCGATCCCTATTTTCCTTGCCCTCTCCATCCAGGAATACTCCGGCATGGATGTCACTGCTATTATCTTTATATCCGGATGTTCCATCCTGATCTGTTCTGCTGCATCCAGACCATTGGAACCATCCGCCATTAGGATATCCATCAATATCACATCCACTTCGTTTTTCAGCAGATAGACATCCGCAAAAGCAGCCGTCTCCAGCGAGAAAGTCAATTCGTATTTGTCCGAAGACTGTATGTACATTTCGAACAGCTTTCTCGGCATCATCTGATCGTCCACTATCATCACCCTTGTCTTCTTCATATCTTTTTCTCCATTCCTCTTCTGAAAACGATCCTCAGCAAAAATCGGGGCTGACTTTCAACTTCCATGGTTCCGCCGCAGTATTCCACAGCGGTCCGAAGATTCGTCAAACCTCCTCCTTCCGTGATCTCATCTTTGGGAGGTTCGCCGTTGTTTGTGATCTCCGCTAGCAGTTCTTCATCTGTCTGTTCTATCATAACGTACATCATGTCGCCCGATGCATGTCTGACAGCATTTGTCAAACATGTGTGCAGCGCATCGCTTAGAAGATCTCGCAGTTTCTGTTCTTCAGGCAAAGCACCGTCATAAACTATGGTCACGCCTACAGCCCCTGCAGCTTTCTCCAGTTGTTCCAACCGGTCTGTCTTTTTTTCCGGTGCAGTCTCATTTTTCAACAGGGCGATGGCTCTGCCCCATAGCATTCTAATATCTCCGGCATCCCTGCTTTCCTCCGGCTCATCCATAAACACCCGTGTTGCAAGAAGAGCATGGCCAATTCCGTCGTGGATCTGTCTGTAAGCCGACAATGTTTCTTTTTCCCTGGTCATTCTCTTTATGTCTTTTCGCAGCAGGAGCAGTCTTTCATTGATCATCTCCAGCCGCTCCTTGTTATTCTGCAATTTTTGATTCAGTATATGCTGCTCTGTGACATCGCAGGCAATCACCTCGGTCACCGGTTTGTTCCCTACAGTCAGATCATGTCTGCTCACATCGAATACCCGGCCGTCGCCAAGCACGAAATATTTTTCCTCGAAAAGTTCTTTATCTGTCGCTTGTTCATTCAGTTTTTCCATCAGACTGTTTATCAGCAAAGGCTCTCCATCGGAGGTGCTGAAACAGACCCCGTCCGGCAGGCTGTCCAGACTTTCTTTAACAGTCTCCGGCGAAATACTGTTTTTCCTTTTCTTCCGCATCTCTGCATATGACAGGGCCGTCAAAGATCCTGCGCAAATTATTACAGCCGGGATGACCGCCCCGGACAGGTCTCCCGCAAAGCCATCGAGACCGGAAAGGGACACTGCAGAAACAACTGCTGTTATCCATGTCCTGCAGATGAACATTCTGCCCATCTTCATAAAGTATGCATCGACCAGGCAGAACAATGCTGCCGCTGTAATAATGAGCAGTACGATTCCTGCGATCATTCTGCCTCACCTCCCAATACTGCAGCAACGGAAAACCTCTGCGGTCCGTTGCCGGGCACCATGCAGAATTCAAAATCATCATCTGAAATGTTTACCGTTAGAGAAACTTTTTCGATACTCGCCAGCATGTCCGACATGATATGTTCGAAATACTCGTAGGCAAATATCACGGTCGAAGACGGCAATGCCGCCTTGCCTTTGAAGGCGATACTGCAGTCTATGCCGAACAGCCGCAGCGTCTCAGCGGATTCAAGAAAAGCAAGGTGCAGTTTTTCACTGTCCACAGTATCCGTTTTCTCGGAATCCAGCAGAAGAGCCGATATACGTTTTATATATGCACCGGTGAAACATACAGCCTTCACTGCACCATCTGCTTTTTCACTGTCATTCTCCACAATGTCCAGCAGCCGTTCGATCCGGTCCAGCTGAGGAGATATCATTTTGCCTATTTTTTCATAGATACGATTTTTTTCTATTATCCCGTTACACTCTTCTTCCAGTTCATTTTCTGCTCGCAGTATTGCATTTTCATCTTCAAGATGGTCTCCCTCTTCAGCAAGGACGCGATTCAGCCGGTCGATATCGGAAACGTCTCTCATCCAATAAGCATATCCGCCCTGCACACGACTGCTTTTCAGCTCCATTTTTCCGTCTTCGGTCAGGACTATTTCTGTCTGCGCTCTTCGCACCTGCTCCGGCGTCACTGCAGAACTGTCCTCGGCGCTGCAGTATATCCGCCCTTCTTCATCCATCAGACCGGCTCCTATGGAAGAAGCTTTCCAGAAATCATCATAGCCGTCATTGGATGGATACAGGCGTATACGTATCAGGCTCTCCCAAAAAGCGCAGAAAGCGATGCAGAACATTTCCGGCATTTTATATATATCATGGAGCAATGTACTGCTTCCGAAAATATCGAGGGCGCTGTACACAGCCAGTACGGCCAGCACTGCAAGAGGTATCCATATCTTCCTGCGGTGTACGGAAAATGTACATTTGGCAAATGTAACGGCCAGGGTCGCTATCATGATCGCCCCTATCCATATAACTGCGGCGAAGTACACCGCTCTGTGAGTCACAGTCAAATATCCTGTTGCTTCGTTCATGTCGATCCCGAAAGCCATCTCATGGTATTCGTTTGTCAGGATAAGAATGCAGATGACTGCTGCCGGTATCATAATGAGCTGCCACTTACGGCTGATCCCCGTATCGGCTTTCCCGATATGCAGCGAAGACAAGAACATCAAAAGAGGGACAAACAGCATTGGTATATAATACATATACCATATCATCCGCCCCGGCAGCCATTCGCCTCCGACGAATTCATATTTTATGTTTCTCAACATCAGCCAGAATGTCATCAGCAGAGCCGATGCGACCATCAGACGAACCACAGCCGGATCCAAAAGGCGTCTTTTTACCTGTATGATCCAAATGAACAGGGCGGTTACATATAAAAGTGTGACCGGCGTGTTAAGACTGACGGGATGCCACTGCGTATTGACAAGATGCAGCAAGCCTCCGGCAATGACCAATACAATGCATATCAGTATCGGTTTTTTATTTTCTCTGCTGCTGTACATTTTATATATCCACGTATTCACATCCGTCAAACGTAATATCGAATTTGCATATCCCCTTGTAGCTGCAGTAAGTACATGCAGACATGTCTTTTTTTCTCCTCGGTTCAATATCTATTTCGCCTCCGGCGATCCTTCGGCACATATCCTCCATATTGTCGTTGACACGTTCCACCAGTTCGTCCATAGCTTTTCCCGACAGCACTTTCGATCTTGAATTGAACTTGCCGTCTTGTTTTCTTCCCGCCGGCATCACATCCGAGCTGCGTCCTATGTCATCATCTATCATGTCTGCTGCCTCTTCGGTGGCAATGCCTTCCATCCGGAAAGCTTTTTTGATTTCTCCCTCCACCTTTTCCTTCACAGAACCGCTGTCCCATTCACTGACATCGGCTTCCAGTTTTGGTATGTGAAAATAGAAAGTCCCTGCAGGTTTTTTGTTTCCTTCACAGGCGGCTTTCAAATATACGAACAGCTGCAGCTTCCATCCGGACACTGCTTCGGCTTCGCTGTATTTGTCATTCCCCGATTTATAATCGATGACCTTTACATTATCGTCGGGCATATAATCGACCCTGTCGATAGTTCCTTCTACAAACACAGTTCCGCTTTCCGTCTCCACAGTCAGCGGAGGTATTTTCTCATTTCGTCCAAATCCTATCTCCTGCTCTATGGTCTCTATCCTGCCGCGCCGCACATGATCTATCATCATCCACACAGTATCGCAGCACAGTTTTTTGATCCGCTCTGCTCTGTATGATTCTTCTCCGCTGCTGCCGAAAAGGCCTTCTCTATATTTTCCGGCCTCGTCCTCTGCGATCTTCAATGTCATCTCATCACAGGTCTCTCTGTCCACTGTCATCCATGGCGATGCCGGGTCTGTAACTTCAGTTCCTTCACTGCTCAGCTGCTCGGCCGCCCTCTTCAGGCATCTGTGATATATGTCTCCAATATCCATAGGTCCCGACCGGTATTCCCGCGGCTCATCGGGACGGAGCCCGTAGGAAACAAAATGTTCGAAAGGACACTTGCCGAATTTCTCCAGGCGTGACGGGCTGAGGGAAAAATCTTCGCCTCTTTTGTACAGAGCCGCCGCCGTCTCCACACTCATTGGGGCGACCGTGTTCCTGAATGTCAGTCCCCGCTCCAGACGGTCCGCCGCCTCACGTTCATTTGCTCTGTACCAGAGCAGGCTTTCCTTCCACCAGTCGTCTACTTCTCCTGTTGCCATTCCTTCGCGAAGGGCTTCCGTCAGATGGGTCATGCCTATCTCAGGCGAAGAAAGCATAGCCTTTCTGTCATCTTCAGTTATTATATCGTTTTTCACAGATACATTTGGACATATCTCGGTTATCGCCTCATATATCCGCGACGGCCTGATCACATTCCCTTCTTCATCCGACACGGAACAGCTGATCCAAAGTTCTTCTGTCGGTCCTGCCAGATTCCTGTATATGGACAGATCCTCTTCCCGCACGCGAAGTTTGTCCAGTTTGCATATAGGCATTTCCTCTTCATCCGGCCCGGCAAGCTCCAGTTTTTCATCTTCGCTGAGTATCCCGTCATCTCCGCCTTCTGCCGGAAGGACGCCTTCGTTGGCTCCCATTACCAGAAGGACTTTTATCTTTCCTGTCCGCGTCCTCTGCATGGTCCCCATCATGACGCCGTCCGCCGCCGGAGGTATCAGGCCTATCTCCACAGCTTCGAACCCGGCGCGGAACATAGCTGCAAAATCCTTCTGCGATATATTCGTGTCGCCTGTGACTTCTATCATCTGATCGAATACATTGATTATGACGTTCCAGATCTGGGCGCTTTCTCCCGCCTGCTCCGGCTTTCCGTCCCTGACCAGTTCATCGATCCGGTCTTCTATCTTTTCCGGCAGATGACATTTCTCAGTCAGATGTCCGTACAGACATTCGACCTTGCCCCTTACCGTGTCTTCCTGTTTATATGCCCCGGCAAATTCTGTTATACCGTCTATGACCGTCTTCCTCGATTCGTTGAGACTGCATATCCTTTCTTCGCCCAGTTCCGAAACTCCCTTCGTGAAGTCCTCCCTGAAACGAGGCCCGCGGATATTATACAGTTTGATATAATTCTCCAGCTTCTCCGCCCTGTCGTCCGTCAGGTCCGTCAGACCGGTCTTTATGAGCCGGATCACATCGTCCGCCCGATAAGCTCCCGCCACAATATCGGTCAATGCAACAATATAATTCACCGCCGGATGATCCATGATGTCCCGCTTTTCATCTACGAACAGATCGATCCCGTATTGTGCAAACACCCTTTTATATATCTTCCCTCTGCCGGAAAGATCGTTGCATATGACAGCTATGTCTCGATATCTGATTTCTTTTTCCCGGGCCAGCTCCAGTATCTTTGCTGCCGCAGTTTCCGCTTCACTGTAAAACCCGGCTGCTCTCACAATGGTAAGGCCGTCTGTCTCTTCGGTCTTTTTTTGAGGCAGTGCAAACAAGTTTTCTTCAATTGCAGAAATCGTGGCCGGCCTGCTCTCAGCATACTCTCCGCCGATCTTCACACAGCTGAACGGTATATTTCCATCAGCGGCGATCTCTTTGAACTCATCTATGATGTTCCCCGTGATGTCGAACAGTTCTTTGTCCGCTCCCGAATCATCCCACGTCATGATCAGATCCACTCGAGGCGATAGCTTTATCAGCTCTCCGATTATTTCTCTGTTCTTCGGTGCAAAATAGTCGAATCCGTATATCTTGAAATTCGTCTCCTTTATCATCTGTGACGACGCCAGTTTTGATATCATAAGGGAAACTTTGTCTTCTGTATCTATGTATTTGCCTTTTATCCGCTCCTCATATCCTGCGTATATAAGTCCAATGTCCTTCAGTTTTCTGTGAAGGTATCTGTTCTCCGGTATCTTTTCCGTCAGATGCTCAAGATCCTCCGGAGTTTTTCCGTACTGTTTTATCTCCGAAATAAAATTATTGGCCATGTCTATGAACGAAGGATTGCTGCAGTAATTTCCGTAGACCAGCAGGTCCTTCTTCATTTCTCTCATGATCTTTGTCAGCAGCATATGTCTGCCCTGACGGTCGATCATAGGCATCCTGCCTCCGCCGGTCTCAGAAAATATCCGGTCCGTCAGACGGGAAAAACTGAGTATCTCCACATCCATCAAGGCGTCTTTTTTCATATAAAAAAAGGCGTCCCTTTCTGCCTGCACCGTAAACTGATCCGGTACCAGGATCATGGTCCTGCCTTTTATATTTTCATATATAGCTCTGTCTTTGTTTATGTTTTCGCGACCGTAAAAAATACTAAGCATAAATGATATTTATCCCTTCTGTCAGGTAAATATGCTGAAGACGTCGGCCACCTTTCCCGCATGTTTCATTTTATACACTCTGCTGCCGCAGAAAAAAAGTCCGCTCTCAGCATCTCCTCTCACTGCTCTGATGAGAGCTTTTTTCTCTTCATCCGCTGTCAGCTCTCCTCGGAGATTTTTAACAAAATCATTGTTTATGACCCTGCACGGCATGCCCTGCGGGTTCTTGATAATTGTAACATCATTTTCACGCAAGTTCAAATATACCTCTTTGAATCCATCAGCGGCATCGCATTCATCTGTAACGATGAAACTGCTGCCCAGCTGGATCCCATCGGCTCCGTAGGCAAATGCTCTTGCAGCATCCTTCCTGCTCATGATCCCGCCTCCTGCGATAAGAGGGACATTGCCTGCCTCTTCACGCAATTCCAGTATGGTCCTGTAGAATTCATCCCTTGCCGAATCCAGCTGAGATTCCTTGTATCCCAAATATCCGCCCGCAGATGAACTTTCGAAAATGAAAGCATCCGGCTGTCTGTCATGCTTTTTCTTCCAGCTGCGTTTGATCAGCCTTGCCGCTCTTGCCGATGATACGATGGGTATCAGCGCAGCATCACTGTTTTCGCAGATCCCCGGCAGCGCCAAAGGCAGACCTCCTCCGGATACTATGACCCGGGCCCCTGCCAAAAGAGCAGTCCGGACCATTTCGCTGTAATTGTCTCTGGAAGCCGTAACATTGACTCCCACCAGACCGCCGCTGCCGGCTTGCTCCGATATGTGTACAGCTTTTTTGATCTCGCGTTCCAGCGCTCTTTTGTTGGCCGCTAGAGGATCCGTTCCAAAATCGGATTCTTCGTATCCCGGCTCGACTGCCGACACGATGCCCAGTCCGCCGCAGGCGGCCACTGCGCCTGCCAGTCCGCCCATGGAAACTCCTATGCCCATCCCGCCCTGGAACAGAGGCACCTTAAGATCGTGGCAGCCCAGCTTTACCGGCTTGAGGCAATAGTCATTTTTATTTCTCAGCGGACGGTATCTCTGCATGGATATGAATTGACTGATGTTTTCTATGCTGCTGACAAAGTTCTCCACCTCATCGCTGTCCAGCTCGGAAATTGCTTCCCTGATCATCCTGTCATGAAAAGCTTCGTGTTCCTCCGCTGCAGCAACTCCGTCTTCGGTCAGCTTTATTTTTACGATACGCCTGTCTTCAGGTATCCTGAATCGCTCCACATATCCTTTTTTGACCAGCTTGTTTATCGCTGTAGTCAAAGTGCTGATGCTGATATTCAAAGACCATGCCACCTGGCTCATGGTCTTGGACTGTTTCAGCCCTATAGCATCCAGAGTGTGCAGTTCTGTAATAGAAAGATCGTGTATTGACGATTCTCTTACTGCCCGTTCCTCCAGTTTCATGACTACATTGAAAATGTCGACCATTATTTCATTTATCTTTTTGATCTGATCCATATTTTTTTTATCCTATGGCAAACAATATCTCGCATCTGCACGCCAGTTTCCCGTCGACATACGCCTCGCAGCTGCCTGTCCCGGCGCGGCTGCGCATCCTGTCCAGATTGACCTTCAGCTCAAGATCGTCCCCCGGTTTTACCTTCTGCCTGAACTTGGCATTTTTGATACCGCCGAAGTAAGCCGTCTTTCCCTTGTATTCGGGCATTGACAAAACTGCCACTGCTCCGGCCTGTGCCAGAGTCTCTACTATGAGCACCCCCGGCATTATGGGCTCCTGCGGGAAATGGCCTTTGAAATAGTATTCATCCGCACTGACATGCTTTACAGCAGTTATGCTCTTTCCCACTTCCATCTCCAGGACTTCATCTATGAGAAGAAAGGGTTCTCTGTGAGGTATTATTTCTTTTATCTGTTCTTTGTTAAACAACATTTTTTACTCCTTGAATCTCTTTACGATAACGCTGCCGTTGTGTCCGCCGAATCCAAGGGAATTGGACATGACATATTCAAGTTTTCCTTTTCTTCCTTCGTTGGGCACATAGTCCAGATCCAGCTCCGGATCCGGCACTCTCAGATTGATCGTCGGAGGGATGAATCCGTCCAGTATTGCCTTCATGGAAAATACTGCTTCCACACTTCCTGCCGCTCCCAGAAGATGTCCTATGTTGCCCTTTGTCGAACTCATAGGTATCTTCATGTCATTTCCGAATACGCTTTTTACCGCTCTTGTCTCGTAGAGATCGTTGAGAGGCGTCCCCGTTCCGTGGGCGTTGATATAGTCGATAGTGTCCGGACCGATATCCGCATCGTCCAGCGCCAGCTTCATAGCCGCTGCCGCACCTTCGCCCGACGGTGCCGGCGAAGTGATATGATAAGCATCGCATGTAGTTCCGTAGCCGGCGATCTCGCCGATTATTTCAGCGCCTCTTGCTTTGGCGTGTTCCAGTTCCTCCAGCACCAGGAATGCCGCTCCTTCTCCCATGATGAATCCGTCTCTTTCCTTATCAAAAGGCGTGGAGCATCTGTCCTTGTCTGTCCTTGTAGAAGTAGCTGTCATATTTCCGAATCCGGAAAAACAGACAGGAGCAAACGCGGCTTCCGCTCCGCCGGCGATCATCGCGTCTGCATATCCGTGCTTTATGTTCCTGTATGCTTCTCCTATTCCGTGAGTACCTGCCGAACATGCAGTCACCACGCCCAGGCAGCTTGCCTTGGCCTGAAATTCAATGGCCAGGTTACCGGCGATCATGTTCAGTATCACCATCGGCACCATCAGGGCCGATACTCTTTTTTTATCCCCTTTCAAAGTGGCTTTGCTGACCTGATCTTCCAGAGTCATGATGCCGCCTATGCCGGATCCTGCTACTACTCCGAATCTTTCGGCAGCTACGTTCTCATCGCTGACGAGACCGCTCTGCTCAACGGCTTCTCTTGCTGCCACCAGTGCCAGCTGGGAAGATCTGTCCAGTCTCTTTCCCGCTCTCTTGTCCGGGTATACAAAGTCTTTTACTTCGCCTCCCATTGTGGATTTCTGATCGTCGATGGGAAAGTGGGTTATCTGCTCGATCCCGTTTTTACCGTCTTTGATCCCTGCCCACGATTCTTCGACTGTATTTCCTATTGGAGTTATTGCTCCCATTCCGGTTATTACTACCCTTTTCATATTATCAAACCTCCGTCTACTCCTATCACCTGTCCTGTAACGTATCCTCCCAGGTCCGATGCCAGGAACAATGCTGCACCCGCTATGTCCTCCGGCTTTCCTGTTCTCCCGAGACTTATATTTTTTGCTGCCTCTTTCTTCTGATCTTCAGACAGCACATTTGTCATGTCTGTTTCTATGAATCCCGGCGCTATGGCGTTGACTCTTATTCCCCTTCTGCCCATTTCCTTGGCTGCCGATTTTGTCATGCCTATTATGCCCGCCTTGCTGGCGCTGTAATTGATCTGCGCCGGATTGCCTTCTATTCCCGAAATGGACGACATGTTTATGATGCATCCGGATCTCTGTTTCATCATGATCCCGCCTGCATACTTCATAAAATTGAAGCTGCCGTTGAGATTTACATCTATGACTTTTTTGAAATCTTCGGGAGACATCCTCAGCATCAGTTTGTCGTTGGTTATTCCCGCATTGTTCACAAGGATATCTATCTTTCCAAACTTTTCCTTTGCAGTTTTAGCCGCTTCTTCAGCACAGGCCGGATCCGCCACATCGCCTTTGAACGATATGACCTTCGTGCCGTATTCCTGCAGTTCTTTTACTGTTTTTTCAGCCTCTTCATCATTGCTCCTGTACACCAGCATCACATCTGCGCCCTGCATGCAGAACATTTTTGCGATTCCTTTTCCTATTCCTCTGATCCCACCTGTGATCACTGCGGATCTTCCTTTCAGCATTCAGTTTTCCTCCTCTTCGGTCTTCAATATTTCTTCCAGTTCATTGATTGTTTTCTTCAGGCTTTCATGATCCTCCACATGTAGGGTGATCAGCTCTTTGCTGATCTTCTTTGCCAGACCGGAAAGAGTTTTTCCCGGGCCTACCTCTATCAGCACCTTTACGCCATCGCCGATCATGTTCTCGACAGTCTCCTGCCAGTACACCGGGCTCATGGCCTGGCGCGACATGATGTCTGAAATGTATGCTCCCGCATCTCCGCCGTCAAAGTTCTCCATCATATCTCTGCCTGTTACGTTCGAATATATTTTATGGTCCGGCGCCTTCAGCCCTGCATCCAGCAGCAGCTTTTTCAGTTCCTTTGCCGCAGGTATCATCAGCGGACTGTGAAAAGCCGTGCTTACCGACAGCATCTTCGCCTTGACTCTTTTTTCTTTTGCCATCTCCACAAATCTGTCAAGAGCTTCGTGCTCTCCGGCCACCACCGTCTGCACCGGCGAATTGAAGTTCACCGCTTCCAGTATCCGGTCGCCTCGTGCCGCATCGACCACTTCGCATATGGTTTCCCTTTTTCCGAATCCTGCCGCCATGCCGCCTCTCTGATTTCCTTCAGCGTCTTTGCCGGCTTCATTCATCAAGTTCCCTCTTTTGGTCACGATATACTGCCCGGCGGCCATATCTGTTATTGCCCCCGCCGCCGTCAGCGCCGCATATTCTCCCAGGCTGAATCCCGCATATCCGGTTATCTCCATGACAGGCGCCAGTTCCGGATGGACTGCCAGCGCTTCGCGCAGCGCTCTGTAAGCCGCCATCGTAACAGTATATATACTGGGCTGTGTTATGTGTGTCTGCCTGAGCATTTCCTTGGTCCCGTAAAAGCACCAGTCTTTCACCTGATCGCCTGCTTCATCAAAAACTTTTTTTGCCTCCGCCGAATTGTCGTACAGATCTTTTCCCATTCCCGGGTACTGCGCTCCCTGTCCGGCAAATACTATTCCTGTTTTCATTTACACACCTCCGTTGTCATATACCTTCTTTGCTTCTCCGAACATTTCTCTGATGATATCCGCCGCAGGCTGTTCTTTTGTGACCAGTCCTGCGATCTGTCCAGACATGACTGAACCGTAGTCCACGTCTCCATCTTTTACTGCCGCACCCAGGGTCCCTGTACACAGCTCATTTATTTTCTCAAGATCCTCATTCTGTTTTTCCATCGTCAGTATCTTTTTTGCAAGCTTGTTTTTTATGACTCTGACCGGATGTCCGGTGCTGCGCCCCGTAGCCACTGTGCTGGAATCCTTTGCTTTTATGATCGCATCTTTGTACGCCTGAGCAACCGTACATTCTTTGGCCACCAGGAACCTGGTGCCCACCTGCACCCCGGAAGCTCCCAGCATATACGCTGCTGCGATCCCCCGTCCGTCTGCTATACCGCCGGCTGCTATCACCGGTATCTCCAGAGCATCTGCCATCTGAGGCACCAGCGCCATGGTCGTTGTCTCTCCGATATGTCCTCCGGCTTCACATCCTTCCGCAACTACTGCGTCCGCACCGGCTCTTTCAACTCTTCTGGCCAGAGTAACATTTGAAACCACCGGTATGACTTTTATTCCGGCTTCTTTCAACTTCGGTATATATTTCCCCGGATTGCCTGCTCCGGTAGTTACTACCGGCACCTTTTCTTCGCAGACCACATCCAGCAGTTCTTCTACATTGGGCGCCAGCAGCATTATGTTTACTCCGAAAGGCTTGTCCGTCATTTCCCGGGTCTTTTTTATTTCTTCTCTGAGCCGGTCTGCAGTCTCCCCGCCGGCTGCTATGATCCCCAGACCGCCGCCATTGCTCACTGCCGATGCCAGAGAACTATCGGCTATCCTTGCCATTGCTCCCTGTATGATAGGATATTCTGTACCCAGTATTTCGCATACTTTCATCATTTATATTTTCTCCTTTATATTTGTTACTTACTTTGATTATCAAACTATTTTATTCTAACACTTTCTCTGTTTTGTGTCAATAAAACGCCAATGTGACAATATGCTTATGTAATTGTTCCGGAAGTGTAATATACTCTATGGGCGAGGTGTTTTATTTATGGATCTACATTCAAAACCATTTAAAATCATTACAGCAGTCCTGCTTGTCGTTACCTTATGTTTCATGACAGCCTGTTCTTTGGACAGTGCCGGTCCGTCTGATAACGATGAGAGCAGCGGAGGCGTATCGCTGCCTGCAGACACAGAACTTGAAAGCGATCAGGTCATAGTCGAAGATATAACTGATAATAAGATCGTATACGAAAAGAACCCCGACGAAAAAACAAGACCTGCCTCTCTGGCAAAGATCCTGTCAGCCATAGTCATACTGGAGAATACAGACGATATGGATCAAAAAGTCCAGCTGACGCAGAGCGATTACGACAGTCTGAAAAACAGCGGTATCGCCACATCCGGGTTTCTCCCCGGCGAAAAAGCCACTGTAGATGATTATCTGCACGGCATGATATTCTGTTCCGGTGCAGATGCCTGCCTTGCACTGGCTAGATATGTCGGCGGCAGCGAGACCGGATTCGTTGATATGATGAACAAAAAAGCAGATGAACTGGGCATGGAACACTCATCCTTTGGAGATCCCATCGGACTGGATTCCGATGACACATATATTACAGTATCCGATTTTTCAAAACTGTTGAAATACGCCTTAAAAAACGATTGTTTTCGTTCTCTTTTTCAAGGCAGAAAATATACGATAAAGGCAAACAACAAAAGAAAAGCTGATGCAGTTATCACTAACGCTGTCTTCAGCCACACTGCTGCCGACACTCTTATAAAAGGAGGCAAGCTGGGGTATACTAAGCTGGGCAGGAAGAGTCTGGCTTCCAATGCAGTCATAGGCGGCCGAGAATATATCTGCATCACAGCTCATGCGGCAGAATCCATCAACGACCTGTATCCAAACATAAAGGATACCGAAAAAATATACAACGAAATCAAAGAACAGAATTAGGGCTGCCGCCCCGATGCCGATGTTTTCTATTTGTCATTTCTCAAATCGACTCTTCTCACCTTGCCGCTGATGGTCTTTGGCAGTTCCTCAACAAACTCCACGATCCTCGGACATTTGTAGTGAGCCATATGTTCCTTTGAATAGGCCATGATCTCATTTGACAAAGCCTTTGCCGGTTCAGTTCCTTCCGTCAGAACAACAGTTGCCTTTACTCGCTGCCCTCTGTTCTTGTCAGGCACGCCTGTCACCGCGCATTCAAGTATGTACGGCAGTTCCATCAGCACAGATTCCACTTCGAAAGGTCCGACTCTGTATCCGCATGATTTGATAAGGTCATCGGTACGGCCCACATACCAGTAATATCCGTCCTCATCCATATAGGCCGTATCTCCTGTGTGGTATATGTCATCGTACCAGACATCCGAGGTCTTGTCTTCATTGCCATAGTACCCGGAAAACAGTCCATCCGGCACTTTTTTATCAGTCCTTACGACCACTTCGCCGGTCTCTCCCTGTGCCACAGGCTGCCCTCCTGCATCGATCAGATCGATATCGTACATAGGGCTGGGCCGCCCCATGGATCCCGGCTTCGGTTCCGTGCCGAAGAGATTGCAGAGAGTCAGGGTCGTCTCGGTCTGTCCGAATCCCTCCATGATCTTCAGTCCCGTCTTGTCATAGAACTGCTGCCATACCTCTGCATTGAGAGCCTCGCCGGCAGTTGTCGCATACTGCAGATCGCAGATCCCGTACTTTGAAAGATCTCTTTTTACGAATACCCTGTAAGCCGTCGGCGGAGCGCAGAACGTGGTGATATTATATCTGCTGAAGAGAGACAGAAAGTCATGGGGAACAAAGCTTTCCATATCATATACAAAGACCGCCGCCTCACACAGCCACTGGCCGTACAGCTTGCCCCAGAGAGCCTTGCCCCATCCTGTGTCGGAAACTGAAAAGTGTATTCCTTCCGGATCTACATGCTGCCAGTATTTGGCCGTTATATAGTGTCCCAGAGGGTATTTGAAATTATGTGTTACTATTTTCGGATATCCTGTCGTACCTGATGTGAAAAACATGAGCATAGGATCGTCGCCCTTTGTAGGCACTCTGTCCATCTTGTCGGAACATTCGGGCATTTCTTCATCAAAAGCATGCCAGCCTTCCCTGGCTGTCCCGGTCATTATCCTGACCACTCCGAAATCTTTTGCTGCCATGGCTTTCTCCGCCTCAACAGCAGCGTCATCTTCATGAGTACACACCAGCGCTGTTATGTCTCCCGCCTCAAATCTGAAAGTGAAATCCTCTTCCTTCAGCTGATGTGTGGCCGGTATAACACTAGCCCCCAGTTTGTGCAGCGCCAGTATGGCAAACCAGAACTGATAGTGTCTTTTCAGTACCAGCATTACCCTGTCGCCTTTTTTTATGCCCAGCTCTCTGAAATAATTTGCCGTCATTGTCGAGTATCTGCTCATCTCTTTGAAAGTGAAGGTTTTTTCGTTTTTGTCCTTATCCACCCAGAGCATGCACATTTTATCCGGCTCTTCCTTTGCCAGTTCGTCTACTATGTCATAGGCAAAATTGAAATCCGCCTCGTTTTTAAATGAGATATCCGTAAGGACTCCCTTTTCGTCAAGTGTTTCATCTATATATCTTTTGCTTATCCCTATCATTTATTACTCCTAACTTATCGAATTATATCCAGAAGATCTTCGGCTCTTTTCAGTATGTGATCCGGCGCATCATCGTCTCTGAGAGATTCTGCATCTACTGCCTGCGCCCATCCTACCATTGCATATTCCACCTTTGCATTTCTTGCACATCGGAGATCGAACATGGAATCACCTATCATTATACTTTCTCCGGGCCGCGAATCAAGTTTTTTCAGGGCGATATTTATAGGCTCCGGATCCGGTTTGTATTTTGTACAGTCTTCCATGGTGACTATCTTGTCAAAATACCTTTCAAGGCCGTATTTTTTCATCCCCCGTTCAGTTGTGGGACGCAGTCTGGATGTCACCAGGCCGGTTTTCAGATCCCGGTCTTTAAGGCCGATCAAAGTTTCTTCAATGCCCGGAAACAGTTCAATGAGATCTTCATAGTGTTCATACTGATAACTCCTGTAGATGTCTACTGCCTTTTTCGCCGGAACATCCGGGAACGCCTTTTCCATAGATGTTACCAGCGGCTCTCCAAATGTCTTGAATATTTCTGCATCGCTGCCGTCTCTGCCTGTCAGCTCATTGTATGTATATTGCCACGATCTATATATAACATCGTTTGTGTCCATGACCGTGCCGTCAAAGTCGAACAGTACTGTATTAATTCTGCCCATGGCTTTCCTCCTTAAAATCAACGAATTACATTTTACCATTCAAAAGGCTGTTTTGCAATAAAATAGAGCTCATGGGCGTATTCTTGCGAATACCCACGAGCTCTGTTCTTTTCATTCTTCGGATCTTATGGCCTCTACATCATCCCTCTATATCAGCCGTAGCTTTTATGAGAGCAGCATGGTCGCCTTCTGCCAGTTTCTTCACTTTGGCTATATCAAGGCCCATGGCTGCTGTGATCCTTTTGCCGTAGTCCTCATCAGCCCAGAAACAATGTACTGCGTGTCTGTATTTGATATTGTCGCAGCACGGTCCTATGTTCCTTGCAGTGTTTTCTATTAGCAGTTTTTTCTTGTCTTCCGTCATGACTCTGTACAGGTCGCCGCCTGCTCTGAAATTGTCATCTGTGGGATCGTCGCCGGGATCGTATCTCCACATTGCGCCTTCTATATCCAGAGGCGGCTCCATTACCTCAGGCTGAGCTGTCCAGTATCCGGGAGAGTTCGGGGTGTAAGCCGGTGCATCCCCGTAGTTGTCGTCAGTTCTCATTGCACCGTCTCTGTGGTAATCTGCAACTTTTGCATTCTTGGCCTGGTTTACCGGGATCATATTGTGATTTACTCCCAGCCTGTATCGCTGTGCGTCTCCGTAAACAAACAGTCTGCCCTGAAGAAATTTGTCCGGCGAAAAGCCAATGCCCGGTACCACATGGGCCGGCGTGAATGCCGCCTGTTCCACTTCTGCATAGTAGTTTTCCGGCCATCTGTTCAATTCCACTTCACCCACTTCGATCAGAGGAAATTCTTTATGTTTCCAGATCTTTGTAATGTCGAAAGGATTTTCATAATGTTTTTTTGCCTGCTCCTCAGTCATTACCTGTATATACATGGTCCATTTTGGATAGTCTCCCTTTTCAATGGCCATGAACAGATCTCTGCCGGAACTCTCTCTGTCTTCCGCGCATATCTTCGCAGCTTCCTCGTCGGTCAGGTTCTTTATTCCCTGCTGAGTGAGGAAATGGAATTTTACCCAGATCCTTTCGTTCTTATCATTATACATCGAGTATGTGTGCTCACCGAAGAAATGCATATGTCTGAACCCGTCAGGTATACCTCTGTCAGACATTACAATAGTCCTCTGATGGAATGTTTCCGGCAGCAGTGTCCAGAAATCCCAGTTGTTCTGAGCCGAACGCATTCCCGTCCTCGGGTCTCTTTTTACTGCCCGGTTCAGATCCGGAAAGTTGTGAACATCTCTCACGAAGAATGTAGGCGTATTGTTTCCCACCATGTCCCAGTTTCCTTCTTCGGTGTAGAATTTACACGCTACGCCTCTAATATCTCTTTCTGCATCGGCTGCGCCCCGTTCTCCCGCAACCGTTGAGAATCTTATGAACAGATCGGTCTTCTTCCCGATTTTCGAAAACAGATCCGCCTTTGTGTATTTAGTGATATCGTGTGTTACCGTGAATGTTCCGTAAGCTCCCCAGCCCTTGGCATGCATCCTTCTTTCCGGGATCACTTCCCTGTCAAAATGGGCCAGTTTTTCCAAAAGCCACACGTCCTGCATCATTACCGGTCCTCTTGGCCCCGCCGTAATGCTGTGTTCATTGTTTTCGACCGGTGCCCCTACCTCATTGGTCAGTTTTTTATTATCCATTCCGTTACCTCCTTGCGTATGGTTTCCCGATTCTTCTGTCTATTATGATAACATATTTGCGGACCATTTACATTATCTTCAGCAAAACCGCATATAAAAACAGAGAGCAGTAAAACTGCCCTCTGAAAATAACTACCCGATCATCCGAACATTGACAACATTACCGATGCGGCTACTGCCGATCCTATAACTCCTGCCACGTTAGGTCCCATCGCATGCATCAGCAGGAAGTTTGATGGATTCTCAGCCTGTCCCACTTTCTGCGATACTCTTGCTGCCATAGGCACTGCGGATACGCCCGCCGAACCTATCAGCGGATTGATCTTTCCGCCGGTCAGAGCATTCATCAGTTTTCCAATGAGGACGCCGCCTGCTGTGCCTACTGCAAACGCAAGCACGCCCAGTATAACGATCTTTATTGTATCCATTACCAGGAACGTAGGTCCCTGTGCCGAAGCTCCAACTGCAAGCCCCAGCAGGATCGTAACTATATTGATCAGAGAATTCGCAACTGTATCAGACAGTCTGAGAGTTCTTCCCGATTCTTTGAACAGGTTGCCCAGCATCAGCATACCGATCAGAGGAGCAGCTGCAGGAAGCAGCAGTACTACTACGATAGTTACCATGATAGGAAAGAGGATCTTTTCTCTCTGTGAAACAGGACGAAGCTGTTCCATCTTTATGACTCTTTCCTTCTTAGTGGTCAGCGCCTTCATTATAGGCGGCTGTATTACCGGAACCAGCGCCATATATGAATATGCCGCGACAGCTACCGCACCCAGCAGTTCCGGCGCCAGTTTCTGCGTCAGATATATCGCCGTAGGTCCGTCCGCACCTCCGATGATCCCGATGGAAGCCGCACCCTGTGCGCTAAATCCGAGAATTATTGCCATGAAGAATGCGAAAAATATTCCCAACTGCGCCGCTGCACCCATTACCAGCGATTTCGGATTGGCAATGAGCGGACCAAAGTCTGTCATCGACCCTACACCCATAAATATCAGCGACGGCAACAGAGGTTTCAAGTAGTAGAATATACTCAGGATCCCCCAATCCGCCAGATCTGTGCCTGCGGCCACGTGAGCTGTAAATATACCGGTTATCGGCAAGTTGGAAAGCAACATACCGAATCCAATAGGAACAAGCAGCAGAGGTTCGAATCCCCTGTTGATCGCAAGATACAGGAACAGGATGGAAACGCAGATCATTATAGCCGATCTGAAATCCATATGCACGATCCCCATGTCTTTTGCGAAATTTACTAATGTATCCAGCAACATCTCGATTTCTCCTTTTTTTCATCAACTGCAAGTGCCGATTAATTTCGACACCGTTAAGATATTAACACAATAAACTGACAATTTCAATGAAATATGAGTATTAATACTGTATACATCACGGTATACAATCCTTACTTCTTTTTCATTGTCAAAGATATCTTTCCCTTTTCCCTGTCGATATCTATTATCCTTACATTTACAGTATCTCCCACAGATACTACATCCATGGGATGCGACACATATTTGTCCGACAGCTGCGATATATGCACCAGTCCGTCGTTCTTTACTCCCACATCCACAAAAGCTCCGAAATCGACCACATTCCTGACAGTGCCGGTCATTTCCATGCCCGGTTCCATATCGTCTATGGACTTTACATCGTTCCTGAATACGACTCCGGGAGCATCTTCTCTGGGGTCTCGTCCCGGTTTTTTTATTTCATCAACAATGTCACGCAGAGTAGGAACGCCGATATCAAGATCGGCAGCCAGTTTTTCAACTGCTTTTTTCAGATCCTTCTTCGGATCATCCGGTTTTTGGTTCAGTTCTTTCAGCGCATCCAGCCCTTTGACTCTCTTTTTTGGAACTTCCTTTTTGTTTTCCGGAGCATACATCCGGCATATACGTTCCTCGATATCGCCGGCGTTGCCGATAGAATCCCTGTCTATATCCAGTTTGTCCAGCAGCGCCCTTGCGGCTTTGTATGATTCCGGATGTACGCTGGTCCCGTCAAGAGGATCTTTCCCCTCTGATATCCTCATAAATCCTGCGCACTGATCGTAAGCTTTCGGACCCAGTCTGGCAACTTTCTTCAGCTCTGTCCGGCTGGTGAACCGGCCGTTTTTCTCACGGAATTCTACGATGTTTTTGGCTATGGCTCCGTTGATCCCGGCAATATGCGACAGCAGAGAAGGACTGGCTGTATTCAGGTCTACGCCGACTCTGTTCACACAGTTCTCCACCACATTGTCCAGCTCGCCTTCCAGCAGTTTCTGATTTATGTCATGTTGATACTGACCCACGCCTATGCTTTTGATCGGCACCTTTACCAGTTCGGCCAGCGGATCCTGGAGACGTCTTCCCAGAGACATGGCGCCTCTTGTAGTCACATCCAGATCCGGATATTCTTCGGCAGCAAGTTTGCTGGCAGAATACACCGACGCCCCGGCTTCGTTTACGATGGTATATTTGATATCCATCCCGGTCTTTTTGATAAAGCCGGCAACGATTTCTTCAGTTTCTCGGCCTCCGGTCCCGTTCCCTATTACTATAGTATTTATTTTGTATTTGTCCGCCAGCTTTTTCAGAGTGGCTTCCGTTCCTTTTACATCTCTTCTGGGCTGAGTCGGATAGACCGTGGTATAAGCCAGCAGCTTTCCCGTCTCATTCAGCACGGCGACCTTGCATCCCGTTCTGTAGCCCGGGTCGATACTGATTATCCTTGTTCCTTTTACCGGCGGCACCATGAGAAGGCTCTCCGTGTTCTTTCCGAAGATCTTCACCGCTTCGGCTTCGGCCCTCTCCGTGAGCATACTGCGCATTTCCCTCTGCAGAGAAGGCGCTGTCAGTCTCTTGTATGAATCTTCTATAGTGGATCCCAGCAACGGTTTGAAAACCGATCTGTCATTGATGATCACAGCCTTTGATATCTCATCTTTGATGATATCGTCCGGCGCATCCACCTTGACCTTCAGTTTCTTTTCATTTTCTCCACGATTTATTGCCAGCACCCGATGATTCGGTATCTTGCTGATTTTTTCACTATATTCATAGTACTGCTCGTACACTGTCTTTTCTTCCGGATCGGCTGCTTCTGATACAATGATCCCCGATGCCAGTGTTTTTTCTCTGGCCATCTGTGTCAGTTCGGTATCATCGGCAATGTTCTCGGCAATGATATCGCATGCGCCTTCCAGCGCGGCAGTTTCATCTTCTACGTTTTCACTGATAAATCCCTTTGCATACTCCTCAGGCAGACCGCTTTCTTCTTTCTGCTCCATGATCATATCCGCAAGAGGTCCCAGTCCTTTTTCTCTCGCCTTGGCTGCTCTGGTAGTTTTTTTCTGCTTGTATGGTTTGTACAGGTCCTCTACCCTCTGCAGCACCTCAGCTGAAACGATGTCCTGCTTCAGTTCTGCTGTCAGTTTCCCCTGTTCTTCTATCAGGCGCAGCACTTCTTCTTTTCGCTCTTCCAGACTGCGAAGATAAGTCAGCTTTTCTCCCAGGTCTCTCAGTTCCACATCTGACATCCCTCCGGTGACTTCTTTTCTGTACCTGGCAATAAAAGGGATGGTGTTCCCGTCATCGATAAGGCTGACAGTCTTTTCCACCATCTCTTTTTGAAGATGCAGATCTGCTGCGATTTTTTCTGTTATATTCATATTTGATCAGTCCTTCTGCTTTAATTTTTCATTTATGAAGTAATCCAGATCGCCGTCCATTACCGCCTGTACATTTCCGACTTCGGCATTTGTCCTGTGATCCTTTACCATCGTATATGGATGGAACACGTAAGATCTGATCTGGCTTCCCCAGGTTATCTGGCTGTAGTCTCCCTTCAGCTCCTTCAGATTTTCCTTGTGCTCCTGCTCCTTCAGTTCCATCAGTCTACTCTTCAGCAGCTTCATGGCCGTTTCCTTGTTCTGATGCTGCGATCTTTCGTTTTGACACGACACCACAATATTAGTCGGCAGATGAGTTATCCTTATGGCAGAGTCAGTCTTGTTGACATGCTGCCCGCCGGCTCCGCTGGATCTGAATGTATCGATACGCAGATCGTCCGGATCTATATCTACTTCGATGTCGTCGTCCAGTTCAGGAGTCACATCCACCGAAGCAAACGATGTATGCCTTCTGCCCGAAGAATCGAAAGGCGATATCCTGACTAGCCGGTGAACACCTTTTTCATTCTTCAAATAGCCGTAAGCATTTTCTCCTTCCACCAAAACAGTGGCGCTGCTGATGCCTCCTTCGTCATCGTCCTGATAATCCATGACTTTGACTTTGTATCCCTTCCGTTCCGCCCATCTGACGTACATCCGGTACAGCATCTCGGCCCAGTCCTTGGCGTCGGTGCCGCCGCTGCCTCCATGAAGAGAAACGATGGCGTTGCTGCTGTCGTACTCTCCGGAAAGCAATGTCTTGATGCGAAAATCATCGGCCGCCGCAAGGTACTCCCGATAAGCTCCGTCCAGGTCTTCGTCCACCGAACCGTCGCCGGCTTCTGCAGCCATTTCCAGCAGTACTTCGATATCGGACAGCTGCCCTTCCAGACCGTGATATTCATTCAATTTGTCTTCGATTCTCTTTTTCTCTTTCAATATTTTCTGAGCCTTTTCCTGATCGTCCCAGAATCCCGGCTCTTCTGCTTTTTTATTCAGCTCTGTAAGTTTTCCCTCAAGACCCGCCGGGTCAAAGGGACTCACCTACCTCTTTGAGACTGCTCTGCAGCTCAGGCATACTGCCCTTTATTTCTTCTATATCGATCACTTCTTTTCTCCTTGTCTTCTTAAACTGATCTTCTTAAAGATCTTTGCCGCAGCAGTGCTTGTATTTCTTGCCGCTGCCGCACGGACACGGATCGTTCCTTCCTATTTTCGGATGATCCCTTCTTACTGTCTCCGGTTTGTTTTCTCTCTCCGGTATATCCTGCTCATCGGGAGCACCTTCAGCCATCATCATGGCTTCATCATCGCTGTACTCGTCTTTTCGGCCTTCGCCGTGTCCGATGACCTGCTTCCTTTCTGTATGGGTCTGCACAGTAACGTTGTAGCAGAACATCACTGTTTCTTCCTTGATG
Organism: Eubacteriaceae bacterium; assembly: GCA_034927505.1. Taxonomy (GTDB): domain Bacteria; phylum Bacillota; class Clostridia; order Peptostreptococcales; family Anaerovoracaceae; genus RUG100. The sequence goes on from JAYFPY010000051.1 coordinate 32,801, forward strand.
CTGTTTATCATTTCCTCGAACATGTTGAAGCCTTCTTCCGCATAAGCTCCGGCAGGGTCCTGCCCTCCCAGGCCTCGCAGTCCGATACCTTCCTTCAGCTGATCCATGGCGTCAATATGATCCATCCACTTGTTGTCCACAACTCGGATGAGTATCATTCTTTCCAGTTCACGCATCCTCTCTGTGCCGATCTCAGCTTCTTTGTCATCATATAGTTTTTTGAAGATGTCTCTTATATCTTCATGAAGCCATTCTTCATTCAGATCGTGCATTTCATCTTCTGTATAGCTGATACCCTCGAATCTGTCGCAGATGCCTTTCAGTTTTTTGTTGAGAGTCTCATAATCCCATTCTTCCGGATACTTGGATTCAACAACGATAGGTCCCACGATGGCTTCGATCAACTCATCCGCCATGTGCAGTATATACTCTTTCAGGTCCTCTCCGAAGAGCACCTTCCTTCTTTCAGCATATATTATCTCACGCTGTTTGTTCATTACATTATCGTACTGGAGTACATATTTTCGTATCGAGAAGTTTCTGCCTTCAACTTTTTTCTGTGCGTTTTCAATAGACTTTGTTATCATTCCCGATTCGATGGCTTCATCTTCCTCGACTCCCAGTCTGTCTACGATCCCCTTCATACGTTCTCCTCCGAAGAGTCTCATCAGATCGTCCTCCAAAGATATGCAGAACTGAGTGCTGCCCGGGTCTCCCTGTCTTCCGGATCGACCACGCAGCTGGTTGTCTATTCGTCTCGACTCATGCCTCTCGGTGCCTATGATGCACAGCCCGCCGGCGTCTATGACGCGCTGCTGCTCGTCTTCTCTTTCCTTTTTGTATTTGTCATGAAGCTCCTTGAAATATTTTCTGGCATCCAGTATCTTCTGATCGTCAGTAGGTATGACTGTCGCAGCATAAGCGATGGTCTCTTCGTCATATCCGTCTTTTGCCATATCCTTTCTTGCTTCGAATTCCGGGTTGCCTCCCAGGATGATATCTGTACCTCGACCTGCCATGTTGGTTGCTATTGTAATAGCACCTTCTCTTCCGGCCTCGGCGATTATTGCAGCTTCCTTCTCATGGAATTTGGCATTCAGCACGTTAAAGTGTTTTATGCCTCTCTTCCTTAAAAGATCCGCTATTATTTCTGATTTCTCAACTGAGATCGTACCTACCAGAACAGGCGTCCCCTGCTCGTGGGCATTGATCACTCTGTCTACGATGGCTTTATATTTCCCCTTTTCAGTTGCAAATATAGCATCCTGATAGTCTTCTCGTATTATTTCTTTATTTGTAGGCACTACTACAACGTCCATATTATATATGTCTCTGAATTCAGATTCCTCTGTCTTTGCAGTACCTGTCATGCCCGCCAGTTTCTGATACATCCTGAAGTAGTTCTGCAGTGTAATGGTGGCCAGCGTCTTCGATTCCGAATTAACATGTACATGCTCTTTTGCCTCTATGGCCTGATGAAGTCCGTCGCTGTATCGTCGTCCAAACATCAGTCGCCCTGTAAATTCATCTACGATCACGACTTCGCCGTCTTTTACGATATAGTCCACATCTCTGGACATGATGAATCTGGCTTTCAAAGCCTGCATCACATGGTGGTTTATCTCCATGTGCTCCGGATCCGAAAAGTTATCTATTTTGAAGAAAGTCTCACATTTTTTCACGCCGACTTCCGTCAAAGATATCTGTTTATCTTTCTCCTCTATCTTGTAATCTTCTACGTCTTTCAGTCCTTTTGCGAATCGGTCTGCCGTGGAGTAAAGTTCCGTAGATTCGTCTCCCTGGCCCGAAATGATCAGCGGGGTCCTGGCTTCATCTATCAGTATAGAGTCCACCTCATCGACAATGGCGTAGTTCAGCTCTCTCTGCATCATATCTTCTTTATATATGACCATATTATCTCTCAGATAGTCAAAACCATATTCGTTGTTTGTCCCATATGTTATGTCAGCGTTGTAAGCCGCTTTTCTTTCCTCTTCATCGATGCCGTGAATGACGCAGCCTATTGTAAGTCCCAGGAATGTATAGCATTTTCCCATCCATTCTGCGTCTCGCTTTGCCAGGTAGTCGTTGACCGTTATGACATGTACTCCCTTGCCTTCCAAGGCGTTCAGGTATACCGGAAGGGTCGCCACCAGGGTTTTTCCTTCACCGGTTTTCATCTCGGATATCCTGCCCTGATGCAGCGCAACGCCGCCGATCAGCTGTACTCGGAAAGGTTTCATCCCAAGGGATCTCCACGCTGCTTCCCTGCAGACTGCAAAAGCCTCCGGAAGTATATCGTCAAGAGTCTCGCCCGCCGCCAGCTTTTCCTTGAAATACGGCGTCTTCGCCTTCAGTTCCTTATCACTGAGTCCCTGCATCGTTTCATCGTAAGCTTCAATTTTATCAACGATCTTCGATATCTTTTTTACTTCTTTTACGTTAAGATCTCCAAAGATCTTTTCCATTAAACCCATTTTAAGATTCTCCCTTCTTCTGTTCGGTTTCTGTGTTATCAGGCAGTTCTTCCACCACCACATTTATTTCCAGAGCCTTCCTGGCCGAAGCCTTGGTAACTCTTCCATTCAGTTTCCTGTTTCCCCTCACGTACTGGAAAGTATCCCCCTTTTCAGGCAGTTTGTCAAGACATATCACTACCCAGCCGTTTACTGTATTCGCATCTATATCATCGTCCGACATGCCGAAGAAATCCAGTACCTTTGCCAGTGAGGCATTGCACATCACCCGAAAGCTGCCGTTCTGCAGTTCTGTGACCTCCTGGCTCATGATCACATCATGCTCATCGTATATTTCGCCTACCAGTTCCTCTATTATATCTTCCATGGTAACAAGGCCCTGGGTCCCGCCGTATTCATCTACTATTATTGCTATATGTGTTTTCAAAGTCTGCATCTTTTTCAGAAGTACGGATATTTTTATGGATTCCGCAACGAACACAACAGGCTTTACAAAATCCGATATGGTCTTTCCGTTTCCGTATATATAGTTGTGGAAATCCTTTTGATTCAGCACTCCCAGTATCTTGTCCAGGTCGTCTTCATATACCGGCAGTCTGGAATATCCGGTTTTTTTGAACAGCTTTGCCACCTCTTCTTCGGTGCAGTCAAGATCTATCGCCTCTATGTCCGGTCTTGGAGTCATCACCTCTTCAGCTGTCAGATCATTGAATTCGATAGCATTCTGTATCAGCTCCTTCTGATCTGATTCTATGCTGCCTTCGGTTTCCGCTTCCTCGACTATGGTCTTCAGTTCCTCTTCTGTTATGTTCTGTTCATTGTTTACCTTCAGGATCTTTAAAATCAGTTTTTTCCATCCGGAAAAAAGGAAATTCACCGGGGTCAGTATTATGAGAAAAGCGTTTATGATCCCGGATGAAAACATAGAAAAGCCCTCCGGCGACTCTTTCGCCAGGCTTTTCGGCGTGATCTCTCCAAAAATCAAAACGACAATGGTAATAACGATAGTAGAAATCGTAGCGCCCATGTCTCCGTAAAGATCTATGAACAGCATGGTTGCAACTGCTGTCATAGCAATATTGACGACATTGTTGCCAATCAAAATCGTCGACAGCAGTTTGTCGTAGTTATCAGATAACCGTAAAACTCTCTCGGCCCGCTTGTTTCCATCGCCGGCCATATTTTTTATTTTTATTCGGTTCACCGAGGTAAAAGCTGTTTCTGTAGCTGAAAAATACCCCGACATGATCACAAGCAGGATAATGGCGACTATCGCCCCTGTACTGTGACTGTCCATTTGGTCATATCCTCCTGACGTAATACTTATTTTATTATACTCCAATTGGGTTGAAAAGGCAAAATCATATCACCGGTCTGAGAACGCCCTTTACGTTTCCCCTGATGTGGCTGTATATGACTTTCCCCGGCAGAGCCTCGATCTGTCTGCCTCCGCCAATATACAGCGATACATGATTCACAAAGCCGCCGCTATGGTACACGATGATATCGCCTTTTTTGCGTTGAGAAAATTTCACATGCTTTATTTTTTTGTTCTTCCAGAGCAGTCTTGCCGTATATTCATTCTTGCTGTAAGCATACACATGACTTCCCTGAGGCAATGGGTCTATCCCTGCCGAATACATGCACTGTATCACCAATCCGGCACAGTCCACACCCTGTTTCGGTCTTGCAGCCGCACACCATACATACTTTGTACCTACATATTTCTTTGCCGTTGCCACCATTGCGTTTACATGAGCTTTCTTTGAGCTTGCAAGAGACACCCTTTTAGGCGTCACATATGAGTCCATATAGTACCAGTTGTTCTCGCTGAAACCCATCTTCAGCCATGTGGCTTTGTCTACTCTGCCTGTTGCCTTCAGTTTATTTTTCTTCTGAAAACGTTTGACTGCAGCTTTTGTCGATGATGTATATTTTGCGCGTCCGTAATAGCATTTGAGTTTTTTCTGTACTTTATAAACCTTCATGCCGCTCATGCCGGTCTTCAAAGAATACCCTGATTTTCGAACAGGGATCACGTCCTTGATCTTCAAATACCTGCCCGGCGTCTGATACACGCTCTTTGCCTTTATACTGATATTTATGGCCGCTTCCTCGGCATTGTCGGTTTCCGGTATGTATACCCTCCATTTTGTCGAATATCTTGAATACCATTCTTTTGGATAAGACAGAGTCATAGCCGCCTGATCTGTATTTGATGCAGTATATATTTTTTTCGTATGCCATTTGCCGCTGTAATATCTTTGCAGATAGACCGTTCTTCCGTAAGCCGGCATTACTGATATTTTATCAGAAAGCGCAGATCCGGCTTTCTTTTTTATCAAAGTACTAAGGCCGCTGACGGTCGTTGCATTTTTTTCGATGGTTACTTTTATTGTCGGCGGCACTACTCCATCTGCAGCAGAATAGCCTTTAGGCATCTGCGGAGCAAAAATATATTTTCCCGCTTTCATACCATTAAAATCACTGCATTTCCATACAACGCCCGAAATACTGACACCCTTACCCTGATCATCTTTTCCTGTAAGAGTGTCGGGCTTTGAAATGTCGTCTTCCGTGATCCCGGCTTTGAAATTTTGTTCGACGAAAGGATCGTCTATGCTGTCAAAGGCACTGATCACCGTTTCTTCACCGGCACGCGCCTCGTCTGCAAAAATAGAAGCCGGCGCCAGACCGACCATCAAACATATGATTGTAATAAAACAAATTACTTTCTTATTCATAATAATCCAAATCCCCCTTCTTTCTGCTTACATATTAACATATCGGAAGGCATATATCAAAAATGTATATTTCAAAACTGTCACATGCCGTTGGTTATCTTTTCTTGCAATCGGGTATATGCTATAATGATATACGTAAATAGAAATGCGGAAAGGTGTATTCAAAATGTCAAGATATCGAATAAAAAAAGAAAAAAGATCCGGCTGGATAATTGCCCTGATCGTGATCATAGTTGTTGCTGTGATTGCTTTTCTGGTGGTCAAAACTGTTATGGGGCGGGACGGTTATCACAATGAAGGCAGCTTTGAAAAATATGCAAAGAATTACTACAGCGATATAAACGGAAAACAGCAGGCGGGGACAGCTTCAACAAAATTCTCATACGGCGAGCCCCTTTCCACTGCAGTCGAATATCCGAAGATGAGTGACGACAATGAGAACTCTTCTATCAGCAAGGTCATCGAGGGCAGCAAAAAGAATTTCAATTCTACGTACAGCGGACTCCCCGCAGATGAAAAGGCTGCTCTTATGATCGGATACGAATCTTACGATACTCCCGAAAAAGCGGTAAGCGTTGCAATACATGAAAAACAGCGTTTAGAATCAGATGACAAGACCAGCGTGCCTGTGGATAAGGTGTATACATTCAACTTTGCCACAAAGACCGGCACTGTGCTTTCCGATTATCAGATTTTTACCGGAAATTATCTGACTGCCATTTCAAAAAAAGTCAAATCGGAACTCAGCGACAAATACGACGATGTCAAAACAAGCGCTCTGTCTGCAGATCCCGAAAATTATTCGAAATACATAATGACCGACGACGGCTTCAAATTCTTCTTTGATGCAGGTACCGTTACAAACAGTTCCGAAGGTGTAGTCAGTGTAGAGATATCATATGACGATATGAAGAGCTATATGCGCGATGACATCGGCGAAAGAGTGGTCGATCCAAACAAACCGATGGTGGCCATCACCTACGATGACGGACCTGATGCCAAGACAACTCCACAGCTTCTGGATATATATGAAAAAAACGGCGCGGTCTGTACGTTCTTCGAACTGGGCCAGAATGTGGACAATGTCTCCGGATCTTCGGACATACTGAAACGAGAACTTGAGATCGGCTGCCAGGTCGGGACCCACTCATACAGCCACCCGAACCTGCAGACCATGACGGATTCCCAGATCGCCAAGGAATCCAAAAAAGCAAAGGATGCCATCAAGAAGGCCTCCGGTCAGGATCCTACAGTGTTCAGACCGCCTTACGGCAACGGCAGCACAAAGATCGCCAAGATATTCGATCTTCCCACGATCAATTGGGATGTAGATACCCTGGACTGGAAAACGAAAAATGCGAGTTCGGTCATCAGCCAGGTCAAGAGCATCAAAAATCTGGACGGTGCAGTCGTACTGATGCACAGCATATATCAGTCATCTGTCGACGCCACAAAAACCATCGTCCCTTATCTGCAGGATCAGGGCTATCAACTGGTGACAGTCTCAGAACTGCTTCAGTACCACTACAATGAAACCCCGACCAACGGCAAATGGTACGGATATACATTTGAAGATCTAA
>JAYFPY010000043.1:0-23334 GCA_034927505.1 Eubacteriaceae bacterium
CTTCCATGGATAAATCGTGGACAGCTGTGCGGCTCGTTGAAGACGATAAAATCGTTCAGGGGTATCTGATCAAAGAAAACTTATCAAAAAAGGTGTTTGCTCTTTTCCCACTGTAACTTGACACAATCGTCAAGAGATTAAGTACTTTTGTATTGCAGCAAAATGGTATATAATATAATTCATATCAATAACGGGGAAGGGAGAATCATATTATGTATCATAAAATAGATGCAATCAAAGAAATATATGATGCAAGTCCTTTTGCTTTTTGCGTATTAAAGCTGCTTACTAACGAAGACGGCAGGACTGAAGATATCGTATTCGAATATGCAAACCGATCGCTTGCTGAACTGGAGGGGATCGATCTCGATCGTCTGGTCGGAAAGAGATTTCATTCGCTTTCAAAGAATATAGATAATAAATGGATGTCACGATATGCAAAAACGGCTTTTGAAGGCGATCCTGATATTTTTTTCGATTTCAATCCGGTAACAGACAAACACATATGCATCCAGTGTTATCAGTTCGAGTACGGCTATTGCGGCTGTCAGCTTACTGATATTACTGATCAGCAGAAGGTGGAAAGGAAAAAACTGGAGATATCTCTTCGAAATTCCAGTCTGTATATCTGGGAATTCGATATTTCAAGCCGCAGATTCATACAACAGTACGATTCCGTCAGAGCTCTTGACCTCCCTACGGTAGTTGAAAATGCCCCGGAAAGCGTAATTGCAGACGGATGGATACATCCTGACAGTGTTGAAAACTATCGGAAGCTCCACGAAGCTGTGATCCAAGGCGAAAAAAACGTCAGCGCCAATATTTGCTTTGTCGATTCCAACGGGGACGCTACGTGGCAAAGGTGTACTTATACAACTATTTTTGCAGAGGGAAAACCTGTTAGTGCAGTCGGATGCAATGTTGATATCAACGAAGCAAAACAAATGGAACATAGATTCCGCGAAGAGGTTGCATATATCGAGGCAACTCAGAGTATGGATCTTCTGGTCAAGGCTCGTTCCAACATTACAAACAATATTGTCGAAAGTTACATTGCAGACAAAAATATCCGCGTCACTTCAGAAGGCATGCCCTATGACACCAGTATCGACTTGCTGGCAGCGTCCGGATTCACGAAAGAAGAACGTAATAACATCCATGCCGTTCTCAACAGAAAACACCTTCTGAAAGCTTTTTCCAAAGGCGAGACCCAGCATACGATAGAATACCGCCGCAAAGACATCAACGGCACCATGATATGGGTCAGCACCACATTCAAACTATACAGCGACCCTGAAACTGATGATGTGATGTCCTTCCTTTATACTTACGATATCAATGATCAGAGGATCAAAGATGGGATCATCGAAACAGTTACAGCTCTCGAGTATGACTATATAGCATATATCAATCTTCAAAACGATCGTTATCAGCTGTACAAGGGCGGAGAAGATGTTAAGAAACTGCTGCCTGCACAGACAGATGACTATACTGCTTCAGTCTACGATGTGAACAGCACTCTTGTCAGCCCCGAAGACCGCGAACGAGCCATTTCTGATATGCTGCCGGATGGCATCCGTAAAAACCTTGAGAACCGTCAGGTCTATTCCACAGTCTATTCTGTGTTTGATGAGGACGGCAATGTACGCCAAAAACAGATACAGTATGCCTATTTAGATAAAGACAGCGAACAGATAGTTCTGACCAGGACTGATGTAACAATACTGCTGGATCGGCAAAAACAGCAGCAAAGCACACTGGAAACTGCCCTTCTTGCCGCTCAGCAGGCCAACAGCGCAAAAAGTGATTTCCTTTCACGTATGAGCCATGAGATAAGGACTCCGATGAATGCAATCATTGGCATGACTGCCATTGCAGCGCAGTCTGTCGGCGATGATGCACAGGTTGCCGACTGCATCAGCAAGATAGGAATATCTTCCCGTTTTCTCCTCTCTCTGATAAACGATATCCTGGATATGAGCCGTATCGAAAGCGGAAAGGTCCTGCTGAAGTCGGAAAAGATCCCATTTGAAGAATTCTTAAACGGAATCAACACCATATGTTATAATCAGGCGAATTCTAAAGATATAGACTATGAAAACATTGTTGATGCAAATCTTGAAGACTACTATATCGGCGATGCCATGAAGCTCCAGCAGGTATTGGTAAATGTACTGTCAAATGCCGTCAAATTCACGCCGCGCGGCGGAAAAGTATCTTTTGATGCTCGTCAGATCAAAAAAAACAAAACCGGCGCTACGATACGCTTTACCGTAAACGATACCGGCTGCGGCATCTCCGAGAAATTCATTCCCCATCTGTTTGAACCTTTTTCACAGGAACACTCCGGCAATACAACAATGTACGGCGGCACAGGCCTTGGTCTTGCCATCTGCAAGAATCTGGTCGATATGATGAACGGTAATATTCAAGTACGCAGCATTATCGGTGCCGGCAGTGAATTTGTCATAGATGTGGATCTGGGCATCACCGAAGAATCCAAAACACGTTATATCAACAAGCCTAATTATAATTTTTCACAGCTGAAAACACTGGTAGTCGATGATGATGTTACTGTCTGCGAGCAGGCCATCATCACTTTGAATGAGATCGGCATATCAGCCCAGTGGGTCGACAGCGGGAGAAAAGCAGTCAGTACGGTAAAAGAAAAATGGGCTGAAAAAAAGTACTATGACATGATCCTGATAGACTGGAAAATGCCGGAAATGGACGGCATAGAAACTGCCAGACAGATCCGAAAAATCGTAGGTCCGGACGTTACCATAATAATAATGACAGCATATGACTGGGCAGCAATAGAACAGGAAGCCAAACTGGCGGGAGTCAATCTTCTTATGAGCAAGCCTATGTTCAAATCTTCACTGATATCCACTTTTGAAAAAGCTCTCGGCAAACAGATCGAAGAGTCCACCATAATCAAACAGGATTTCAGATTCGAAAACAAACGTATACTTCTGGCAGAAGATCACCCTTTGAATACAGAAGTGGCAGTTAGGCTCCTCGAGCGAAAAGGATTTGCCGTGGAACACGCCGAGAACGGTCTTCGCGCACTTGAAATGTTCACCACAAATCCTTCCGGATATTATGACGCTATACTGATGGATATCCGCATGCCGCACATGGATGGGCTGCAGGCTGCAAAAGCCATACGTCATTTGAGCAAATCAGATGCAGAGGCTATTCCTATCATTGCCATGACTGCCAACGCCTTTGAAGATGACGTGCAGAAATCCAGAGCTGCCGGCATGAACGCCCACCTTGCAAAACCCATAGATCCTGAACATATGTATCAGACTCTGTTCGACTTTATATACGAAAAAGGAAACGACTGACCTTGTCAATGACAATGCTGTGTATTACAATGATTCTATGAATAATATTTTATTTGAAACGATACAGGAATTGTTTGAAAAAGAAAATATAGTACGTCTCGTCATGAGCAGCCCCCGCAGAAAGTCTCTTGAATATAAAAAGATCAGCCTGCGACCTATACTGCTCCACGAAAAAACGGCTTATCAGTGCGAATATCACTTTGAGAAGAAAGTGACCCATGATAATCTGTCCCCTGAGGAAGCCGCAGATTTTGTATACAGATATATGTGCCGAGATTTCAAACAGATGGACATTTTCACAACTACGGAGGATGTTCAGATACTGGCTAAAAAGCCGGAATATCCCAGGATCAAACGGCGAAGAGCCGATCGCTGCCGGGATGAGCTTTCTCACAACAGGCAAAAGAAATACCTTATTCCCGACGGAAAGCCATGCGATTTTCTCATACGTCTGGGCGTCATGGACCCGAGCGGCAGAGTTTTTCAAAACCACTACAGCAAATTCAGACAGATAAACCGGTATCTTGAGATCATTCATGATGTTTATAGATATCTGCCGCAGAACGATGAAAAAATCAAGATCATCGATTTTGGATGCGGCAAAGCATATCTTACATTTGCCCTGTACCACTATCTGCATATCATCAAAAAACATAATGTGGAGATCATAGGGCTGGATCTGAAACAGGACGTAATAGATTTCTGCAGCGGCGTTGCAGCCGATCTGGGATACGACGAACTGAGCTTTCAGATGGGAGACATCGCAGATTATGAGCTGCGAGGAACCGGCGCCGACATGGTAGTCACCCTCCATGCCTGCGATATCGCCACCGACTACGCCCTGATCAACGCAGTCAGCTGGAACACAAAGGTCATCCTGTCCGTACCCTGCTGTCAGCACGAACTTTTCGATCAGATAACAGATCCTGTCATGGACCCCATGCTGAAACACGGTATCATCAAGGACAGATTTACGGAAATACTGACGGATGGTCTGCGGGGTCTGAAACTTGAATCCGCAGGATACGATGTTGCAATGATAGAATTCACAAGTCTTGAGCATACAGCCCGAAATATTATGATAAAAGCGGTGAAGACGCGAGACCGTGGGTCCGCTCAAAGCAAAAAGGCAGCCGAAGAATACGCTGATCTGTGCGCCGAGTATCACGTCCACCCTTCTATCGACTCCCTTTAAATCTCCCTTCGCTCCGCAGCAAACAGCGCAGCCCCGATGGCCCCGGCCAGCTGGGCCTGTTCAGGTACCAGCAGTTTTACATGGAGCTGGTCTTCGATGGCTTTCACAACTCCGGCGTTCTGAGCCACGCCTCCGGTGATCATGACCCGCTCATCGACAGTCATCCGCCTTGCCAGGGATGCGATCTTGGAAGCCACTGATTTGTTCAGACCGTGGATGATATCGTTTTCAGTCTTGTTGTCGGCTATGAGAGAAACCACTTCAGATTCAGCGAACACGGTACACATGCTGGATATGGTCAGATCCTCTTTCCACTTCAGACCTTTTCTGCTCATCTCATCGATATCCGTTTCAAGGACCCGCGCCATATTGTCCAGGAACCTTCCGGTCCCGGCTGCGCACTTGTCGTTCATAACAAAATTACGTACATTTCCATTTTCATCGATTGAGATTATCTTGTTGTCCTGACCGCCGATATCGATTATCGTACGCGTTCTTTTGTCCAGCCAAAAAGCTCCCTTTGCATGACAGGATATCTCCGTCACTGTTTCTCCGTCTGTTACTATCCCGTTCCTTCCGTATCCGGTGGCAACAGTATTGTATACTTCCGAATCTGTAATGCCGGCTTCCTTCATAGCCTCATTGACTGCACGTCCGGCACTGCCGGTTATCTTCGCACCGGTGGGCACTATCACCCCTGCAACCATCTTCCCATGCATATCCAGAACAGCTGCATTGGTAGATGTGGAACCGCTGTCTATGCCGATGACATACCTTCCGTCTTCATTGACTTCTCTTTTCTGTCCGGTACTGTCAGAAACGCTTTCCATCAAGCCTTCTACTCTGGTCAGGATCTGTCCGTTACTCTGTTTTGTGAAATCTGTTTCGATTTTTGTCACAGGCACATGAGTGCCGTCCTTTATCTTTGCATATTCGTAAGGATAAAAATCGCAGAACTTTATGGAATGATACACGATGCCTTTCACACGAGGATCGCTGATACCGGTCCTGCGCAGAGAAATATCGTTCATACGCATACAGCCGTCCTGAGATAGAAGTATATCGGCATACCACTTGGCAAAATCCTCTCTGCCTTCCAACTCCGGCAAACATCCGCCGTAGGGGAGCATCCCGGAGCAGGTTCTGTTGACTACAGGAAGACGGGATATATCCCTGATCTCTCCGAGAAGCTCCTCTGACACACGGGCGCCTGTCAAAAGAATATGGTCTTCTTCGCAGGGCTCTTCCATTGAGTTTATCTCCATCTTATTGAGATCGAACTCAACTCCTTTATATTTTTCATAAGAGTCTATGAATTTAAGTATCTCTCCCGCAAAATATTCTTTGGCACAGGATGTATCGTCGTGAGGCAGATCTATGAGATAGAGGTAATCCATCTTTCCGTACTCAGACAACACGTCATATGCCCGTCTGATACAGTCGCAGCAGTTTGTCAGCACCAGCTCGCTCACTTTGTTTTCCAGTACAAAATCTATCATCGCCTTGGAATAGCCGCAAAGATTCTGATGGGCGATCTCATCGGAACGATCAAAGTCCTCAGCCGCACTGTTTATCATTTCACATTTGCTGCCCATGGCCTCCGCGGCCAATACAGGAAAATATTTGCATCCGTAATAAATCATTTTGTTTCCTCCAGCATTTCCAGAAAAGCTTCCACTCTGGTCACCATCTGTCCCTCATTTATGTTCTTCAAGTCGCATCCGTCGCCGTCCAAAACCAGCAGAGGCACGCCCTCTTCCCGGGCCATATCCTCCATTATCCGAACGCCGCCCGCAGTGCCCCGGCATCCCCAGTGAGTGAAAAGGATGATGCCGTTGGCATTGAGCTGCCGGGCTGTTTGTATCGCCCGCCTGCCCCGCACCTCGAATGTGCTGTTGAATGTATTGAACTGGAGTCGATTTGCCATAGAAACATATGGATCGTCATCTGTCGGCGCATCCAAATAATCAGTAGTCAGATCAGATACCAGCATTTGATTTTTTTCACTGTAATTGAAAATGTCACACATGGAGTTTTGGCAGTTGGGGATCGTATGCATCCACATTATCCTGTTCCTTCCCCGGTAAGCCGGCGCTTCCCTGCAGTCTTCAAGTAGCTTTCTGTAAAACGTCTTTGCCTGTCCGGTGCCCAGAAGACTGTGCCCCATGAGTATGCTGTACATCTCCGATGTCAGATCGGTCGAAACGTATTTATTTCTCATTGCTTCAAGACACTCACCGTAGAGCTTTACGGACTCCTCGCTGAGCTTTACTCTCTTTTTCAGTTCTTCCTCGCTGATCGTCACCTCAGTCGCATCTTCCATGTCCTTTTTCAGCTGCCGCAGCTGATCTGCAACATAGTGCACAGCCTCCGGTGAAGAAGACATGGGAGTATCCACAGTAAAGTGAGGGACATCATAGTGGTCTGCCAGAAATCGGAATGTATTTATATTGGCATCGCATACCATTGTGGTATTTGCTATGAATCTTGGTCTTCCCAGGATCCCCGAGAAAGCAGCTCCGGTCAATATCCGATGATAAGAGCACATGGTCGGCGGCACTCCTGCTCCTTCCGATGCCTTCAGCATTCCCTGCTCGCTGGCAGCTCCCGCCGTATAGCAGGACACCTGCTCGGCAACCAGCGGTTTTGTCCCTGTGATATGAAGCATCTCGCAGGGCAGGAATATATTCACTATGGCCGACTTCTCCGGCTTTTTCAAAGGCTGCAGCAGCGCATCCATGCATACAGACGCGGCGTACTGTTTAGAAGGCGGCAGTTTTTTGTTCGGTCTGTATTTAAACTGAAGGCCGGTAAATGAAAATCCTGCCTTCAGCAGTCCACGTGCAAATCCTGGACTTGTATCGATATTGTCTTCAACTATTTTTCCGAATGTCTCAACCGTCTTGTTCATTGTCGTTCCTCGTCGCAGCTATTGCCAGCATCACCGCAGTCACGCCTGCGATCAGCTTTCCGATCATCATAGGCACCAGCATGTCCGGCTCGTATCCGGCTGTGAAACCCAGATGATCTCCCAGCACAAAAGCGCCGGACACAGCAAACGCCGTGTTCACCACCTTGCCTCTATTGTCCATATCTTTCATCATTTCGAACATGGGGATACTGTTGGCCAGAGACATTATGATACCGGCGGCGGCAGTCTCGTTCATGCCCAGCTTTCCCGCAGCCGCGCCCATGGGCCGCTTCAAAACTTTCGTAATGAAATGCATAAGGGGAAAAGCTCCCGCCAGAACTATGGCCACATTGGCCACGATCTTCAGGGCGTCGCTGACAGATCCCAGATCCTTGAGCACAGTAATGTCGGTCAGAGACTGGAACACGCTGAGGGCCAGCCCCGCCGTAGACAGCATCAGGATGAACCTGCCGAAAATAATGAATCCTTTGATCATCTTTTTCTGGAATTTCCACATGCCCAGCATGATGGCCAGCGCTATGACAGTCACCGGGATCAGATTCAGTGTCAGCATTTTGATACCAAACCCTGCGATCAGCCCTCCGGCGAAACAGCCTATAGGAATAGTGATCATCCCCAGCAGTATTCCTCTTGCGATATACTGCCGGTCTCTTCCTGCGATCTCGAAGGAGACCGGGATAGTGAAGACTATAGTTGCTCCCAGCATGGATCCGACGATTATTCCGCCCAGCTGATAAGCATCAGTGCTCAGGCACATTTCCTTTGCCAGGGGCGCTCCTCCCATATCTATAGCCATAAAGATCCCGGCAAACATAGACGGATCGGCGCCCTGTGCCTGAAATAGCGGCACGATGACCGGGCTGAGGACTTTCGCTATTACCGGCGCCAGCACCAGCATTCCCGCCATCGAAAGTGCCAGAGGTCCCATTGCCATAAAACCCTCTTCGAACTTTTTCCCGAATCCCAGTCTGCTCCCGAAAATGCGGTCTATGCCGCCTATGACTGCAAACACAGCCATGACGCCCAGTATTATTTCATTAGCACTCATCCGCTCCCTCTCTACATGTTGCCCGTGAATACGCTGTTCAAATATTTTCCCGCCGTTTCGGCCATCTGCAGGATCAGCTCTCTGTCAGTCGGCGGAACATCAATCATATGATAAGCCGGGAAGAACCTGGAAACGTGAAGGGGTATGTTTTCATCCACTCCGGCTATCCAGCGGGCTTCCCTGTCCATATCTTCGATCGAATCATTGACGCCAGGCACGATCAGGCTCGTCACTTCTACATGACATTTTTCTGAAGATCTCTCAATAAAGTGTTTTACCGTCTCAAGATCGCCGCCGATATCCTTATATATTTCTTCCCTGTATCCTTTGAGGTCGATGTTCATGGCGTCCATATAAGGCAGGATCTCATCTATTATAACATTGCCAAAACAGCCATTGGTCACCAGAACATTTTTCAAGTTTTTTTCATGGATCAGCCTGCCTGTGTCACGTACAAAATCCCAGCCTACCAGCGGCTCGTTGTAGGTATAAGCCAGCCCAATGCTGTCTTTGTGTTCAGCCGCCTTTTCCGCCAGCTGCTTCGGAGTCATCTCTATGCATGGTATGTTCCTGCCATCGGCCACAGAAATGTTATAGTTCTGACACCAGGGACACCTCAGATTACAGCCGTAACTGCCTACAGAAAGTATCATAGATCCCGGATAGAACATCTTCAACGGTTTCTTTTCTATAGGATCGAGAGCCAATGCTGTGATTTTTCCGTAATTGCCTTTTCTCATTTGTGACGCACCACCCGGAACCGTTCCAGATCCGCTTGTTCTTCCGGACCTATACCGGCTTTCTGTTTTGCTATGTTTATCTGCTCTTCTACTGTGTCCACTCCCTCAAGATCCGGCAGCAGAAGACCGCTTTTGCTGCCCTGTCTTACTATGACTCCGTAATCCTTCACATCCAGCATATCCGGGCTGTCTATATGTTCCGGCGGCATGAGAACATCTACACTGTATACGATATCGTCCAGTTCATCTTTTCTCACCGGCGAAAATCTAGGATCGTGCGCAGCAGCGCTGACTGCATTCTCTATGATTTCTTCGGCCAGACTGCTCCTAACCGGCGAAATAGTACCGATGCAGCCACGCAGCTGTCCATCCTTTTTCAGAGACACAAAGACCCCCGCCCTCTTACCGGAAAGCTCACCGGAAAGGCCGGCCGGAGTTTTCAGCACTTTGCCTGTTTCAACATAATATTCCAGCGATCTTCTCGCCAGCCGGACATATTCGTCCTCTGCTTCTTTTGTTTGGGATCGTACCTCCGCTTCTTTTGCTGCAGCCTGTCTTCCGAAATCACGATCTTCATCGATCCCGCCGGGATAGAATGAACATACGCCGTATCCCACTCCGAAGGGAGCTTCGTATGACAGCTGCTTTGCAGTAACCTTTCTTCTGTCAAAGGCTCCGGCCATGATCACGAATGATCTGTGGCCGCATTCTCCCGCTTTGCTGCAGAATCCGGGAGAAAGGTCGAACAACTGTCCGAAATCCCCTTTTCCCATCATGTCCATTATCCTTTTATCGAATTCCGGACCATTGCTGTCGAATCCGTAGGGCCCGTCTTCTTTCAGTTTGTGAGACAGGTCGCCGCTGGCTATGAACACTGTTTTTCGTCCCAGCTTTTTCGAAGTCTGTTCTATCAGTTCTCCCAGCTCATAATGCTTTATCAGCGACTGGCCCGAAAGTCCGATGCGGACCAGTTTATAATCCGTATATTTTTCGTTTATAAAATGTACAGGTATCATCGTAGCGTGGTCCAGGCTTTTGTCCTGCTCGCCCATAGTACCTGCCATCAGCCCTGCGCCGTCGCATCTGCCGCACAGCTCTCTCACAAATTCTTCGTCATATTCCGCACTGTAACCGCAGCCTTTGACTCGATACTGCTCGAAATTTCCTTCGGCTTTCCTGCCGGGGGAAATGTGGAAATAGTCCAGATACATTATGGAGTGAGGCGTGGTCACCACTATAGTATCCGGCTTGATCTCACTTATTTCTTCAGCAACCTGCTCATAAGCCGCAACGGTAGCCGGTATTTTCTTTTCATCGCCTCTGCCCACTGCCGGTATTATCAGCGGCGGATGAGGCACCATGAATCCTGCTTTGACTGTCATGTCAAATCACCTCCATATAAATATCCTACTACCTGTGCAAATTTTAGTCAAAGAATTTTCTATTCTATGATCGCTATCAGTTCTCCTTTGTCTACCTGCGCCCCTTCTTTGACACAGATCTCTTTGATTTTTCCGTCCTTTGCCGCTAAAATATTCGTTTCCATCTTCATGGCTTCTATGACCGCCACCGGTTCTTTTGCCTTTACTTTGTCACCTGTACTGACCAGTATCTTGGCGATCTTTCCAGGTATGTTGGCTCCTATCTGGGCGTCGTTTCCATCCTCGGCGTATCTTACAACGCTGTCCGTATCTATGCGGGCGGCACCTTCATCCTTTATCTTTATTACAGAATGGTTGCCGTTGACTTCAAAGCTGACTTCCCGCATACCTTCTGCATCAGGTTCTCTGACATCAAGGAGCCTGATCACCAGTTCCTTGCCTTCCTCTATCTTGACTTCGCAGGTCTCGCCTATGCTCAGTCCATGGAAGAAAATATCACTGCCCATAAGTTTGAAGTCCCCTTCTTTTTCCACACTGTCCAGATAATCTTCATATACCTTTTCGAAAAGAGCGTATGAGATCACCTGTTTTTCATCAGCATCTATTCCGTGATTTGTTTTCAGTATCTTCTTTATTTCATTATGATCTGTCGGCGGCAGCAGTTCCCCCGGTCTGCAGGTAACAGGTTTTTTGCCTTTCAGCACCAGTTTCTGCAGCTTTTCCGGGAATCCTCCCTCCGGCTGCCCCATCATTCCCTCGAAATATGAAACTATGGAATCCGGGAAATCGATGTCGACAGCTTTTTCGTATATGTTCTCAGGAGTCAGTCCGTTCTGCACCATGAATATAGCCATGTCCCCCACAGCTTTCGAGGATGGCGTCACCTTGACAATGTCACCCAGCATCTGATTCACTTTTATGTACATGTCCTTGACTTCGTTGAACTTGTGCCCCAGTCCAAAGCTTTCCACCTGCGGCTTCAGATTGGAGTACTGGCCACCGGGAAGCTCGAACTTGTATATCTCTGCAGTGCTGGCCATGAAATCAGATTCGAATTCCTGGTATACCGGTCTTACCGCATTCCAGTAGTCGGATATTTTCTGAAGGCCATCCGGATCTATCATAGTGTCACGCTGAGTGTGCTGCAGAGCAGCTACCAGCGAGTTCAGGTTGGGCTGACTTGTTAGCCCGGACATACTGGAAAAAGCAGCATCGACTATATCTACGCCGGCCTGTGCGGCCATCAGACATGTAGCAACTCCATTGCCGCTGGTATCGTGTGTATGCAGATGGATCGGCAGAGAAACTTCGTACTTCAATTCTTCTATCAGCTTTCTGGCAGCCATAGGCTTTAGCAGTCCGGACATGTCCTTGATGCCTATTATGTGAGCGCCTCTCTTTTCCAGTTCCTTTGCCATTTTGATATAGTATTTCAGATCGTATTTTGTCTTTGATTCGTCAAGTATATCGCCTGTATAGCATATGCAGGCCTCGGCCAGTTTACCCTGATTCAGCACTTCATCCAGCGCCACTTCCATGCCTTCGATCCAGTTGAGAGAATCGAATATCCTAAATACATCGATCCCGCTTTTTGCCGACTGCTTTATGAAATCACGTATCACATCGTCCGGATAATTTTTATATCCGACGCCGTTGGCTCCCCGGATCAGCATCTGGAACATGACGTTGGGAATGTTCTCCCTGAGCACTTCCAGACGTTCCCACGGATCCTCTCTCAGAAACCGTATGGATGTGTCAAAAGTCGCTCCTCCCCACATCTCCAGCGAGAAGAGATCCTTTCCGTATACGGCCGTTGCCGGTGCTATTTTTTTCATGTCCACGGTCCTCATTCTCGTAGCCATCAGCGACTGCTGCGCATCACGCATAGTGGTGTCCGTCAGCAGCAGTTTTTTCTGTTTCAGTATCCAGCGGGACAGTTTTTCCGGTCCGTCCTTTTCCAGCAGCTGTCTGGTGCCTTTCAGCTTTTTCACCTCAGAAGGTTTGAACTTGGGGAAAACAGGCACGTCGAACAGAGGTTTTGTTCCTTCATTGCCGTTTACATATTTGTTGCCAATGAATTTGAGGACTTTCATTTCCCTGTCTTCCTTCACATTGATATTGAACAGATCCGGGTTGTCCCCTATGAATCCGGTATTGCATTTTCCTGCTTTGAAATCCGGATGATTCAGCACATTTATCAGAAAGTCCGTATTCGTTTTTACGCCTTTTATTTCAGTTTCACGGAGTGCCCTTGTTGCCTTTTTTACAGCGCCGTCAAATGTCCTTGCCCATGCAGTGACTTTTACCAGCAGGCTGTCATAGTACGGAGTGATGACAGATCCTGTAAAGCCGTTGCCGCCGTCCAGGCGTATCCCGAATCCGGATGCGCTCCTGTACATATCTATGGTCCCGGTATCCGGGGCAAATCCGTTCAGCGGATCCTCGGTGGTGATCCTGCACTGTATAGCGTGTCCGTTGACGGCCACATCGTTCTGATCTTTTATACCTATTTCCGGAGAATTCAGTTTGTATCCTTCCGCTATCAGTATCTGCGATTGTACTATATCTATGCCTGTTACCATTTCTGTGACAGTGTGTTCCACCTGTACCCTTGGGTTCATTTCTATGAAATAGTGGTTTCCCTTGCTGTCCAGGAGGAATTCCACAGTTCCGGCGTTCATATAGTTCACGGATCCGGCTATTTTGACCGCATCGGCGCATATGGCTTTTCTTTGTTTTGCTGTCAGACAGAGAGACGGAGTGAATTCTATGACCTTCTGATAACGTCTTTGTATGGAGCAGTCTCTCTCATAGAGATGTACTATGTTTCCGTATTTATCGCCCAGTATCTGCACTTCGATATGTTTCGGTTTGTCCAGGTATTTTTCTA
Source organism: Eubacteriaceae bacterium (assembly GCA_034927505.1). Lineage (GTDB taxonomy): Bacteria > Bacillota > Clostridia > Peptostreptococcales > Anaerovoracaceae > RUG100. The sequence goes on from JAYFPY010000043.1 coordinate 13,541, forward strand.
TGAAAAGATCGTCGATGCCGAAGGCTTTCTTTGCTTCGTTCTTGGCGTTCCTGAATTCCTCTATGAGCCTCTCCGGAGAATTGACTATTCTCATTCCGCGGCCGCCGCCGCCTGCAGCAGCCTTGAGCATCACCGGATATCCGGCCTTTTCTGCAAATATCTTTGCATCTTCTTCAGATCCTATGGCTTCTTCTACGCCCGGTATCACAGGAACTCCGGCCTTCTGTGCCACCAGTTTTGAATTTATCTTGTCCCCCAGCTGATCCATCATGTGGTCTGTCGGTCCTATGAACTCGATCCCCTCTGCGGCGCATGCGCCTGCAAATTCTGCATTCTCGGAAAGGAATCCGTATCCCGGATGGATGGCGTCGACCCCTTTAGCCTTTGCCAGATCGATGATCTCGTTTATTGCCAGATAAGCCTCCACCGGCGATCTACCTTTCCCTATCTGATAGGATTCGTCCGCTTTTGTTCTGAAAAGAGTATTTTTGTCCTGCTCAGAATATATAGCTACACTTCTGATACCCAGCTCTTTGCATGCTCTGAATATTCGGATGGCTATCTCTCCTCTGTTTGCCACCAGCACTCTTTTGAACTTCTTGACCGTCATAATGAACCTCCTCGTCATTTTGAATACTGTATACATGTATCGTTATAAGAAAGAAGTCCTTTCGGACTTCTTCCAAAAATATTGTTCTAATTATACTGCAGCTGCGTGCATTTTACAATAGTTTATGTCCGCTGCCGCCATATTCATAATATTCATTAAAGTGTGTCACAGTTCTATATTGTCTATCAGTCTGGCTTTGCCCAGCTTTACAGCCACTGCCATGATACAGGTGCCGTCGCCTTTTATCTGTTCAACTCTTTGCATGGTCAGGCCGTCTACAACTTCTGCATATTCCGTAGTGAACACAGGCTCATCCTTCATGGATCTAAAAAAACTCTCTGTCAGCACCGATGAATGATATTCTCCGCATTGAGCCAGTTTCTTCACCTGCTGCAGCGCTTTGTATATCTTCGGTGCCACCGCCCTCTCTCCGTCGGAAAGATAAGAATTCCTCGAACTCTTTGCCAGTCCGTCGGCTTCCCGGACACAATCGCATCCTACTATCTCGATGTCAAAATCCAGATCTTTTACCATCTGACCTATCACTGCCAGCTGCTGAGCGTCTTTTTTACCAAAGTAAGCTCTGTCCGGAGTGGTTATATTGAACAGTTTGCTGACCACCGTGCATACGCCCCGGAACATATTGGTCCTGGAACGTCCGCAGAGTCCATCGGTCACCACCGACATATCCACATAGGAATAAAAGTCTCCGTGATACATTTCTTCCGGATCCGGTGCAAATATAATGTCCGCGCCGGATTTTCCGCACATATCCGTATCCCGTGCCATGTCTCTGGGATAAGCTTCCAGATCCTCTCCCGGAGAGAACTGCATCGGGTTCACGAATATGCTGACCACAGTCTTGTCGTTTTCCGCCGCCGAACGTGTTATCAGGCTGCAGTGTCCTTCGTGTAGAAATCCCATTGTCGGAACCAGGCCGACGGTTTTGCCGCTTCTCTGCCATTCTTTTATAACAGCCCTGATCTCTGATATAGTTTTTACTGTCTTCATCTACTTTACCGCATCGACTATATCCTGGTCGATCTTGAATCCATGTTCCTTCGCAGGGAAAGCTCCGCTCTTTACTTCCTCTGTATATCGTTCCACTGCTTCGTTTACTATGACTCCCACATCGGCGAATTTCTTCGCGAATTTTGGTGTGAAATCGGAAAACAATCCCAGCATATCCTGATATACCAGCACCTGTCCGTCGCATCCGTTCCCTGCGCCTATGCCTATTGTAGGGATACCAATGTTATCTGTTATTTTCTTTGCCAGCTTTGCGGGGACACATTCCAGCACCAGAGCGAAAGCTCCGGCTTCTTCCACTGCTCTGGCCTGGTCCATCAGTTTCTGGGCGGCATCGCTGCTCTTGCCCTGCACTTTGAATCCGCCAAAGGCATTCACTGACTGAGGCGTCAGTCCAAGATGGGCCATGACCGGTATAGAAGCGTCGACTATGGCTTTTATCTGCGGTACGACCTCCATCCCGCCTTCCAGTTTCACACACTGAGCTCCGCCTTCTTTGATAAGACGGCCTGCATTCACAACAGCATCGTATACCGATGTCTGATATGACATGAACGGCATGTCGGCCACCACCAGAGCGTTTTCTGCTCCCCGGGACACTGCAGCCGTATGGTGGATCATATCCTCCATCGTGACCGGCAGTGTGTCATCATATCCCAGACATACCATGCCTACGGAATCTCCCACCAGTATGGCGTTGACTCCGGCCCTGTCAAAAAGCTGTGCGAACGAATAATCATATGCAGTGATCATCGACTGCTTTATGTTATCTTCTTTGGCCTGTTTGAATGTGACTACTGTGTTTTTCATTTCTTTTCCTCCAGTAACTCTTTTAACTCGTTATAGTTTCTGTCTTTATTTTTCTCCCGAGCTATGTCGATCAGCTCCAGGGACAATAAACGATATATTTCGCACATCTGCTGCGATCCGACCCCGCTGCCGGCTCCTTCTGTTTTTTCAAAACATCCAAGATGCTTTTTTACTGTATCTGCGTCTGCTCTTTCCACAGGTCCGGTCAGCGCTGCTGCAGTCCCTTTTTCACAGACTGCACTGATGTTGTTTTTCATCAGAGGCGCCAGCAGTTCCGACGCGCTTTTTTCATCGAATCCGCATTCTTTCAGCATATCGATGGATATCTGCGCCAGCCCCACCATAAGGTTGCTGGCCACACTGGCTGCACAGTGATAGATGTCTTTCTTTTCAGTCCTGATGCGAGCCGTCGGATTGCCGCATTTTTTGAAGATCTGTTCCAACTCCGTCATGGTCTCTTCTTCCCCTTCCAGTGTGAAGAATACTCCGGACAGGTCTGTGTTTTTTCCGCTGATGGCAGTCATGGGATGGGCCGAAGCACATCTTTCATCTGCGCATAATAAAACTCCCGATGATACCGAGCCGCTGAGATGACACAGATACTTGCCTGCCAGATCAAAGTCTGCCAGTTTCTCTGCCGTCTCCCCGATAGCTCCGTCGGGAGTCGTAATGAATATCATATCACTTTCAGTTACAAGCTCTTTTAAATCAGAAAAGGCAGTTGATTTTGTTAAATCAGCTGCCTGCTTTGAACTTTCGATGGATCTGCTAAAGTACCCTGCTACAGGCACTCCGTTGTCTTTAAAGTATGCGCCCAGAGAAGTACCGGCCTTCCCGGCGCCTATAAATCCTGTTCTCATTTACATCACCTCCGCATGATATGCCGGTGATATGATTTCAAGTCCCACTCCTCATTGGATATAGGCTTCGATTTATGTTTCATTCATTTATTCAATTGTTGTTTTCGCTGCCGCGCTGTCGCTGCGGTGCATTCAGTCATTTGTATTTGACTTACACATTATACCACACCGGATATCAGTTTCAAGATTTTTTTGTCCGGTCCGGTTTTCTGTTACCAGGCTCCGCCGCCTCCGCCGCCGAAACCGCCTCCGGAGAATCCTCCGCCTCCGCCGAAACTGCCGCCTCCGCCGCTTCCGAATGCACCGTTTCCTTCCGGTATGTGCATGCTGTTCACTGCAAAGTTGGTGCAGTTATTGAAAGCGCTGTAAAATAGCCAGGTGTTGAACATCATATTGTTTCCATAATATCCATGATACCAGTAAGGCTCTTCCGTCGGTATGTTTTCGAATTTCTTTGCCCATTTCTTCGACAGTCCGAACACATATGCATACGGAAGCACGTCATAGAAATACGATGGATTTTCTTCTATCATAGCTTCCAGTTTTTCCACCTCGGCAGCCTTTATGAATTCCTTGAATCCCAGCAGTTTTCCCATCAGTTCGGTGCCGTACTTTGTCCTGCTCTGCATGAATCTGATGGTGAAATAAGCCGCGACTTCCATAAGGGCCACTGCAAGACCGCCAAATATGAAGCCTATGCTCCACCAGGACAGGAATATGGTCAGCAGCGCCGCCGCTGCGATGAATATCAGACTGAACAGCGCCGTCGTGATCCGACCTCCCAGGCTCTTTGCATATTTCTTATCAGTCGCCGATGTTCCCAGAGCACACGCGATTATTGTAAGGATACACAATATCCCTACCGGGACGCACACCCAAATACTGGCGTATATTTTTGCTGTAACAAAGGCAGCAATGGCAAAGCCGACTATCATCAGCGCATATCCTCCGACCCTTGCAGATGAAGCAGATCTAGGGAATACCCTCGTCTTCTTGTTTTCTGTGAAATGTTCCTCCACCTGTTCCTTCGTCGTTTCAAAAGTGGAATAAAATTCAGGACCGATCTCGGACATTATGACGCTGCCGCCTATGCCCTGCTCAAACAGGCCGTTAAAAAATGTCTTTTCAAAAGGTCTTGCATCATCCGGCAAATCTTTCACCTTGTTCAGGACAAAATCCTTTTTGTCCTTTTCTTCAATAGTAATATATCCCTTCTGGGCAAACCAGAATATAAGAGATACGATGTCTTTTTTGTCTACAGATCCGTCTATTATGTATCCCACCTCTGCAGGCCCTATACCGGCAGGAGGTTCGAATTCCACAGTCTGTACGATCTTGGGATCTCTTCCGAATCTGAACCAGAACAGCCCCAGCAGCATGGCTATTATCACCCCTGTTGCACAGAGAAGTATTTTCATCCAGAATGTGCTCAGCTCATCCGAGAAATATCCTTCAGGCAACTTGATACCAACTGTTATCCCAGATCCCTGCTCCAGTTTTTCTTTTGCAGTTATGGTTATGGTGTTGCCTTTGACCTTCCAGCTGATCTTGTCGCTGTCGTTTCTCTTGTCCTGCGACCCGGCGTATACGTCCACATTGTCCTTATTGAATTTCTTCGGCATATTTATGGTTATGCCGCTTTTTTCAATAGGCGTTTCCCAGTTATTAGGAAGCACATTGTAGTAAAAACTATCGTAATCTTTGACGCCGTCATCGTACATCCTGCTCCTGTAGGAAAGAGTGTATGTTTTCTTGCCGTTGACAGTCTGCGCGGAGTCTCCTATTTTGATGACCATGTTCCCGTTTTCTTTTGATTTTGTAAAAGGATCGTTTTCCACAGAAATGTCTTCCACCTTCATCGGGTTCCTGACCTTTTCTATCGCTTTTCCGTCTTTGTCGTTATATGTCACAGTCTGACTCAGCGGGATATATCTGTAGATCCCGTGTATGCCGTTGTTGATATCCAGGCCTATTTTTTCAGTGATGTAAGCAGAGTTGTCATCCTTAACATTGACCTGCACATTGTAATTCGTCGTGCTGTAATCTGCCGCACTTGCAAAAGCCGGCACCGCCATTATCAAGATCAGCACTGCCGCGATCATTATTGCCGCTTTTCTTTTCATTTTAAAATTCCACCTTCACATTTTTTCTTTCGTCTTCGCTGTCCACTTCAAACATCGGTTTCCTCTCAAAGTGGAACATGCCTGCAACTATATTGCTCGGGAATACTTCGCACTTGGTATTGAACTGTTTCACCACTGCATTGTAGTATTTTCTCGCATTCACTATATCTTCTTCCACCTTCTTCAGCTGCTGCTGAAGATCCATGAAGTTCTGGTTTGCTTTCAAGTCCGGGTAAGCTTCCGAAACTGCAAACAGACTCCTCAAAGTGCCCGACAGTATATTTTCATTAGCCAGTCTTTCCTCTGTAGTAGAAGAATTCTGTACAGCGCTCCTTGCCGCCGTGACCTTTTCCAGAGTCCCCGCTTCGTGGGCGGCATATCCTTTCACAGTCTCGACCAGATTCGGTATCAGATCGAACCTCTTTTTCATATACACATCCATGGTCGAAAAACTTTCTTCCACGCTGTTCCTCAGTTTGATGAATCCGTTATAAGCGGCTATGAACCATATGACTATGATTATGACTATCGCCGCAATCACTATTCCTATTATTGCTCCTGTTCCCATGTCAACCTCCTATTTCCCAGTTTATCGGGTCCGTTAAAAAATCGTTTGTCCTGCTGAAGTACTTTCCTCCGAAAAATCCTCTGCTCGCAGACAGCGGGCTGGGATGGACAGATTCCAGTATCAGATGATCCGTATTGGTTATCAGATCTTTCTTGCTCCTTGCATTGTTTCCCCACAGAATAAACACCATAGGCTCTTTTCTTTCATTCAGAAGACTGATCACTTTGTCCGTAAAGATCTCCCATCCTTTTCCTCTGTGGGAATTGGCACGGTGCTCCTGTACGGTCAGTACTGTATTGAGAAGAAGGACTCCTTCTTTGGCCCAGCTTTCCAGGCATCCGTGGTTCGGTGGTTCTATCCCCATATCGCTTTTCAGTTCCTTGAATATATTGACCAGGGACGGCGGTTTTGCAACGCCCTTCTGCACCGAAAAACAAAGCCCGTGAGCCTGACCCTGTTCATGATATGGATCCTGGCCCAGTATGACTGCCTTTACCCTGCTGTACGGTGTGAGCTTCAATGCATTGAAGATATCATACATGTCCGGGTATATCACCTTTGTGCTATATTCTTTTTTCAGGAATCCCCTCAGCTGCAGATAGTAGTCTTTTTTGAATTCATCCGCCAGAAGTTCATCCCAGTCGTTTTCTAATCTAACCATGATTCAATTATATGCCATCGCCTTTTCAATGGCAAGAGAATGATATCCTCTTGACAAAACAAAAAAAGAGGGGTATTGTAATTGTCAAGTAAATAAAACAAACCTATGAACAGGACTAGTAAGTACGTGGATCGAATTCACAGAGAGCTGCCGGCGGTGAGAATGCAGCAAGGAGGACCGTACCGAATGGACCTGCGAGGGCAGGACGAAAGGCAGAATGCCGATTAGCACCTGACGGGAACTCCGCCCGTTATCAATGGAGCAGATATCACGCTGTATCTGGATCGGTCTGTTTTGATACAGGCCCGGGTGGCATAACAGAAACAAAAGGTTTTTGTCCCGCAGTGGACATGACCTTATTTTTTTACATTATTCCCATCGCAGCGGTAACAGAAAAGGAGAAGAACAATGAGCAAAGAAAAGATACCTTACAAAATCTATCTTGAAGAGAACGAGATGCCGACGCAATGGTACAATGTGAGAGCGGATATGAAAAACAAGCCGGCTCCCCTGCTGGATCCGGGAACGGGCAAGCCGATGAAGGCTGAAGAACTGGAACACGTATTCTGCAAAGAGCTTGTCAAACAGGAACTGGACGACACCACTGCCTATATCGACATACCTGAAGAGATCAGGGATTTCTACAAAATGTACAGGCCGTCTCCTCTGGTTCGTGCTTACTGTCTTGAGGAAAAACTGCAGACCCCGGCAAAAATATACTACAAGTTCGAGGGTAACAACACCAGCGGCTCCCACAAGTTGAACTCAGCTATAGCTCAGGCCTACTACGCTAAACAGCAGGGCCTGAAAGGCGTCACTACAGAAACCGGCGCCGGCCAGTGGGGCACTGCCCTTTCCATGGCCTGCTCCTACCTGGACCTGGACTGCAAAGTGTTCATGGTAAAGGTATCATATGAGCAAAAACCGTTCCGCCGCGAAGTCATGAGGACATACGGCGCCTCGGTCACGCCGTCGCCTTCTGAGACCACAGGGATCGGGAAAAAGATCCTGGCAGAGCATCCCGGGACCAGCGGCAGCCTGGGCTGCGCCATCTCAGAAGCTGTGGAAACCGCAACTTCAACAGAAGGCTACAGATATGTCCTGGGCAGTGTACTGAACCAGGTGCTCCTCCATCAGACTGTTATAGGTCTGGAGACCAAAACAGCAATGGATAAATACGGCATCAAACCGGACATGATAATCGGATGCGCCGGAGGCGGCTCCAACCTGGGCGGGCTCATATCGCCTTTCATGGGAGAAATACTCAGAGGCGAAAACGATTACGAAATAATAGCAGTAGAACCGGCGTCATGCCCTTCATTCACAAGAGGAAAATTCGCCTATGACTTCTGTGATACCGGAAAAGTCTGCCCTCTGTCCAAGATGTACACGCTGGGCAGCGGATTCATCCCTTCGGCTAACCATGCCGGCGGCCTGAGATATCACGGTATGAGCAGCATACTGTCCCAGCTCTATCATGACGGCCTCATGGAAGCCAGAGCAGTGGAACAGACTTCCGTATTCAAATCTACAAGGGAGTTTGCAAGAGTTGAAGGCATCCTGCCTGCGCCTGAGTCCGGCCACGCTATAAAAGTGGCAATGGATGAAGCCATAAAATGCAGAGAGACCGGCGAAGAAAAGACTATCGTCTTCGGACTGACCGGCACCGGATACTTTGACATGGTGGCTTATCAAAAGTTCAACGACGGAAAGATGACCGACCATATCCCTACAGACGAAGAGCTGCAGGAAGGTTTCGACGGACTGCCTGACATCAAATAGACATATGAGCAGATCGCAAAAACGTGATCTGCTCTTTTTCTATGCTTTTTTGCCTGATAAATTGTTAATAAAAGGATTCTGTGTTAATATAAACTTGTTTGACTGGAGGTGATCCCTTGAAGGGCAAAATACTTTTATTGATATCTGTAATATTCTGTATTGCGTGCGGTACATACTATTTCATTTCGGAGCTGTGGCCTCATTAATGAAAAAACATGCAATAATCCCCATATTCATACCCCACCGAGGCTGTCCCAACGACTGTGTTTTCTGTAATCAGAAAATAATAACAGCCAGAACTGCCGATGTGACACCCAAAGACGTTGAAGAAATAATAGAACAGTATCTGCCAACTCTTGAAAACCGCGGTCTCGAAGAAATCGAAGTCGCTTTTTTCGGCGGCAGCTTTACAGGTATCCCCATGGAAGATCAGCGGGGCTTTCTTGAAGTTGCCTCCCGATACAAAAAGGCCGGCCTTATCGACAAGATCCACATGTCCACCAGGCCCGACTATATAGATGAAGATATCCTGGACAACCTGGAATCATACAATGCAGATATAATCGAACTGGGCGTCCAGTCCTTCGACAACGGCGTCCTGGACATATGCAGACGAGGCCACACTGAAGAAGACGTCTACAAAGCCTGCCGTCTCATCAGAGAATACGGTTTCACTCTGGGCATACAGCTGATGATCGGCCTGCCGGGAGACACTAAAAAACAGGCTGTGGCCTCTTCTGAGAAAACTGCAGCGCTAAAGCCGGAAATGGCAAGACTGTATCCGACTGTGGTCCTGCCCGATACCGAGCTGGCCCTGATGTGCCGTGATCACCGTTATGTTCCACTTTCCGAGGATGAAGCCGTGGACATCACTGCCGAAATGTACAAAATACTGGATGCAGCCGGCGTCACCATACTGCGGGTCGGCCTGAAAAGCACGGATCTGATCACATCGGACACAGACCTGGGCGGCAGCTATCATCCCGCTTTTCGCCAGCTGGTGGAAGGAAAGATCGCACTGGAACGGATCAAGGCCCTGCTGGACGATCATGCGCCGGAACCGGGAAACGACATTACATTTTACAGCAATTCTCACAGCTTTTCATCCATGATCGGACACAAGGGCTGCAATAGGAAAATACTGGAAAGCCAATATGCCGGACACAAATTGCAGTGGAAAGTAAATAATGACTTAAAAGACAATGTATATTCCCTTGTTTGACAGTTAAAAAGAGAAAAAAGCTCTGTGCCCAGCGAAACTGCTAGGGTACAGGGCTTTTAAAAAATTCGGTAATGTGCGTACGGTATTCATTTTTTCGTTTGTCCGCAGATCTTTCGCATCTTTTCTATC
>JAYFPY010000050.1:0-4197 GCA_034927505.1 Eubacteriaceae bacterium
TTCTGTAATAAACGGTATAATGTTATTCATAAGAGCACTCCTTTTTTAATATATTTATGTTAGTAACTAAATCATATCATAAAAGTTGTTGCTCTTATTTTTTATTTTTCTTTTTCCCCACTGTAACTTTACACTAAGAGAAAGTTGAGACGGCTGTTGACAGGGGGCCGAGTGGGAACTTTGGGTACGGTCAGGAAAATAAAAACTTTTCTTGACCGTACCCCATGTTAGATGTTAAACTGACAGTGATGCATATCCAGGGAGAATAAGATATTCGAATAGGAAAAGAGATACAAGGGCAGGCAAAAGATGCACTTGTATTTTTGCGTACACGATTAGGAGGGTAAAATGGCAAAAATAATAGGAATGGATCCGGATCAGCTAAGACAGCTGGCGGGACACTTCAGCACAGAATCAGGAAACGTTGAATCCGTAATAACCAATATGGACAAACTGGTGAGCCAGATGGAACAGGATTGGAAGGGAGCAGCGGGGGAAGCTTTTTCGGGAAAATACCAGGAACTGCGACCAAGCTTCATTAAGATGAAAGACTTGATCGACGATATCTCCAGAGCGGTAAATGCTTCGGCACAGAGCTTTGAAGATACGGATACAACAGTTGCTTCGGGATACAACGGTTGAAAAATGGGGAGAAATAGGGATGTTGCACATTGTTGTGCGATATCCCTTTTTTGTTGAAAAATGAAAAGAGCATTGAGCAGTTTATTGATAATACTGGCATTAGTTCTTCTTTGTCCGATATACGCCACGGGAGCTGCGGCGGCAGAACTGCAGCTGGATAACGACGTGCTCTATCAGAACAGAGGATCTGATGCATCCATAACAGACCGGTACGGGATATCGGTGTTTTCTGATGCAGTGAATGAAACAGCTCAGGCAAATGAGACCGCAGACAGACAAAAAAATGAACAGCTGAGGGCTGAGCTTTTCAAGAACGAGTCTCTCGGAACTACGGCGGGAAGCAGTATCGTCAGGCAGCAGAGCGAAGATATGGGGCTGTTTTCTCAGTCGGATCCGGATACTTACGAGGAACAGGCAAGACACGGAGTCGGAGCCGACATGCTGAAAACCGTCGGAGCGATCGCTGTAGCAGTAGTACTGCTGTTGACATATATGCTGGCGGCAAAACACTTCAAGAGGATGAGAAGGAGGGACAGAAAAAATGTATTTGACACTGACGGTCAGAACAAAGGATGGAAATGAAACAGATATACAGGTCAATGAAGACCAGATAATAGATTCGGCATTGAAAATGCTGGTACAGCACGGCGACATCGATGGGGATGCCGCTTCAGGCAATTTTGTGAAGACATATTTGAGGAACAAACTGGTAAGCAGATACCATACTTTCAAAGAAACGGATATCCTGAACGGAGATATAGTAACGGTCATCTGAGTACTTAAAGATATGAACATCAAGAGAGGTGTAACGATGAAGAAGAAGAGAAACGGAATAATAACGGTGGTCCTGCTGGCGGTCGCACTGGTCCTGCTGGCAGCTATGGAACTGCCGGGCCTGATCCAGGGGACCGGCGGCACCGGCGATCAGACTGCAGGCGATGTACAGCCTGCAGCAAAAGAGGTTAAGATAGCAGTAATAAACCAGGATAAAGGCGCGGTGAACGGAGGCAGTCATGTCAACTACGGTGAAACTGTACTGAGCAATGCCGGACAGACTTACGAAAATACCAGTCAGACCGCTGCGCAGGAAGGAATGGGCAACGGGACTTATCAGGCGACTATCAGTCTGCCGGAGAATTTCTCGGAGAATGTGATATCCATAAATAAAAAGAAGCCGACGACATCTACGATCAGCTACAAGGTGGCAGAGGGGTTGTCCGATGAAGATCAGCAGACAACGGTAAGGAAAGTGTACGATTTCCAGAAGACAGCCACTGACGATATAGAATACATGTATATCTCGGCTTTCTTCAAGGAGCTGCATACCGGGCAGAACTATGCGACTCAGATCGTCAGCAGCGAAAACCTGGATTCAGCAAGACTGAAAGCGCTGAAGAGCACAAGGCTGACCGCGGACCTGAGCTTCGGCACATTCAAGCAGGATGAATACAAGGCGACGGACATCAATACCGGCGACTTTGAAAAAAGCGTAGATATATACGCGACATCCATGGAAAGCGAATACAAAAGCGCCATGGCAGACAGCCAGCAAAACAGTCAGGCGGACCTGAAGATCAAAACAGATGCCATAGCTAAGACATATGATGATATAGATATCCTGGCAAAAGGTTCGACCGGCGGGGATCCTTCGCTGAAAGAAGCAGTGGATGCATTTTCATCATTGATGACCGACTATAGCGATCTTACTGCCGATGAGTGGTATACAAAATATGATTATGCACTTAAAAAATTGAACAGTGCGTATGACAATATATACAAGGAAGTAAACAAATGGCCCGAACTGAAGACTCAGATAGATGCACTGCAGAAATTTAAGGTGGGAACAAGCCTGGGCAGCCATAAACAAAATATAACTGATCTTAGCAACAACATAATTGCATCGGGAAATACTTTGTCTCAGGGAGCGGTAAAAACGACCAAAGACGGACAGGCGTATGTTTCAAAGCAGACTGCAAAGGTGAACAAGTACGCGGGGAATGTCAGCAACAAAGCGACAAAGAGCATATCGGCCCTGCAAAAATCCGCGAACAGCGGCATCAAAACATACAGTGTGAAGAGAGAGACAGTAACTTCAAACAATATAAATAAAATGGGACAGTTCCGGACAGCTATGTCCAACTCGAAGATAGGGACCGTGGAAAACAAAAACCTTTACAATTTCGTAAGCACGCCGGTGACATCGGATATCGTATATGAACAGGCGCCTCAGTCTTCCGGAGCAACCGACAACGGCGGAGGGATCGATCTGAAACTGCAGGATATCCTGGCCATACTGGCAATGATAGTGCTGGCGGGAGCGATCGTCATGACTGCACTGAACATGAGAGATGAAGGAGAAGAGGAATGAAAAAGATACTGAGCATTGCCATAGCATTGATAATGGCGTTTTCCTGTATGCAGACTGCATTTGCGGGAGATCAGCAAACGCAGGAAAAGTCCGACGGGAAGATTGCACATACAAAAAGTGATGTTGCTATAGATTCAAATAGTTTTCCCGATGACATTTTCAGGGGATATGTTTCAAATAGGTTTGATAAAGATAAGAATGGATACTTGTCAGATACCGAAAAAAATGCAGCAGATAGCATAGATATCACGTCTACGAATTTAAAGTCTATAAAAGGCATAGAAGTTTTCCCGAATTTAACATCTTTGAGTTGCATATCTGATAATTTGACATCTGCTGATTTAAGCAATAATACCAAATTAGAATATGTCGGTTTCGGGAACAATTCTTTGAAAGCATTAGATGTTTCAAATTTGACAGAGCTAAAGAGCTTGCTTGTGCGCAATAACAAAATAACTGATCTTGATTTGAAAAACAATGAGAAACTAGAGAGGCTAGATTGTGAGGGAAATGATCTTACAGCGCTTGATGTTACAAACAACAAAGAACTGTACATAATAGCGTGCAGCTCCAATGAAAAGTTATCAAAACTGGACATATCAAAGAATACCAAACTAACGCACTTATCTTGTACCTCATGCAGATTGACAAGCATTGATGTAACCAATAATCGAGAATTGACAGATATGCACTTGAATAACAATAAGATAACGGAGCTTGATCTCAGTCAGAACAATAAGATGGAGTATCTGGGGCTTCAGTATTGTTCATTAAAAACCGTTGATATATCGAATATGCCTGACCTCAGATTTGTCGGCATTTTAGGGAAAAGTGTGCAGAACATTGATGTAAGTGGAAATACCAAACTAAGCTCTTTGTATTGCTATGATACCGGTATCACAGACCTGGATCTAAGTAAAAACACAAATCTGAAGTATTTATATTGCTACAACAGTGAGTTGACTAATTTGAATCTTGAAAAGAACGAAGGGCTGAAAGAATTAAAGTGTTATGGCAACAAACTGACATCCCTTGATCTGAGCAACCAGGCTTACCTTGATGCAGATAAAGTCGATGCGGGAAAACAGAGGCTCACTGCAAAAAAGATGTGGAACGGAAGTGTCTGCTATGTAGACATGAAAACTATTGCCGGACTGGATGTGAATAAAACTAAGGTGTCGTCGCAG
>JAYFPY010000020.1:0-21039 GCA_034927505.1 Eubacteriaceae bacterium
ATGCAGCACAACCTTCCATGGATAAATCGTGGCCAGCTGTGCGGCTCGTTGAAGACGATAAAATCGTTCAGGGGTATCTGATCAAAGAAAACTTATCAAAAAAGGTGTTTGCTCTTTTCCCACTGTAACTTGACACAATCGGTTTCCAGAACGCTTCTTGCTACACAGCCGGATTTATTGCATAATTGATTGAAAGACGCAATGAAGGTGCATTGTGCAGGAAGGATAACCATGGAGAATTCAAAGCAGAAACAAAGAGCAAAAGAATTTGCAGAGCGCTGGAAAGATAAGGGATATGAGAAAGGGGAATCTCAACCGTTCTGGCTGACACTCCTGGCCGAGGTTTTTGGAGTGGAGCACCCGGATGCATTTATAAGCTTCGAGGACCAGGTGCATCTTGACCATACGTCCTTCATCGACGGGTACATCCCGAGCACAAATGTCATGATCGAGCAGAAATCGAGCGGCAAAGATTTGATGAAAGGAATCAGGCAGAGCGACGGGTCGATGCGCACACCGTTCCAACAGGCACAGAACTATTCAGCAGGGTTGCCATACAGCCTCCGCCCAAGGTGGATAATTACCTGCAACTTTCAAGAGTTTTGCGTTTACGATATGGAGCACCCTAAAATGGATCCAGCGATCATAAAACTTGAAGATTTGCCAAAGGAATATTACCGGCTCCAGTTTATTGTTGAAGAGAAGAATCAGAGCATCAAAAAAGAGATGGAAGTAAGCGTCAAGGCAGGTAATATCATAGGTAAGCTATACGACGCGCTGTACACGCAGTACGAGGCCGTGAGAGAGCCCACAGACGACGATCTAAAGAGCCTCAACGTACTTTGCGTAAGACTGGTTTTTTGCTTTTACGCGGAAGATGCGGGGCTCTTCGATACAAAGAGCATGTTCCATAATTATCTCGCCAAATTTGATGCAGAAACGACTCGTGCAGAACTAATGCGGCTCTTTAAGGTTCTTGACCAGGAGGAAAAGGAAAGGGATCCGTTCATGAGGGAGGACCTGCTGGCTTTTCCATACGTGAACGGCGGTCTTTTTGCGAATGAAGATATCGCTGTGCCACGGTTCACAGAGGAACTAAGAAGGATAATGCTGGAGGATGCGTCCGAGAACTTCGACTGGTCCGAGATCAGCCCGACGATTTTCGGTGCGATTTTTGAATCCACCCTGAACCCGGAGACAAGACGGTCCGGCGGCATGCACTACACGTCGATTCAGAACATCCATAAAGTGATTAATCCGCTGTTTCTGGACGACTTGAAAGAGGAACTTGCCGAAATCAAAACCCTTGGAAGTACGAAAAAAATAAGCGCAGCAGCCAAAGCATTCCAAGCAAAGCTCGGGCAGATAACATTCCTGGACCCAGCAGCAGGATCTGGAAATTTTTTGACAGAATCATTTTTGTCTTTGAGGCGACTGGAAAACGAGGCACTGAAGCTTCGCATCGGTGATCAGATCATCATGGGTGGCGATGTCCAGGACCCGATAGAGGTATCGATAGACCAGTTCCACGGCATCGAGATCAACGATTTTGCGGTTACTGTAGCAAAGACCGCCATGTGGATCGCTGAATCACAGATGATGCAGGAGACCATGGAGATAGTGCATCAAGACATTGACTTCCTGCCGCTCAAAACGAACGTGAATATGGTGGAAGGCAATGCACTGCGAATGGATTGGAACGAAGTTGTTCCGGCCGGACAGCTGAATTATGTGATGGGGAATCCGCCATTTGTGGGAGCAAGGCTGATGACTGCCATGCAAAAACAAGACGTCAACGCGATTTTTGAAGGCTGGAAGAACGCTGGTAATCTCGACTATGTCTGTTGTTGGTATAAAAAAGCCGCCGATTATATAAAAGGAACAGATATTCGAGTTGCTCTCGTATCTACTAACTCAGTTTGCCAAGGGGTATCGGTATCTTCTTTGTGGAAGCCATTGATGGAGAATGGTGTACATATTAATTTTGCACATAGAACATTCCGATGGGATTCGGAAGCAAATATAAAAGCACACGTTCATTGCATCATTGTTGGTTTTTCAAGAACCGTAAACAGAAGCGATGACAAGATGATTTTTGACCAAGGACTGATAATTAAAGCAGATAACATTAGTGGTTATTTGATAGATGCACCAAATATATTTATTATCAGCAGGGCAAAACCCCTGTGTGATGTTCCTAAAATGATGTTTGGAAATATGCCGAACGACGGAGGCAATCTAATAATCAGTAAGGATGAAAAAAACGATATAATAAAGCAAGATCCAATAGCGAAAGACTATATCAGAAATTTCACTGGAAGCAAGGAATTTATAAACAATCAAACACGCTATTGTATTTGGCTTGACAATGCAAGCCCTTCAGCAATAAAAGCGCTGCATGTCTTTAAAAAACGACTTGAGAAGGTAAAAGAAATGCGATCGTCCAGCAAAAGGCCTTCAACAAGAGAATTGGCAAGCACTCCATATTTGTTTGGGGAAATAAGGCAACCAGATACTTCGTATATCATAATACCACGAGTGTCATCAGAACGCAGACGATATATCCCGATGGGGTTTCTCTCCCCAGAAGTAATTACTAGCGATTCCACCTTAATCATACCAAGTGCCTCTCTGTATGATTTTGGTGTTCTGGAATCAAACATACACATGTCGTGGATGAGGGCGGTGTGCGGGAGACTGAAATCTGATTACAGATATTCAAAAGACATCGTTTACAACAACTTCCCCTGGCCGGATCCTACGCCGGAGCAAAAAGCCAAGATAGAACAGACGGCGCAGGGGATCCTGGACGCGCGAGCCCTGTACCCTGACAGCAGCCTGGCCGATTTATATGATGAACTCACCATGCCAAAGGAGCTGCGGACCGCTCACCAGATGAATGACAAAGCTGTAATGTCAGCATACGGAATCGGGCCGCGGGATCCTGAATACAAGAGCGAAGCAGCCTGCGTTGCCATGCTTATGGAGAAGTATCAAGAGTTGACAGACTCGGCAAAATAAAAGAGTAAAAAACTACCCGTTTTCGCTTGACTATGCACACGGGTAGTGGCATTGTAGTGTCGAGAATTTATCACAAGAACGGTCGAAGAGACCAGGGAGGCACTAAATGAAATACCCAAAATACATAATAACCGGCGACGGACACATTGGAACATTCAACCATGTGGACCCAGGCATAATACCGATATATAGGTTTGACGGCGGGGACAGAATGGCATGCGAGAATGAGATGATCAAAGGAACAGACTCAAGAGAAGAAATAGAAGCGAAATCAAGAGTCATAATGAAAGCGAGGCGCAACCATGAGCATAGACAGTAAGATGAGAGACGGAATGATGGGCCTGATCGTAGGGGATGCACTGGGTGTGCCGGTTGAATTTCACAGCCGGAGGGAACTGGCGCAGGACCCGGTCATAGGCATGAGGGAATATGGGACGCATAACCAGCCTGCAGGCACATGGTCGGACGACAGCAGCCTTGCACTGGCCACACTGGACGCGCTGGTCACACAGGAAGGCATGCGGGGATACGCCATAATGGACCGGTTTGTGCACTGGTTGAAGGACGGCGACTATACACCCGACGGGCGGGTGTTCGACGTCGGAGGGACCACACAGGCCGCGATACGCAGATATACACAGGGACGGGAAGCAATAGAATGTGGAGGCAAAAGCGAACGCGATAACGGGAACGGATCCCTGATGCGGATACTGCCAGCTTGTGTGTATTTTGTAGAGAACGATGAAGAGGATCCGATCGAAAAGATCCATGAGGTGTCCGCTCTGACACACGGGCACAAGAGAAGCCTGATCGGATGCGGACTCTTTTATACGATAGCTAGAGAGATCATGCATAAATCGCCATTTTTGACAGGCCGGGTCCAGGCGGGAATCAACAATGGCCGAGACTACTACAATATACCGGAATACGCAGCGGAGCTGGAACACTACCATCGACTGTGGGATATCGAGACATTTGCAAAGCTGCCAGAGAGCGAGATCAAGAGCGGAGGATATGTGGTGAATACGCTGGAGGCCGCAATATGGTGCCTGCTGAATACGGGCAGCTACAGAGACTGCGTGCTGGCGGCAGTAAACCTGGGAGACGACACAGACACCACAGCGGCCGTAGCGGGAGGATTAGCCGGGCTGTGGTACGGATATGATGCGATCCCACAAGAGTGGAGGGATACCATCAGAGGACGAGACATCATAGACAGACTGTGTAAATAGACGAGCAGAAAAATTAGCAATAAAAAAACGAGGTTCAAACCCCGTTTTTTTGTAGTTATTTAACTCCGAGAACCAGATCGGTAATGATCTCGCCGTATGTTTGGCCGGTACGCTTCTTTTGTGATTGGATAGCTACCTTTACCGGAAGCGGGACTTCGGCCACAAGGACAACGGTCGGTGCGTCCATGAGGCGCAGCGCCAGTTCAATCTGCGTCAAATCCAGCATGCTGCGGATCCAGAGCCTGGGATCCGCGACCGGAAAGATCGCTTCTCCGTCATAGCAGAAGAATCTGTGCGATTTGGTCCTGTAGAGTTCCGCCCCGTCGGCATTTTCGGCGATGATCTTCGCGGTCTGTGTGTCGTACAGATGACCATCAATGACCTTTTTCATCTCTCATCCCACCCTTCCAGAGTTGTGTTGACAGCCTGCGTCAGAATAGCAGGATCGAATTGCTGATGCCCCGCATCCCGGAATTCTGTGTACGCCCGCCTGATGCATTGATAGTATTCAGGCGACGGAATGCCCAGCTCGCGCTCCTCGTGCATGATATACACCATGGCCTCGAACTTACGGCCACCGGATAAGCTGACATCGAGATTCCGTTTGTAGTAGAACGTCGGGCAGCCTTCGTAGCGGTCGAGATTATCCTCGTCCTGATCAGAGATAGCCCAGATCAGGGCCGGGACCTTGCTGCCTTTTTTGCGTTCGATTGTGGCATAGGACCCGGAGTAGCTCCCTTTGAAGAGGAGCTCCCAGCCATCCAGGACAGTGGATCCGAGAAGCTCGGAATCCGGGCAGCGATACTTCATTTGACGGATATCCATGTTGGACCCGTATGCAATGTAAAACTTTTCCATTATTTTTCCTCCTTTAATGTGCAAAGAATTCCTTCTATGGCTGGGTAATATTCAAACCAGTCTTCTTCATTGCCTGTGGCTTCTTTTTTCCACAGACCTACTATCCTGCAGCCGCAGGCCGACAATTTATGCAGCATTCGCATAAGAGCCGTGCTAGAATCCGTAACGACGAAATCTTGGATCCCCGCCGCGATGAGCGTCAGAACAAAATCTGCTGCGCCACTATCGACTTCCCAGGGGAGCTCTCTCACTATGAGTATGTCCTCTCCGAGTCTCTCGCTTTCTTGCCATGCGCGGTACGCTGATATTTTACCGCCATTATACGGGAAAATGGGGCGGTCCTCTTTCGGAGCCTTGTCATATTCCCTGAAATCACGATCCATTTTTTCAAAATATAAATTTTTCATTTTCTTATCCTCCTTTATGCTATGTAGCGCCAAGCCGAGTTGCCTTCAAGCGCTTTTAATAAGTGATACCGACATGTCTTGAACTCCGGTCCGATAAGCCCGAGGCGGAGGAGCCAGCAGCGAAAAGCATATTTTTCATTGGTGGTCTCCACTTTCCTGGACGATGCACGTGACTGCGTGAGAGCCTGGTGCGATATGGCCAGCGACAGCTGAATGTAGGTTTTTATTTTCCCCGCATGCAGGGTGCCGTTGAAGAGCCGGAATTCGATAGTTCCCTTGGTGAACGTAGCGTGCAGGTTCAGACCATGATAGCGGCTATCGTTATAGTGCCCACGTGTGTTATACGGGAATTCCGCATACCAGGCAGTTCGAAGCTCGTCCATAGTTTTCGGTCTGTGGCGATTGATCGAATCGATCAGATCGGAGTTGACCTTTTTGCAGAAGCACACACGGCTCGGGTCCACATTCAATGCCTTGTAGAGCAGATCCTCTTTTGCAGCAACGATATTTATAATATTCCGCAGGGTCTGTGGTTTATAGGCAGATGCATCGACGTGGACGTGAATGCCACAGCTCTTATTGCATCGGGCCCCGGCCGCAAAGAGCAGCCGGATGATTTCCTGCAGGGTCTCGATATCTTCGTAGCAGAGGATCGGGCTTACCAGCTCGACTTTATATTCTGGCTGAGTAGTTCTGGTAAGATGACCGTCGGCATATTCCTGCGGCCTGATCGACCCGTCATACATAACTTTCCAGGTACGATCAGACTGATCTGGGACCAGGTAGGTATCATATACGCCATACGCTCGTGAATACCGAGTGCTAAAGTATTTGGCAACGCAGGATGCAGCAGTAGCTCTGGTGATGCCTGTCATTTCGATTTCGATTCCGTATTTTTGGTTTTTCATTTTTTCCCTCCCCGGAGCAGCGCTCCTGTGTTTCTAGCTTGTTGGCATATTAACTCTGGAGTGCTTGGAATACAAGGGGTTTCACGAGAAAAATAATATTTTTCTCGATATAGTTCCGGGAGGCAGGAACGGCCGCAAAAGAAAGATAAGGGTTGACAAAGAGTTGCCTGTAAATATACAATTAAGAGCAGTGAGAGAAAACAGGACTCGTTGCAAATATGGGATTGAAGACAGTTAATACATTTTTAATACATAAGCGAGAGTTGTAATAGGTTTACGCAGATTGAGATAAATCGAGCAAACCACTGGAATTAAACAACTTCAAGGATACAGATCGTTACAATCTGAGGGGTGACTTAATTCCGCAGGTTGTGGGTTCGAATCCCACGTGCCTCACCAAAAATAAAACAAAACTGTAAATAAAGGAGATCATTTAAAATGAGTGAAAATTGCAGCCATGACTGTGGCAGCTGCGGTGTTGAAGGATGCGGAGACAGAACTCCGGAGAGTCTTATCGAAAAACCTCATGAACTGAGTCAGATCAAAAAAGTCATCGGCGTAGTCAGCGGAAAAGGCGGAGTAGGCAAATCGTCTGTTTCGGCTCTGGCAGCCATATCTGCACAGAAGATGGGATACAGAGCAGCCATCATGGATGCCGATGTGACAGGACCGTCTATTCCTAGGATGTTCGGAGTAGAAGAACAGGTATTTGCCACAGAAGAAGGTATAATGCCGGCAAAATCGAAATCCGGGATCGAACTGATATCGACCAATCTGATACTTGAAAATCCGGGAGACCCTGTCATCTGGAGGGGACCTGTGATAGCAGGCCTGGTAAAACAGTTCTGGACAGACGTGATATGGGGCGATGTGGACTTTTTGTTCATCGATATGCCGCCGGGAACCGGCGATGTGCCTCTGACTGTATTCCAGACTATACCCGTTGACGGTATCATAGTAGTCGCCAGCCCGCAGGAACTGGTATCTATGATAGTGGAAAAGGCTCTGAAGATGGCCGAGATGATGGACATACCCGTACTGGGCCTCATCGAAAACATGAGCTACGTAAAGTGTCCGGACTGCGGCAAGGAGATAAAGATATTTGGAGAAAGCCATATAGACGAGGCCGCTGAAAAGCACGGGCTGGAAGTCCTGGCAAAGATCCCTGTAGATCCGTCGCTGGCGCTGGGCTGCGATAAAGGACTGATCGAACTGTATGAAGGCGACTGGCTGGGAAATCTGGAAGACAAATACACTGAAATGGTAAAAAAATAAAAGGAGATATAAATAATGTTTGAAAATCTGATCGAAATACTGAAAAAAGACCCGAGAAAAATAGTGTTCACGGAAGGTCCGGATCCAAGGATCCTGGAAGCCGCCGCAAAACTGAAAAAAGAAGGATTTCTGACGCCTATCCTGGTGGGGAATGCAGATGAAGTCAAAGGAGCCGCAAAGGCAGGCGGATTCGACATCGAAGGGCTGGAGATAATAGACCCGGCCACATATCCTGAAATGGATGCAATGGTTGCAAAAATGGTAGAGCTGAGAAAAGGCAAGATGGATGAGGCTAAGTGCAGAGCAGCTCTTTCAAAAGGAAATTACTTTGGCACTATGCTGGTAAAGATGGGCGCTGCAGACGCTCTTCTGGGAGGCGCTACATATTCCACAGCGGATACTGTAAGGCCGGCCCTTCAGCTTATCAAGACAAAGCCGGGCAGCAAAATCGTATCTTCATGCTTTATCATGACAAGAGAAAAAGACGGCAATGATGAAATGCTGGCAATGGCAGACTGTGCCATCAACATTGCACCTGAAGAAGATGACATTGTTGAAACAGCTATAGAAACAGCAAATACAGCGAAGATATTCGGAATGGATCCGAAGGTAGCAATGCTGTCATATTCCACAAAAGGCTCCGGCGCGGGAGATTCAGTGGACAAAATGAAAAATGCAACAGAAAAGATCATGGCAAAGGCTCCGGATCTGGCAGTGGATGGAGAACTTCAGTTCGATGCCGCCGTATCACCGGTAGTCGCGGAAACAAAATGCAAGGGATCAAAAGTTGCAGGACAGGCAAATACTTTCATATTCCCGGATATCAACGCAGGGAATATAGGATATAAGATAGCTCAGAGACTGGGTGGATTCGATGCTTTCGGACCTATACTCCAGGGTCTCAATGCTCCAATAAACGACCTTTCAAGAGGGTGTAATGCGGATGAAGTCTACACAATGGCTATCATCACTGCAGCACTGAAATAGCAGACAGGGATAGAGACCTGTATCGTAACGAAAATATTAAACGGATGCCGGTGATGAACCGGGATCCGTTTTCTTGAAAATACTGCAGATAAAATGTATAATTCTATTTGTGTATGTGCAGCAGAAGGAGAGAACATTTGAAATTGCTGATACTGTATCTTGCGATCACCGTTGCAGGGTACTTTGCGGGAAGCGCATTAAGAAAGAAAAAATGGAGGGTCTGGTGGGCGGGCAATGTTCAGGCTATCGCCATAATGATCCTGGTGGGTCTGATGGGCATGCGGCTGGGAGCGAACAGCGACGTCATAGGAAACATACCGTCCTACGGCATCACAGCCCTGGTTTTGACTCTGTTTGCAATAGCAGGCAGTCTGGCGGCAGTGCTCATAGCCAGAAAGCTGATGAAGATAGACAGGCGCGGGGTGAAGACAGATGACTAAAAAAATACTGCTCTCTGTTGCAGCGGGCGTGCTGATCGGATTGTTTCTGATACCGGAAAAGTACGGGCAGATATTTTTGGAGAGATCGGATACCTGGCTGGTGATCGGGCTGTGCGTTCTTCTGTTCTTTGTCGGTATAGATCTGGGAATGGACGGAACTGTAGTCGGCAATTTTAAAAAAGTAGGCTGGCGTATAGCAGTCATCCCGGTTGCAACAATAGCAGGGACAATGGCGGGAGTCGCAGCGGCTTCTCTGTTTCTTCCGGTAACTATCCGTGAGGGCATGGCAGTAGGCGCCGGATTCGGATGGTACTCGCTGGCTCCTGTAATACTGAGCAAATACTCGGCGGGGCTCAGCGCCGTATCTTTCATACACAACATACTGAGAGAGATGATTGCCATAGTGCTGATACCTGTTGTCGCAAAGAGGATTGGATACGTAGAGACATGCTGCCTGCCGGGAGCGGCGGCCATGGATGTATGCCTGCCTGTAGTGGAGAAGGCAACAAATGCAAATATTGCAGTATACTCCTTTGTTTCGGGAGTTGTGCTGAGCATCGCAGTGCCGGTAATGGTGCCGCTGATAGCAGGAATATAGTTAAGGAGAATTTGAAAATGAAAAAACTCGATACTTTTAAAGGAAGCGATAATTACGTAGCGACAAAAGAACTGATGAATGCAGTAAACGTTTCGATCGCACTGCAGAAACCTTTGTTGATAAAGGGTGAACCGGGAACAGGAAAAACTATGCTGGCAGAAGCTATTTCAGAATCTCTGGACATGGAACTGATAATCTGGAGCATCAAGTCAACGACAAAGGCTCAGGACGGGCTATATGTTTACGATACTGTTCAGAGACTGTACGACAGTCAGTTCGGAGAAGGCGATGTTGCAGACATCAGTCAGTATATAAAACTGGGAAAGCTGGGAGAAGCTTTCACATCAGACAAACAGGTGGTCCTGCTCATAGATGAAATAGACAAAGCGGATCTTGAATTTCCAAATGACCTGCTCTGGGAGCTGGACAAGATGGAATTCTATATCAATGAAACCAAGGAGACTGTCAAAACCAAAACAAGACCTATAGTGATCATCACATCCAATGCGGAAAAGGAACTGCCCGATGCATTCCTGAGAAGATGTATCTTCCACTACATCGAATTCCCGGACGAAGAAAAGATGAGAGAGATCGTCAACGTGCACTTCGGAGATGTGGACAAAAAGCTGCTGAACCAGGCAATGGAGAGCTTCTATAAAATAAGAGAGATGGATGACCTTCAGAAAAAACCAAGCACATCGGAGCTGTTGGACTGGCTGCAGGCGCTCATGATCAGCGGCGTGAAAGTGGACAAGATCGCAAAGGAGATCCCATATGTGGGAGTCCTTTTGAAGAAGAACCAGGATATAGATATAATGTATGAGATCAAAGAGAAGGGTTATTCTCTGAAGAGGTGGTAGTATGTTTCTGGAATTCTTCTACCTGCTGAGAGCCCGGGGACTGAAAGTATCCATCAATGAATGGATGGTTCTCATGGAGGCCATGGATATGGATCTGGCAGGATCGTCTCTGACGGGATTTTATCATCTCTGCAAGAGCATCCTGGTCAAGACCGAAGCGGATTACGACAAACTGGATTCAGTGTTTGCCGAGTATTTTGACGGCATCGAAACCCCGGAAGATCTTCCGGAAAAATTCTGGGAGTGGCTCAGTACAGATGAACTGGAAAGAGATCTGAACGACAAAGGACTGGATGATGCTGCGGCAAAAGATCTGGATGAACTGATGAAGATGTTCCACGAACGCATCGAAGAACAAAAGGAAAAACATCACGGCGGAAATTACTGGATAGGCACCGGCGGAACTTCCACCATGGGACGGGGCGGATACAACAAGGCCGGCATCCGTGTCGGAGGAGAAGGAAGGCACCGCTCTGCAGTTCAGGTCGCAGGTGAACGTCACTTCAAAGATTTCCGTGAAGACACAGTACTGGATATAAGACAGTTCCAGATGGCTTTCAGAAAGCTGCGTCAGTATTCATCCAGAGTGGATTCTGCAAAGACTGAACTGGATATAGACAAGACTGTCGATGAAACGTCAGACAATGCGGGTATGCTGACACTGGCTTATGAAAAGCCGAGAAAGAACACGGTGAAGATCCTGCTGCTGATAGATTCGGACGGATCCATGCTCAGGTACAGCGAGCTGTGCAACAGACTGTTCCAGGCCCTGCGAAAATCCAATCACTTCAAAGACCTTAAAGTGTATTTTTTCCACAACTGCATATATGACAATCTGTATAATACACCGTACTGCAGGAGAGGAGACTGGACAGATACAGAATGGGTATTGAAAAATCTGGACAGTGAATACAAAGTCATCTTTGTAGGCGATGCGGCTATGGCGCCGTCGGAGCTTTTTCGAAAGGGCGGCAATGCATACGTGGGAATGTACAATGATGAGCTGGGCATTGAATGGTTGAATAAATTTAAAAAAAGATACAAGAAAAAGATATGGCTGAACCCAATACCGAAAAGCGACTGGGAATACGCCTACGGCAGCAGGACCATCCATGAGGTGGGAAATGTATTTTCCATGTACGAGCTGACACTGGACGGACTGGAAAAGGGAATAAAAAAACTGCTGGTAAAATAATATGAGAACATCACGACAGAGACGGAGCACCCGTCTCTGTTTTAGATAGCCAAAAAAATGCAGTTTATGCCGTAACGGGTATTTTTTAATGGAAGAATAGTATGATGTCAAATGGATAGTTATGTAACAGAAGGAGTCGACATGGAAATAAAAACAAGTATAGCAGGTATATTCAAGTATACCTTCGGCATGAGGAATGTTGCCGGCAGTATTACGACGCTGCATGGAGCTGCAGACGGAAACGGGACCAATGTTTTGGTAGAAGAAGATTGTCTGGAAACTTTCGGTGATTTCGCTTCAGTGTTGAAGAGAGATAAGAAGATCATAGTAGGAGATGCTGACAATCTTGAGAAGGCTGCGCTGAATTTTGATGACACAGATAATACGCTGGGAAGTGTTATCAAAGGAGCTGTGAAATAATGTCCGACAAAATATATGACATCAAAAAAATCGGATCACAGTTCACCAAACTGATAGAAGAAATGAAATCCAACATGAAGGGCTGCAGAGACGCACAGATCAGGATAAATGCCATTGAAAAAGATTTCAATAATGAACAGAGAAGGCTGATCGCTGCAGCGACAGAAGAAGCTGATGAAAAAGAACGGTAGATAATGGGAATAACGATAAACATCAGCACCGTCAGAGAACGGCTGCACGAAATGAACAGAGAATTAAAAAACAATAAAGACAAGATAGACCGGCAGAGATCTCTGGGGACAAGTTTTGCTGAAGACAACAATTATACCGGCAAGGGATATGCCGGCATAAAAAACTATTTCGCAGCAGTACAGGTGTCCATCCAGAAAGGTATCATTTGTTTTTGCGATGAAGCAATCAAAGCCAACATTAAGTATGACAGCGAGTTGGAATCATACTTTGGAGGTCTTCGTCGCATCGATGAAGATGATCTGAAAGAGAAGATAGATAATATCCGGTCTTTGGAGAATGAACTGGAAGCAGTGAGCATCATGGATACAGCAAAGGACGGTGTGATCGGTTCCATGAAAAACAGTCGGCAGACTCTGCAGAAACTGCTTGATGATCTGTATAGATTCAACGATGAGACAGGGAGCATATATAATGAAAGCCGTAAACTGATGTACAAAATAAAACAGGGGGAGGCCTGCGCAGAAACAGTATTTGTCAATAGAAAGACAGGGCAGTATATATTGGGCCCTGTTGATTTGGAATGGAAGAATGAGATAGACCGCGCATGGACGGAGAATCAGTATAAGATAACGAGGCCGCCCGGTATGACCGATGATCAATATACAAAGTATAAAGATAAAATATATGACCAGGTGGAGTATTTAGAAAAGAACGGCAAATGGGACAAGGCCGCCCTGACTGCTTATGTGAATGAAATCAACAAACTGTATAAAGAATCGGATGAAACGTACAGTTCAAGGGCGGACAGAGTGTTCAAAGAAAGCAAACTGGTCGGTTCCGGAGTGTATAAGAAGATGTTTGACGCCTGCGAGTACAGCAATAAAGATAAAGCTGACATGGTCATGGATCAGCTGGGAGGCAAGATAGATAAAAACGGCATGCTGCAGTTGAAAGGAGATTTCAAACTAGATCCGAATATGCCGCCTCATGACAGTTTTTACGACAAGTTTGCGGTATGCGTTACAAAGGGCTATCCCGATGGACTGACCAAGGATGCTGCCAATGGAGATAAAGATGTAGAAAATGATATGAAAAGGCTTCATCAATTCAGAATGTACATAGACCGGAACAATATCGATTATGTGCGGAACAATTTCAAAAAAGACGGAATGACGGATGAAGAAGCACTTAAAGCGTATGTGAATGCGTCAAAGGCAGATGGCGGTCTGGGAGGCGAAAAGCTGATAATAGGAGGAGCAAGATTGCATAATAAATATCCTCAGCGGAAATCGTATCGCACATATGTGAAAAAGAAAGAAAACAAAAAAAGAATGACTAATAATTCACATGCTGAATTCATCATAGATCCAGACGGGAAATTTATATCGCAGTGGGACGTGCTGGAACAAAAGAAAGATGGTACTATGATAAGCGATCCGGACTACTATAAAAGGAAATACGCCGGAAATAAAAATGGATGGGTCGATTTCCAAAAACATATGGCTGATACAGAGTCATTCAATTATGCAGTTGGGAAAGGTGATTCATATAAAAAGCAGCATGTTAAATTTGATATGGATCCGCCTAAAGACTTCGATACAGACTTGAGAAATGAAGCATTGAAAGGGTGGGAAAGCCCATCTAAAGATGTATATGATTACAAATCGGACGACGGAGATGACTATTCAACTGTAAAAAAATAAGTAAGAGGAATCAATAATGTATTATAAAAATAGAATAATAGGCGTGATACAGATCGGTGTATCGTGCATATTGAGTTTTGATCTGTACAGAGATTATATGTGTTATGGCGAATATTCAGATGACATATTATATTATATGTGTACATTACTGCCGGGATTCGTTGCCCATAATTGGATATTGCTGTGCACCGTGTTATTTATGCCTCATTTCACAGCTTTTGCGACAGGCATTATAAACATTGCATATATCCATAGAAAACGATATGAAACTCCATTGTGGCTGCTGCAATTGATTATTTCAGGAGCCGGAACAGCAATATCGATGTTTTACATAATCACGTCCATTTCAAGTTATTATAACGCCAGTGTTCTGCCGCCATATATTTGTATATGTGCATGTAACATATTGCTTGTGTTATATTTGATATTTGGCAACAGAAAAACAGGCAGACATGTACAGCAAAAATAGGATCATAGGGGTTGTGCTGATAGCTGCAGGTGCTTTTCTGGCAGCGTGGTATTACAACTATATTTATACATATGACGACGGAATATATTATATTGCAAATGTGATCGTACCTGAACATATTGCCGATAACTGGTACGTCATGTTGCTGTGGCTTTTTGTTCTCCATATTTCGGCGATAGCTGTCGGCGTGATCAATACAGCTTACATAAAGAAGAAAAAATACAATACAGCACTTTGGAATGGTCAACTGGTTATTTCAGTGCTGGGAACGATATTCTGCCTGATATTCATAATCGCAGGAAGTCTGAGTTATTACAGATGGTCGATTATAACAGATTATATTATTGCAGCACCGGTCAACATAATTATGATAATCTATTTAATGTATCAGAAAAAGCATCATAAGGGTTGACTTGGAGCGCACTCCAGGTTGTAGAATAAAAGCAGATATACAAGGAGAGAAAAATAAAAAGTCCACAGTATCTGAATGTATTATGACACAAACAGTAAAAATGGAAAGGAGAGTATGATTAAGCCTTAAATTAATCAGACAAGGGAAAATGGAAGAGAAATGATCATCAAACATTTAAAATAAAAAACCATTATACTAAAGAGGGGTGCGATGAAAAATGCATCTGGATTGGAGATTGAAAATGGATAGAATCAAAATATCGTTTAAAAATGTAGATGGAACCTTTGAAGACAAAAAGGTATATGAATTCCTTGAGATGCTTGGACCGAATGTAGCAAGATACTTGGCCGGAGCATATACAGTATGTAACTGTGTGAAAGCAATTGATGAAAATGGATCACAATGTACATTGGATCTGCTGACACTTAGATATATTGCAAAAAAATACAAAATCAATACAGAGGATGATTTGATCGAACTTTTATCCAAGTACAACGGGCAGCTGACAGAAGAACCTTCAGGCGATGGAGTATTGGATTTAGAATTCGGTAGCGACGGCAGCGACAGAGGCAAGGAACTCTATGACTGCTTGGCCTCGTTGTCGGCATATGACAGGCGCGAAAAAATCGCTAACACGTTGAAAAAGTTTTGGCTGATAACGAAAGATATGGAGTATGTACAGATGCAGGCAGATGATCTGTTGTTCGGCTTAGCTAGTGTCTACAAATCGGCCAAGAATCCGAACTGGACCCACACTATAATGGACATTATCTAAATCCTATGTCCGTAATATACGATTCCACAAGATTTTGGAGTGAGCCAAAATTATTTATGTTTTTTTGTGCATTTTTTGTAACGCTGTGCCATGTTTCACGTCTATATATGTGTAAGGGTGGATTTTGCCCGGAAATGATCGGAGGATGAAGAAACATGAAACACTTTGCATGCAAACTGACAGCAGTCATAATGGCAGTACTGGTCGGGATAGTATTTTTCCCGGCGGAAGGCCTGGCGGCAGGGACGGGAGCCGGTGGACCTCAAACGGTAACGGCTGGGAAAGATAATGCTGTAATGAGTCAGAATACAGAAAACTCGACCACATTTGACATGGGCGATGGAGAGAAAAAGACGGTATTCTATTCAGACAGTATGAGATATAAGGATGAAGACGGGGAACTTGTCGACTATGACCCCGCCCTTGTAGAAACCGTGAAAAAAGATGGATACAGTTATGAAAACAAGAAGGGTGATGCAAAGCAATACATGCCGGAAAAGCTGACAAAAGAGACCCCGGTCCTGCTGGAAAAAGACAATTATCGTGCTTCATTCATTCCGTTGGAACAGACCATGAAAGATATGGACAGCGATTATGAAGCGGCAAAGTTGAAATCGGAAAAAACAGCTACGCCTTACGAGGAAGAAAAGACAGTGCCGGTGACGGCGGAATATGCGGCGAAAGATAAGAGCTCATCTCTTGAATATATATCTGTCAATACAGGAATAAAAGAAAACCTAATATTGAATAAAAAACCGGATACAAATATAAAAGAATTCGAGATAAAAATGAAAGATATGTATCCGAAAAAGAATGCTACAGATGAGGGCATAACATTCTATGATAAAAGGACTGACAAAATAGCGGCTTCAATAGCAGCGCCGTTTATGAACGATGCATCGAAAAAAGCTTACAGTGATGATATCACACAGGACATCAGAGAAAAAGCGGGAGAGAATGACACATATATCATTACGATTGCTTTGGATGAAGATTACCTTGCAGACAGCAAACGCCAGTATCCGGTAACTGTAGATCCGTCTTTTACATGGGATACGAATTCTGAGTTCAGGTCGGTATATGTAAGCTCAGGATACAAAAACACCAATTTTTATGACAGCGGGATCAAGATAATAAATGCGGGCAAAAATTCAACAGGGATCTTCCGTACATATTTAAGGTTTGATGGATTCACAGCAAAAATCAAAGATAAATCAGTGACAAAGGCCACAATGACTTTATATGAAACAGGCAGCGGGGCTGCCGGACAGACAGTTCAGGCACACAGAGTGACAGAAGACTGGACGAGAGGGGGCCTGAAGTGGAACAACAGACCATCGTATGTTTCGTCTTCATGTTATGATTCTTTCAAGACATCAAGGACATCAAAGACCAAAAAGACCCTTGATATGACATCTCACGCCAGAGCAGTGGCGGACGGAAAGATCACTTCATATGGGATCATGCTGAGGAACAAGCAGGAAAGTTCAAATGGATATACGGAATTCTACAACGCAAGATATGCAACTGCCAAGTACAGACCAAAAATGACAGTGACATATTATGACAAGCCGACAACGGCAGGAAGCGTATCGCTGGCTCCTCAATATGTAAAAAAGGGGGCAGCTGCCAAAGTCAGCTGGTCAGGCATAAAGTCATCTATATTGAATTCAGTGCAGTACAGGATCGCTGCGTGCAATGATGCGGGGACTGTGACCAACGAAACGGCAGTGCCGTACATAGCAACAGGAGTAAAGACAGCAGCCGGCACAGTTGGCGTGTCAAAAACATCAGCGCTTGCAGAAGGGTGGTATAACATATATGTGAGAGGCGTGGATACGGCAGGCTATGCGGGAGCAGGAAAAGGATATACGTTCTTTATTGACGGAACAGCACCGACGATATCCGCCGCTGTTTCAAACACATCCACGGAGAGTGAACCTTCAAAAGTAAAATCTCCGGAGATCACATACACGGCATCGGATAAATACGGAGCATCCGCTCAATACAGAATAGACGGAGGCGCTTTCAAAAATATTACTACTGCGGGGAAATTCAATGTACCTGCAAATGAAATGGATAAAACGGGGACTCACACGATCGATATCAGAGCCGTGGACAAGGCGGGGAATGTCAGCGGCTTGAAGACGTTCAGCTATTATATAGACAACACATCGCCTGAGATAAGCGACGTGAAAATAAAAACAAAGGATAAAGAAGAACTGGGAAATGACTGGACGTCCGACGGAGAGCCTCACATTTCAGCAGGCAATATCAAAGACAGTGAAAGCGGGATAGATGAAGGAACGTTCAGATATGCGGTGAAAGGATCCGATGACGGAAAGCCGGCGGACAACGAATACAAGATGCCTGCAGAACTTCACTTTGCCAAAAAGGGAAATGAAGATGTCTACAGCGCCGATTTTGACCTTGATGAAGGAGACAGGAATAAACAGACAGGGGAATACAAAATATATATAAAGGTGTGTGATAAGACCGGCACTGCCGGTATATCATCTGTCTCCTTCAGAAAAGATATCGAAAAACCAACAGGGAAACTGACAGTACAGAGCGGCGGTAAGGTCGTAACAGAGCTGCAGGATACAGTGCAGGTGATCGGAGAATCAGAAGATGGGCACAGCGGAGTGGCAGACAGCGACGTGAAACTGTACAAGAAAAATGAAGCCGGAGAGGAGTATGCAGCGACCATATACAGTGGGTACAGCATAGATAAGGAAAAATCGCTGGATACGAAAAAGTTTGAAAACGGAGATTATGTCCTGAAAATGAATGTAGTCGATAATGCCGGAAACAGATCGGACACTGTGGAACAAACGGTAAAGATCGCAAACAGGATGGAGGCTCCGAAAGTAACAGCGACTCCTACTGCAGACAGTACAGCCAAAGTGCATTGGGAATACAAGAGTGAAAAAAATGATTTGAAGGAGATTCAGTACAGATTAGACGGGGCGGATACGTGGGGCACAGCATCTGCCGGCAACAAGAAGAGCGGCGATATCGATGTTGAGCTGCCGTCCGGTGAAGGCACATATAACGTGACCGTAAGACCGGTGGACATAGACAATGTGGTCGGGAAAGAAAGAACGGCGATCTGCATCGTTGATAAAACAGCGCCTGAAGCAAAACTTGTTTCTTTTGAACAATGCATGCTGAAAGGAACAGCAGAGGATGAAAGACTGAACAAGTGGGAAGTGGAGATAAAGGAAAAAAGCAGTGAAGAAAGTTCATACACAAAGGTCCTGTCGGGAACAGGTAATATCAAAAACGGGACTTTTGGAATAATAGATATCACAAACAGCGTATATGATGCAGGGAAAACATATACAATAAAACTGACAGCAGAAGATACCTGCGGCAATAAAAAAACTGATACTATGGATATCAGAAAGACAGATGGGATGATCTGTGCAAAAGTGATCGAACCTGTATTCAGGATAGAACGCCCGGATGAGCAGGGGTATGACGGCGAAAATATAGAGATCGGAACAAATACAAGATCCATAGGGATAAAAGGTGATGGTACGGTCGGATCGGTCGTATCCAATGCCGGCAATGCAAAATGGTATGAAAACAATAATCTTGCAGCTGCAGGAGAAAAGTACGAAGGAGATGCAGCAACGGGGTTCAAGGGGAAAACCCAGGACAGCCCTGTCAGGATCGCAGCAGTTATAAACGGACTGCTGGGAAAGCCATATTACAGTATGCCGCTGATAGAAAATGCTGCATCAGATGGTCTATCATTTACCGGAGGCGAGATATCGGGGCAGAGCATTACAAAAACATTCAGACTGTCAGGGCCCGCTGTCAGCTTTAGACTGTATGCCGGAAATGGGGAAAATGCACCGACATATCAAGTGAAAAAAGATGATGGGAGTTATGCGGAGATCACACCGGGAGATACTGTTACGGCAGTATCCATTTCCGGAAGACTTGAAATGGAAGAAATAACTGTAAAGGCAACAACGCCAAATGGAACGGCACCGTCGGAAGCAGCAAGTGCAAAGATAGTAACAGATATGCTTGAAAAAGAAACATATACAGTTTCAAAACTGGAGAACTATCGACCGGTCAAGGTATCTGCAAAAGATAAGATCAATTACAAAACATATATAAAATGGGAACCGGTCGATGAAGATGCTGCTTTGAGCGGTGATGTTGCATATGAAGTGTTCAGAGGCACAGAAGAAGGATTCATACCTTCTGAAGATAACCTGGTCGCAAAGGACATATCGGCATTTTACTTCAGTGATCCCAACATAGAGTACGGCGGTAGATTTTACTACAAGGTCCGTGCTGTGGAGAAAAACACAAAAGGCGAAACGGTAAAAACAGGCGCATTCTCAAAAGAAGTATCGAGCAGAGTTGTGGATTCAAATGAATATACAAAGAGAATGGGTTCAAAAGAATACTGGGATTATGCAAAGCAGCAGACCCCGTCAGGCAGCATCAGCATCGAAAAAAGCGAGGGAAATATGATGTATTCTCAGAGCGATGTTGAGGTGGATAATGAAAAGCTGCCGGTAGAGATCACAAGAGTATAC
Source organism: Eubacteriaceae bacterium (assembly GCA_034927505.1). Taxonomy (GTDB): domain Bacteria; phylum Bacillota; class Clostridia; order Peptostreptococcales; family Anaerovoracaceae; genus RUG100. The sequence goes on from JAYFPY010000020.1 coordinate 20,315, forward strand.
AACAGCAGATCATCCGCAGTGTCGGCATTCGGCAGGGGATGGAACCATAACTACGATCTTGAGCTTTTGAAAATATGCGGCAAGGAAGAAGCGAACACAGATGATTATGTGTTCAAGGATGCTGAAGGGACTATATATACATTCACAAAAAAAGACGGGAAAGACGGGTTCGTATCTTCCATGGGGAAGGAATACGATCTTAAAAAAGAAGAAAAGACCGAAACTGTAGATCCGGGAGCTGCAGGAGCTGTCAGTATCGCCAGCAGTTTTACAATGAAAGACAAAGAAAACACGGAATACAGATTCAACAGCGGCGGACAGTTAGTATATATGACTGAGCCAAATGGGAACTACATGCTGTTTGATTACGACAAAAAGAAAGGCGTGTTGACAAAAGCAACCACATCGAAGAACATACAGATCGGATTCAAATATGAAAACAGCGACTATCCACTGCTGATCACAGGGATAACGCTGCCGGACGGCACAGGTATGGAATATTCGTATGATGGCGAGGGCAACCTAGTTAATGCTTCAAGAGTAGCAGGGAATAATCATATTGATTACAGAATTGAGTATGCAGGCAATGAAAGTGACGAAACTGTAATATCGAAAATCAGCGATGGTATGGGAAATGCATATCAAGTAGGATATAATGGTGACAGAGCAGATTCCATAACTGCGCCTGACAGCAGCGGCATCAGACTGACATATAACAACGGAAG
>JAYFPY010000054.1:0-11227 GCA_034927505.1 Eubacteriaceae bacterium
TCGGTCGCCTCAAAAAGAGCTTACACAGCACCGATTTCGTGGGCTGCAGCGGTCGCGGGGCAGTGCAGAGTCCACCTGGGCAGACGGACACCCTAGAAACGTTGAAAAACCGTTCTCGGTAAGCCAGAAAAAGACCTACCGCGCACCGGGCCTCAAAAATCCGCGCACCGGGCCTCAAAAATCCGCGCACCGCTGCCAAACCGGTCAGAGCTATTTGAGGGTATTCCAATCCCGCCGTGCAAAAGTAATACTGTAATATCACCCGGCTTGGTGCTATAATAGAATAGTTTTCAGAAACCGCGGTACATGTGAACTGCGGCAAAATCCCTGAAGACAGAGGAGATGTATAATAATATGGTTTATGACAATATACTTCAGGCTGTCGGAAATACTCCGATGATAAGGCTGAACAAAATGATCGGTCCCGATGATGCAGAGGTCCTGGTCAAATATGAAGGAATGAATGTGGGCGGGTCTATCAAGACGCGGACTGCACTGAAGATGATAGAGGAAGCCGAGAAAGCCGGAAGGCTGACAAAGGATTCGATCATAGTCGAGCCAACCAGCGGGAACCAGGGCATAGGACTCGCCATGGTCGGAGCGGTAAAAGGCTATAAAACGACAATAATAATGCCGGATTCGGTCAGTCGGGAACGTCGGCTGCTGGTAAGGCAGTATGGAGCTGAGGTAAAGCTGATACACGATGACAACGACATCGGGAAATGCATAAAAGAATGCATTGAGCTTTCACAGAAGATGGCGGCGGAAGATCCAAAGGTATTCGTTCCGGACCAGTTCAGGAACAGAGATAATCTTAAGGCACATGAGGAAAACACTGCGCTGGAGATACTGGAACAGATAAGAGGTCCGATACACGGATTCTGCTCGGGAGTGGGTACAGGCGGGACCATAACCGGAATAGGTTCTATCCTGCGGGAGCATTACCCCAACATTAAAATATGCGCCGCAGAGCCCGAAAATGCAGCAATACTTTCCGGCGGAAATATTGGCACACATCTTCAGATGGGAATAGGCGACGGCGTGATACCCGATATCCTGGACACAGATATATACCACGGGATCTGCCTGGTCAGCGACGAGGAAGCCATAAATACCACAAAGATGCTGGCGCAAAAAGAAGGAATACTCTGCGGGATATCCAGCGGTACCAACGTATGTGCAGCTTTGCGGATGGCACATGAACTGGGAAGAGGCAAGACTGTGGTGACTGTGCTTCCCGATACCGGCGAGAGATACTTCTCCACGCCTCTGTTCGATGACGGCTGCGGTGACGGCAGTACTGCGGAATGAGACAGCAGAGCAGAACAAGACAGGGTAAATGAACACAGACACATAGATGCAGAAAAAGCAAAAGTATGACAGTGAGACAGGCGGAATGCCGAAACTGCTGAAGGTCAGTTTAAAACGTGAAATTTAGCAGTTTTTTTATTGCCCGGGATATGATACAATATACAGTTGAAAATGGTAAAAATAAGGAGCATAAAATGTTTGGTAAATTAGACTTTATAACGGATAAATACGATGAGCTTTCCGCAAAGTGTTCAGACCCTGCAGTGATTGCAAATCAGGCGGTCTGGCAAAAGCATGCGAAAGAAATGGGAGAAATAGAACCCATTGTCAAGAAATACGGCGAGTACAAGAAGATCAAGACCGGGATCAAAGAGGCAAAAGAGATCCTGGACGAGACCGGTTCCGATGATGACATGAGGGAACTGGCCAAGATGGAGTTGTCGGAGCTGGAAGAAAAGGTGACGCCTATCGAAGAGGAACTGAAAGTCCTTCTGCTTCCAAAGGACCCCAATGACGACAAAAACGTTATCCTGGAGATCAGAGCGGGTACCGGCGGAGACGAGGCTGCTCTGTTCGGAGCGGATCTTCTTAGAATGTACACTATGTACGCAGAAAGCCGCGGCTGGAAGACAGAGCTGATGGAACTGAATGATACAGGCATCGGCGGAGTCAAGGAAGCAGTCATGCTGATAAAAGGAAAAGGGGCTTACTCCAGACTCAAGTACGAGAGCGGCGCACACCGTGTGCAGCGTGTTCCCGAGACTGAATCGTCGGGACGTATACATACCAGCGCGGCAACTGTTGCAGTGCTGCCGGAGGTGGATGATGTGGAAGTGGATCTGGATCCCAACGACGTGCGAGTGGATGTTTACAGAGCTTCCGGAAACGGCGGTCAGTGTGTAAACACGACGGACTCGGCGGTAAGACTGACTCATGAACCTACCGGACTGGTGGTGACATGTCAGGACGAAAAATCTCAGATCAAGAACAAGGACAAGGCTTTTAAGGTGCTGAGATCCAGGCTCTACGATCTGAAGATGCAGGAGCAGAACAAGGAAATATCAGAACAGAGAAAGAGCCAGGTGGGATCCGGCGACAGATCCGAGCGAATAAGGACATACAACTTCCCTCAGGGCAGAGTATCCGAGCACAGAACGGGAGCGACTATCTACAAACTGGAGAACTTTCTCAACGGAGATATGGACGAGATAATAGATGGCCTGATCACTGAAGATCAGGCAGAAAAGATGAAGAATTTTTAATAACGGGGCAAAGATGCAGACAAAGATACTGGACAGTACAAAAGAAAATATAGAGATTGCAGCAGGAGTGATCCGAGAGGGCGGGCTTGTGGCTTTCCCGACGGAGACGGTCTACGGTCTGGGGGCTGACGCCCTCAACGAGCAGGCGGTCAAAAAGGTCTATGCGGCCAAAGGCAGACCCAGCGACAATCCGATGATCGTTCACATTGCAAGAGCCAGCGACATCGGGCAGCTGACGCCTATGCTCAGCGGAGATATAGTGAATCTGATCGATAATTTCTGGCCGGGACCGCTGACGATGGTCGTAAAGAAAAAGGACAGCGTTCCTGACACTACTACGGGAGGACTGGACACTGTTGCAGTGCGTATGCCCGACAGCGAGACAGCCAGAGAACTGATCAATTATGCGGGGACGCCTATTGCGGCACCCAGTGCCAATATCAGCGGCAGACCCAGTCCGACAAAGGCGGAGCATGTCATCCACGACATGGACGGTAAAATAGATGTTATAATAAAAGGAGAGGACTGCAGGGTCGGCATCGAATCAACGGTGCTGGACATGAGCGGAGACAAACCTACGATACTCAGACCGGGGATCATCACTGCAGAGCAGATCGAAGCGGCCCTGGGAAAAGAAGTGGGCATGGATCCGACGCTGAAGGAGAGACCTACGGCGGAGCAGATGAAAAACAATGATGAGTTTGCGCCGAAGTCTCCGGGCATGAAATATAAACACTATGCGCCGAAGGCGGACATGCTGGTGGTTGAAGGCCGGCGTGATGATGTAAAAAAAGAGATAGAAAGACTGAAGACGCTCAATGAAAAGCTGGGCAACAAAGTGGGAGTCATCCTTTTCGAAGAGAGAGCTTTCATCGAAGCGGCCCATGATTTCTTTGCAGATCTGAGAGACATGGATGACCGGGGCGTGGATATGATCCTGGCCGGAGCTTTGTCCGACACAGACGGTGTTGGATTTGCAGTCATGAACAGGATGCTGAAAAGCGCAGGATACAATATAGTCAAAGTATAATGTAAGGAGTGTATGATGAAAATAGCGATCGCAAGCGATCACGGCGGGTTTGCTCTGAAAGAGACCATAATCGGATGTCTCATGGGCATGTATTACGAAGTGCTGGACCTTGGGACAGATTCAGCAAAATCTGTGGATTATCCGGAGTACGGATTCAAATGCGCAGAGGCCGTGGCTTCCGGGGAAGCCGACAGAGGAATAGTCGTATGCGGCAGCGGGATAGGCATATCCATTGCGGCAAATAAGGTGAAAGGCATCAGATGTGCACTGTGCACCAGCAAAGAAATGGCGGAGCTTTCAAGAAAGCACAACGATGCAAACATGCTGGCGCTGGGCGGCAGACTGCTGGAGACGATAGACGCACTGGATATCATGCAGGTATGGTTAGATACGGAGTTTGAAGGCGGACGCCATCAAAGACGTGTAGATATGTTAAATAATTATTAGTAATGAAGAAAGCATGGAGGTAATGAAATGGGCAAAGTATATGTATTCGATCATCCGCTGATCCAGCACAAGACGGCTTTGATCAGACAGACGAAAACCGGCACAAAGGATTTCAGAGAACTGGTCAAGGAGATCGGCATGCTGATGGGGTATGAAGCAACGAGAAATCTTCCCTTAAAGGAAGTAGAGATCGAAACTCCGATCTGCAAGACGAAGGTAAATATGCTGGACGGAGAAGATATCGCTATAGTTCCTATACTGAGAGCAGGATTGGGACTGGTAGACGGGATGCTGGCTCTGGTGCCGAATGCAAAGGTGGGTCATATCGGACTGTACAGAGATCCTGAGACTCATAAACCGGTAGAGTATTACTGCAAGATGCCGGACGATATAGAAAAGAGAGAGATATTCGTAGTAGATCCGATGCTGGCAACAGGCGGCTCGGCAGTTGCGGCCATTGATTTCATAAAGAAGAGAGGCGGGAAAAAAATAATCTTCATGTGCCTCATAGCTGCACCGGAGGGCATAGAAGTCCTCCAGAAAGCTCATCCGGATGTAGACATATTCATAGCAGCCAAGGATGAAAAGCTGAACGAAAGCGCATACATCGTGCCGGGACTGGGCGATGCAGGCGACAGATTATACGGAACAAAATAGGAGAAAACAAAGATGAACCTGATAAGAGACGACGTAAGCCGGCACACAAATGTATTCGATGTGCTGAAGGAACGGGGCTTTATAGAACAGTGTACTCACGAAGATGAGATCCGTGAAATGCTGGGAAAAGAAAAGATAAAATTTTATATCGGATTCGACCCTACTGCAGACTGTCTGCATGTAGGCCATTTCATGCAGGTCATAATAATGATGTATATGCAGAAATTCGGTCACACCCCGGTAGTCCTCATTGGCGGCGGTACAGGCATGGTGGGAGATCCATCCGGCAGGAGCGATATGCGGCAGATGATGACTCAGGATACGGTTTCTGAAAACTGCAGCGCATTTAAAAAACTCTTTGACAAGTTCATAGATTTTGACGAGGGATATGAATACTTCGGCGCGCAGCCGGGTACAGAGGCTACGGCAAATAAAGAACCGGATCCGGGAAAAGCCATATGCGTAAACAATGCGACATGGCTGCTGCCGCTGAATTATGTAGAATTCATCAGAGACATAGGAAGGCATTTTTCTGTAAACAGCATGCTCCGTGCAGAATGCTATAAACAGAGACTGGAGCAGGGGCTCACATTCCTGGAATTCAACTACATGCTCATGCAGAGTTACGACTTTATGGTAATGGCCAGAGACATCGGCGTAAAAATGGAATTCGGCGGCAACGACCAGTGGTCGAATATCCTGGGCGGCGTGGATCTGACCAGGAGAGAAGTGGGCAAACAGGTATATGGAATGACTTTTTCACTGCTCACCACCAGCGAAGGTAAAAAAATGGGGAAGACCCAGAGCGGCGCTCTGTGGCTGGATCCCGATAGGACATCGCCCTATGAGTTCTACCAGTACTGGAGGAATGTTGAAGATGCCGATGTGAACAAATGTCTGCGTATGCTGACATTTCTACCAATGTCTGAAGTTGAAGAACTCTCGGCTCTTGAAGGTGCGGAACTGAATCATGCAAAAGAAGTGCTGGCATTTGAAGTTACCAAACTGGTCCATGGCGAAGAAGAAGCAAAGAAAGCTCAAGATGGGGCAAGAGCGGCATTCGGCGGCGGCGGCAGCATGGAAAATGTTCCTTCTACTGAAATGGACGCGGCCCTTTTCGAAGGCGAAGGCATGGGCCTTGTGAATCTGATCAGAGAACTGGGTCTTGTGTCCAGCAACGGTGAAGGATTCAGGACAATCAAACAGGGCGGGCTGAAAGTAGCCGGAGAAAAAGTGGAAGATCCGAAAATGAATATAAAAAAGGATATGTTTGAAGACGGGAAGCTGCTGATCCAGAAGGGAAAGAAGAAATTCCATCAGGTAGAGATATAAATGAAGTTTGTAATACAGCGCGTGACGAAAAGTTCAGTTGAAATAGACGGCCGCGTCCGGGGATCCATAGGTAAAGGCCTGATGGTCCTAATAGGCGTAGGCCAAAATGATACTGAAGAGATCGCCGACAAATATATCAAAAAACTGCTGGGGATGCGGATCTTTGAAGATGAAAAGGGCAAGACCAATCTTTCTCTGGCGGATGTAGACGGCCAGCTGCTGCTTATATCCCAGTTCACTCTGTATGCGGACTGCCGGAAAGGGAACAGGCCCGGATTCACCGATGCCGGCGACCCGGGGAAGGCTTCCGATCTGTATGACTATATCATCGGCAAATGCCGTGAGCAGGTCCCGGTAGTTGAAACAGGTGAGTTCGGAGCGGATATGAAGGTATCGCTTATTAACGATGGGCCGTTCACAATTGTCCTGGATGAAAGTCTGGTGAATAAGTAATGGAAGAGATGAAAGAAAGACTGAAGATAGGATGTCATCTTTCAGCAGCGAAAGGCTATGTTCACATGGCGGAAGAGGCTGCAGAAATAGATGCTGATACATTTGCTTTTTTTACGAGAAATCCGCGGGGCGGCAGATCCAAGGCCCTGGACGAAAAAGACATCGAAGCTTTTTTGAAAAAGGCGGAGGAAAACCATCTTCAGACGCTGGTTGCTCATGCGCCTTATACGATGAACGCATGCTCGGCCACGAAAAAGACCAGAGATTTTGCTTTTTTGGCCATGAAGGAAGATCTGGCCAGAATGGAATACACACCGGGGAATTACTATAATTTTCATCCCGGCAGTCACACAGGACAGGGATCGGAAAAAGGGATCGAACTGATTGCAGAGGTCCTCAACGAGACCATGCAGCCGGACCAGCAGACGATAGTCCTCTTAGAGACTATGGCAGGAAAAGGCAGCGAAGTCGGAGGCAGATTTGAAGAGTTGGCTGAGATAATCGACCGTGTAAACTTGAAGGACAAGATCGGCGTATGTATGGATTCCTGCCATGTCAGCGATGCCGGATACGATATAATCAACGATCTGGACGGCGTACTGAAGGAATTCGACAGAGTTGTCGGACTGGACAAACTGAAGGCCCTTCACCTCAACGACAGTCTGAATCCGCCGGGGTCGCACAAGGACAGACATGCGAAGATCGGAGAAGGCCATCTGGGCAAAGAGACCTTCAGGAATATCGTGCAGCACCCTATCCTGAGAGGCCTGCCCATGATACTGGAAACGCCCAATGATCTTGAAGGATATGCTGCAGAAATAAAGATGCTGCGTGATATGGAGAAATAAAGAAATCGGTGCCTGAGAATACTGTTTTGGACACCGTTTTTTAATGTCAGTAAATATATACAGATTATTTAGAGAACAGTATTTACTTTTTCCTCAAAAGGTATAAAATAATAATAATTCAGATAATTCGGATTACCAAGCGGCAGATAATTGTCAGGAAGGAGTAAAAATGAGCAGATTGGACCTGAAAATACAGGGAAAAGCTCAGGCAGTAGTTGAAGGTCTGTACAAAGGACTTGAAAGACGAGTTGCAGCAAGTCACCCGGGACTGTGTCCGGTGGATATGGCTGCAGCTTTTTTACGCCTGTGCCATGGTCAGAGCTGTGGGAAATGCACCCCGTGCAGGGTAGGATTGGGACAGCTGGAAGAATTGATCGATGACGTTTTGGATGGAGGAAAGGATGTAACGATCGATACTGTTGCTCTGATCAGAAACACAGCGGAAAGCATAAGGGACAGCGCCGACTGCGCCATCGGATATGAGGCTGCAAATATGGTTCTGTCAACACTGAACGGCTTTGAAGAAGATTATATATCTCACATCGAAAAAGGAGTATGTGAAAAGAGTATAAGGGACTACATGGAAGCAATCCCATGCATAGGTCTGTGTCCTGCCAGAGTGGATATCCCCGGATATGTATCCCTGGTGCTGGAAGGCAGATACAATGATGCAGTAAGACTGATAAAAAAAGACAATCCATTCCCTACAGCATGTGCTCTCATCTGCGAGCATCCATGCGAGCATCACTGCAGGAGAGCGATGATCGATGCTCCGGTAAATATCAGAGGGCTGAAAAGATATGCCGTTGACCATGCAGGCAGAGTCGAACCGCCGGCAAAGGCAGCGGCCACAGGGAAGAAAGTCGCAATAATAGGCGGCGGCCCATCCGGGCTTACAGCAGCTTATTATCTGTCTCTCATGGGGCATGAAGCGACGGTTTTTGAAAAGAGAAAATACCTGGGCGGGATGCTCAGATATGGGATACCAAGCTACAGACTGCCAAGGGAAAGGCTCCAGGAGGAGATCGATATCATCCTTTCACTGGGCGTGAACATCAACATGGATACGGATATAGACAATGCGGAAGATATCAAAAAACTGAGAGAAGATTACGATTCGGTATACATTGCTGTAGGTGCTCATTCATTTGCCAGCATGCATGTGGAAGGCGAAGATGCACAGGGCGTTCTTTCCGCAGTAGAAATGCTGAGAGCCATAGGCGATGGGCAGATGCCGGAGATCACCGGTAAAACGGTATGCGTCATCGGAGGAGGAAACGTGGCTATGGACGTGGCAAGAACGGCAAGACGTCTGGGTGCAAAAGACGTGACCATCCTGTACAGGCGACGAAGAATAGATATGCCGGCACTGCCGGTAGAAATAGAAGGCGCGCTGGCTGACGGCTGCGAAGTAGTTACCCTCAGCGCACCGTCAAGGATAGAAACCGATGAAGAAGATAATGTCAGAGCAATGTGGGTAAAACCGCAGATCGTAGGGCTTCTGGACAAATCGGGAAGACCGGCACCAAGAGACGCCCAGGGCGATGAAGTGCGGTTTGAATGCGATCTCGTTGTGGCAGCCATCGGGCAGAAGATCGAGGCAGGTCCTTTCGAAGCTTTGGGAATAACCACGAAACGAGGTCAGGTAAGCGCCGATACCAAGTGTATCGTAGGAAATCTGCCCGGCGTATATGCAGGCGGCGACTGTGTGACCGGACCGGCATCGGCCATAATGTCCATTGCAGCAGGCAAGACTGCTGCGGCAAACATAGACGAGTATCTCGGATATAATCACGAGATCTCCGTCGACGTGGATATCAGTCATGCAAAGAGAGTCGACAGACCTCCGATGGGTCGTATACAGCTTAGAGAACGTCCTACATCGGAAAAACACAGAGATTTTCTGGAGCTTGAGATGGGGATGAGTCTGGAAGAAGCCGAGCAGGAAGCTTCCAGATGTCTTCGATGCGATTACTTCGGTATGGGATCATTTAAAGGAGGGCGTGAGAAAAAATGGTAAATCTGAGAATAGACGGACAGGAGATCAGTGTCACTCCCGGTACTACTATAATGGAAGCGGCAGCGCAGGCCGGTATAGAAATACCGCATCTGTGCTACCTGAAGGAAATAAACGATATTGCGGCGTGCAGAGTGTGCATCGTAGAAAATATCGGGACGGAAAGACTGATAGCATCCTGCAACACCATGGCAGAGGAAGGCATGGACATACTGACGAACAGCACTCGCGTGAGACGCGCACGTGAGACTAATGTAAAGCTGCTGCTGAGCCAGCATGAAGGAATATGCGCATTATGCATCAGATCAGGGAACTGTACTCTGCAGACAGTGGCAAACGATCTGGGAGTATTGAGTTTACCCTATCACAGGAATGTTGAAAGATACAACTGGGACAGCCGGCTGCCCCTCATAAGGGATGCGGGCAAATGCATCAAATGTATGCGGTGCGTACAGGTATGCGATAAGATACAGGATCTGCAGGTCTGGGATCTCAATGGATCAGGCCCGCACGTGACGGTAGGCGTCAGCGAAGGAGTCAGCCTTCAGGATGCAGATTGCTCGCTTTGCGGCCAGTGCATAACTCACTGCCCTGTAGGCGCTCTCAGAGCGCGAGATGATATAGACGAGATGTGGGATGCAATAGCAGATCCGGAAAGGGTGACCATCGTCCAGGTGGCTCCGGCAGTAAGAACTGCATGGGGCGAAGGGATAGGTCTGGAAAAGGACAAAGCTACCATGGGACGTATGGTACACGCATTGAAAAAGCTGGGCGTGGACTATATATTCGATACAGATTATTCCGCAGATCTGACCATAATGGAAGAAGGATCGGAATTCATAGAGCGGCTGACCCACAGAGATGAATATCAGTGGCCGATGTTTACTTCATGCTGCCCGGGGTGGGTGCGGTTTGCAAAGACACAGTTCCCGAAAATGGTCCCGCAGCTTTCTACGGCCAAAAGTCCGCAGCAGATGTTTGGAGCTATGATAAAGACATACGTAGCTGAGAGACTGTCTGTCGATCCGGAGAAGATATATTCGGTATCGATCATGCCGTGTACAGCCAAAAAGTTTGAAAGAAGCGTGGATCAGGTCAACGATGCCGGTCACGGCAGCGACGTGGATATGGTCCTGACGACTAGAGAAGTTTGCAGAATGATGCGGGCAAACCACATCAATCCGGATACTCTTCGCAACATGGACTATGACGACATCTTTGATGAAGGTTCCGGTGCCGGAGTGATATTCGGAGCCACAGGAGGAGTAATGGAAGCAGCACTACGGAGCGCATACTATCTTGTGACAAAGAAAAATCCGGATCCGGAGGCTTTCCGCGAAGTCAGAGGCATAAAGGGCTGGAAAGAAGCCAAGTTCGACATCGAAGGCATAACGGTAAGAGTGGCTGTGGCCAGCGGACTGAGGAACGCCAGAAAGCTGATAGAGGCGGTGAACAGCGGAGAAGCGGAATACGACTTCGTCGAGATCATGGCATGTCCGGGCGGATGCTCCGGCGGCGGCGGCCAGCCTATACATGAAGGACAGGAAATGGCCGAAGAACGAGGACAGATACTGTACGGTCTGGACAAGATCAGCAATCTCAGGTTCAGCCATGAAAATCCTGCAGTACTGACATCCTACACTGAATTCCTGGGAGAACCGCTGGGAGAAAAATCACATAAACTCCTCCATACGGATCTTACAAAATGGGAACTTAAGATGACCAAATAATCAAATTTTCCGGCAGGGATCAGGAGATCCCTGCCGAAAAATTTATTTTCAGATCCAAGACGCGCAAATAGAATAAAAGTATAAGAAACCAATCGAAAACAGTGCATAAATAAAATCAATAAAAAGAATATTGCAAATAT
>JAYFPY010000027.1:0-54944 GCA_034927505.1 Eubacteriaceae bacterium
GGGTGTTCTGATTATATTATACCATATTCCAGAGCATTCGACAACAGAAAAAGAAAGAAAAATCAATAAAAAAATTCCCGCTTGCGTTCAACTGCAAGGGGATCAAAGATCAGCGATATTATTTTGCTGCAAAACTATGGATTGACCCGTGTGGAAATAAATGGTACAATGTAAAAAATAAGTAATTAAACAGCTTTAAGGGTATAGGATGAGCATGATTTTTATAATTACAGGTTTTACAGCATTTTTATTGTATATAATATATGACATAAACTCCGTGAAACATCTCAGCAGGATATTTCATGGTTTCTTTGCGGTCGGATCGGCCCTGCTGATCATATCTACAGCAGGCGCTGCTGTACTGGGATATCTGAAAATACATCCGGCGCTGTCTCAGATGATCGCATTCGGGATACCGGCCTGCATTTTTATGGCCATACTGGTCTATACACTCTTTTTTGCACTTCCTTTTGATGAAGTATATGTGAATACCAAAGAAGGACGATCCAATGTATGCAAGACCGGGATGTATGCACTCTGCAGACATCCGGGCGTTCTGTGGCTGACAGGTTTTTACGTCTGTCTTGCGCTGGCTGTGCCGGCACCTGCCACGGCTGCTGCATGTGCTGTATTTTCCGCACTCAACATCGTGTACGTGATTATACAGGACAAATGGACTTTTCCTTTGACTTTTTCCGATTATGAACAGTACAAAAAGGATACTCCCTTTCTGTTGCCCACTGTAAAAAGTCTACGTTACTGCATCAGAACACTGCGAGGCTGATAATTTGAGATTCCAAGACAAACTGAAAAAATTCTCTCAGGAAGAAATATGGCGCGAATACTGCGGCTTTCTCGACCTGTCTATGGATGAATACATGCATATCCAGAACAGGCTCATGGAGGAGCAGCTTTCCCTCTGGAAAGAATCCGGACTGGGCAGAGCGCTCTTGAGCGGTTCCTCGCCTTCTACCATAGATGAATTCAGAGAAACATTTCCCCTTACAACATACGAGGATTATGCTGATGTCCTTCTCCTTAAAAGAGGCGACATGCTGCCTGCCGACCCTGTCATATGGATACAGACCACCTGGGAAGGCGGCATACACCCTGTAAAGGTGGCGCCCTACAGCCAGGGCATGCTCAATACATACAAGTCCAACGTTCTTGCCTGCATGATACTTGGCACCAGCAGAGAGAAAGGACATTTTGACGTCAAGTCCACGGATACTTTTCTGTACGCACTGGCGCCCCTGCCCTATGCCACCGGACTGTATCCACGCGCGCTCAACGATGAAATAGACATACAGTTCCTGCCTTCTGTCAAAGATGCAGAGAAGCTGTCTTTCAGCGAACGCAATAAAAAGGGATTCAAAATGGGCATGTCCAAAGGAATAGATTATTTCTTCGGTCTGGGCAGCGTGGCTTATTTTGTAAGCCTGTCTCTGGCATCCCTCAGCGGCAGCAGCAGCAACAGGAGCAGCAGCGGCAAGAGCAAAAAAAGCCGCACTCTGTCGCCGTCTACTATCCTGCGCTACCTGAAGGCACGTCGAATCTGCAAACGGGAAGACCGCCCTATGATGCCAAAAGATCTTTTCGGGCTGAAAGCTTTTATGGTGGCAGGCACAGACAACAACTGCTACAAAGACGATCTGGAAGAACTCTGGGGCATACGCCCCATGGAGCTTTTTGCAGGCACAGAGCCTTCGATCATAGGCACCGAGACATGGACGAGAAACGGAATGTACTTTTTCCCGGATACCTGTTTTTATGAATTCATACCTCAGGAAGAACTGAGAAAAGCGGATATGGATCCGGACTACATCCCGAAAACCTGTCTTATGGATCAGGTGCTGCCGGGAGAAACTTACGAACTTGTCATTTCAGTTTTTAAGGGCGGAGCTTTCATGCGGTACCGCGTTGGAGATATGTACAGATGCGCAGGCCTTGAGAGCAGGCAGGATCAGACATCGATCCCAAGGTTCTTCTACACTGACCGCGTCTCAGATATCATAGATATTGCAGGATTCACAAGGATATCCGAAAAGGAGATCAGCTCAGCGCTGAGACTTTCCGGCCTGCCTGTATCAGACTGGGTCGCACTGAAAGAATTCAACGCTGATGGAAAACCTTACCTGCATCTGTACGTGGAGATCGCTTCCGACTCGCTGGCCAACAGCGCAGTCAGCAAAGACATAATCAAAGATCAGCTTACTATATATTTCAAATATGTGGACAACGATTACAAGGATCTGAAACTGATACTTGGCATGGACCCTCTCGCTGTGACCATTTTGAAATGCGGCACCTTTGGATACTATAAGGATAACAACAGAAATAATATCGCCAGGGTCAACCCGGCATCTCATGATCTGAGAGAATTATTGGACGGTGAAAAAAAATGTCGAGCAATTTCATACTGATCCCAAGCATAGCATTCTGCTGCTACATATTTCTTCTGCTGGCATTCATTGCAGCAAAGAAGACGCCGGAAGTAAAAGCTTTTATTCTGGCACTCATATGCTGTCTCCTCTGGACAGGAGGCTCTACTCTGATGCGCCTGCAGATGTGGCCCGGCTACCATGTCTGGTACAATGATTCACTGATGGGGCTTTTCCTCCTGGCTTGGGCGATGTACTATTTCATCCTTGTTTTTACCGACCGGGAGCCAAATGCAGTCAGCCTGATCTGGCTGATACTGGTGATCGCCATGACTCTGTTCAACAGCGTCACCGGCAGCATCCTTCACGCACCCGAAGCAGTCACTGCCGCCTCAGGCGATGTAAGTTTTGTATATACTTTCAACTGGCATGTGATCCTCTTCTTTGTTGTATGCGGAGGCATAATACTCAATACATTCTACAACATAGCCACAGCATGGAAGAAAAATGAAATACTCAAACAGCAGCTCAAACCCATAATCGCCGGCATCGGCTTTATATTCCTGGCGCAGCTCCTGCTGCTCCTGCCCGCCGTCAAGGGTTTTCCGGTAGATGTACTATCCGCTCTGATAATGGTAGGATGTTTCTTCTACGCACTGTACAAAAGACGTCTGATCAGGCTGACTCTGCTGATTTCAAAAGGTGCATGCTATGCGGTCAGCGCCATTCTTGCCGTCCTGCTGTTTTCCAACTGCATCAACCCTATGCAGGAGTTCATAGACAGCAACCTCCATTCCCTTGCAAAATATGAGACCCTCATCATCGCGCTGCTCTTTACTCTTTTTACTGTGTTCCTTTACAGTATAATGAAGGTGTTTCTGGACACAGTTTTCATCAAAGATGAATTCGTCCGCGCCAACACCATAAAGAAATTCAGCGAGGATGTATCAGGCACTCTCCGCATAGACGAGATCCTTGAAAAGGTCATCTCCGTAATAATGGACACTGTGATGACCGGCAAAATACACATCTTTATAGAAAATGACGCCGGTACGAGCTATCAGATCGCGCGCAGCTCGAGTCCTCTGGACGACAGATCCTTTTCTCTGAAAAAGGACAACCCACTTATCCGGTATTTCTCCGAGTACAGCGATTCACTCCTGTATGACGATTTCCGCCGGCTTTCTTCATACAGATCCATGTGGGAAGCTGAAAAGGAGCAGCTGGACCGGATGGATATCCAGTGTCTGGTGCCGCTTCATGACAACGATGAACTGATCGGCATCATAGCCGTATCGGGCCGGGGCCCAAAGAGCCGCATCACATACGGCGATATGGATATGCTGTCCTCAATAGGATCCGTGGCCTCCATCGCGGTAAAGAACTCCAGGCTGTACGAGAAAGCTTACCTGGAAGCCCGCACAGACGAACTGACCGGACTTCTCAACAGAAAATACTTTTATGAGACGCTGGAAAAAGAATGCAGACATCTGAAGAAGTCTTCGCTCTCGCTGATAATCATCAACGTAGATGATTTCAAACTGTACAATCAGTTGTACGGCGCCACCGAGGGCGATCACATACTGAAAAAAATCGCTGCCATAATCGCTGCCAGCGTCGGAGAAAACGGTTATACCGCCAGATACGGCAACAAAGAATTCGGCGTCATACTACCGGGGTACGATGTGCTGTCCGCAAAAAACCTGAGTTATACTATCAGCAGACAGATAATGAATATGAACAAAGCGGATTCTGATTATGCACTGAAAGTACTAACTGTCAGCTGCGGCATCAGTTCCATACCATATGATGCATCCAACGACAAAGAACTGCTGCAGAATGCAGATATGGCTGTGTTCCAGGTGAAACGAAACGGAAAGAACGGAGTCATGGTCTATTCCGGTCACCAGGAAAAATACGAATCACCCGACGACCTTTCCGGTCACAGGCAGGATGTATATTCGGAATATGCACCGACTATCTATGCTCTTACCGCAGCTATAGACACCAAGGATCATTACACATTCGATCACTCGAACAATGTGGCCTACTATGCATGCGAGCTGGGATACGCCTTCGGCCTCAACGATAATTCTGTGGAAATACTCCGTGAAGCGGCGCTGCTCCATGATATCGGGAAAATAGGCATACCCGAACATATACTGAACAAACCGGGTCTTCTCACCGATAAGGAATTTGAAACAATGAAGACACATGTACAGAATTCCATTGGGATAATACGGCATCTGCCGTCTCTTGATTATGTCATCCCTGCCGTAATAGGACACCATGAAAATTATGACGGCACCGGATACCCTCGCCGCATAGCCGGAGAAGACATACCTCTCCATGCAAGGATATTGTGTGTGGCCGATTCATTCGATGCCATGGTATCATCGAGAGCTTACAAGGATCCATACAGTGTGGATTATGCTCTGGAACAGCTTTCGACATATTCAGGCACCCAGTTCGATCCGGCACTTGCACAACTGTTCATTCGCCTTGTGAAAGAAGGACAGATACAGCCGAAAAGTACTGACGATGCTCAGTGACATACATAGTAGAACGTATAAAAATACCGCTGCAGTGAACAGCGGTATTTTTCAACATTCATCGTCTTATTTTACCTTTGTTTCCAGTGTTATTCCCAGCCGGGCTGCATATTCGAAGTATGTATCTACCTGTTCATCCGACAGCATGTCAGATGTAAACAGCCCCGGTTTATCAAATTTGTCGTTTACGAACAGTTTTGAGAAAAGATATCCGCCCTGTCCGGTCAGATACATCTCCGCTGTTATTCCGGCTTTCTCATATGATTCGGCCAGTCCGGGAGCCATTACATGAGTTTCCACCAGCACATCTTTTCCGTCTTTCTTTCCGTATGATTCTATGACCATGCATCCGGAATCGCTTATCAGTCCTTCATCCAGGATCTCTTTGATCTCCGACTTGAACTTAGGCGGATGAGGAAGGTGAGCCAGTATAACATCGAACGGTGCTACATCTACGCCCTTTATATTCTCTTTTTCATCAGACAAAAGGCCTGCTGCTTTTAACGGTTTGCAGAAATCCATTCCTGCACCCGCATATTTGAAATATGCGTTTTTACATCCTTTGAAATACTTTTCTCTGTTAAAGTAGTAATGGATAGGTTCGTCATGGCAGTGTTCATTGAATGTGATCTCCTCGTCCATGTATTCGTACTGACGCTTTATAGGCAGGTCGAAAGCAGGCGTCCTTATCAGCTTCCCGTTTTCCATCGCATAGGCATCCTCGCTCATATCATGGAGAGCTGTTACCGGCGACCACCAGAACGGCAGAAATCTCTTTGCTATAACGCCCTCCCATACGATGTTGTATATAGTCTCGCATGTGTCCAGATATCTCATCGTATGTCTGGTAGCTGCACATATCAGCCCCGGTGCCGATCCCGTTCCTATTACCGCCGTCTTTCCTATTTCCTTGAATCTGGGTCCGAATTTTTCAAACTGTATCCTGTAGCACTCTACCCAGTCCGGATCCAGCGCCGTAGTCCCTGCATAATCCTGATAGTTTGCCTTTACTGCTATCGCTGCTTCCAGAACGTTTTCAGTACATTCCAGAGGAAGAGCATTGAGAATAAGGTCTGCACCTTCGGCAGCGGCGATTATGCTCTTTCTGTCATGAGCATCTACCTTTACGCCTTTGCCTTTTTTCAGTATCCCCACCAGGTTGTTCACGGCTTCCATATCATAATCCGCACATACTATCTCGCCTACTCCCGGTTCTTCATCCAGTCTCTGCGCTGCTGCGCTTCCCTGTGCGCCTGTACCTAACACTAATATTTTCTTCATTGCTGACACCTCGTCTTTCAATATCTAACTTGTAATCAAATTGTACAATATGTACGAACATTTTAGAAATTTGCTTTTTGCCTTCTTTTGATATCCATTATGCTGAATTCAGAAAATTTTCACATTGCCCTAGCTTTTCTATCTGAAATAAGCAATATCTGCATGTTTTCACAGCAATATTTGCATTATATCATACTCTTGAGATGTATGATATAATCAAATCATACATAAAGGGAGGCATATGACATGATTTTTGAAAGTATTCCATATCGGGACGGCCTGCCGTTTTCGGTCAGTTTCATCAACATCACAGAAGAAAACCGGCACTGCCACAAGGAGATCGAGATCCTTATGGTCCTGCGCGGCATTGCCCGATACAGGATCTATCACACTGATTACGAGCTGAACCCGGGAGATCTGATCATAGCAGACGTAGAAGACCTGCATCAGATACATGATGCGTCCGACGACATCCTCATGCTTCAGGTCCATGTGGACACAGCTTACTTCAAAGACAAATATCCTGACATCCGGTATATGTTCTTTGTCTGCGAAGAATGTATGGAAGCTCCCGCAGCCGATGCGCAGATGCTCCAGAGCAAGCTGGCCATATTGAAAAACTGCCTTTCCAAGCTGGCCATCACCTATTGTTCCGGCAGCTCTGACATACAGGCAAACATGGCCGCCGTCAATGACCTGGTCTCGATCCTGGTAAGCCACTTTCAGGGCTTTTTCATGGAAGACTACCAGTACAAGACCATCAGCAGTACCATGAGCGGTCCGGATCTTCAAAGACTGTGCCGCATCACCAGATATATCCTTACCAACTACAGCAGGAAAATAACTCTGCAGGACGTGTCTGAAATGGAGCATTTGAGTACATACTACGTTTCCCATCTTATAAAAAAGACTCTGGGATTCAACTTCCAGAATTTCGTAAATGCTATCCGGCTTGAATTTGCCGAAAAGCAGCTGGTCTTCACAGATCTGACTCTGATGCAGATCAGCGAAAACTGCGGGTTCTCGTCGCCAAATTACTTCAATAAATGCTTTTCCGCCTGGCACGGAAAAACTCCTTCCGCATACAGAAAAGGCTATCATCCCGGCAGCAGGAAATACGGTTCATCTTTTTCCCGATCTGCAGCTCCGGATCTTCTTCTTCCTTACATGAATCTTTCAGATACATCCGGCAGTCCCCGGGCGCAGGCAAAAATAAGTGTAGATATGTCCGTGGACTGTGAAAAGACATGGCAGGATGATTTTGCTCCATCCGTATATATAGATGATATAGACATGCTGATCGGCGCCGGCCGCTGCAGATCCGAACTCGAGAACATCTGTCCGCCGTCATATACAGTAAACCGAAAGATCATGGAGCATGTCCCTTCGTCCTTCGATGCGCCGATCCGATCCTCCGATGAAAGATGTGAAGATAATGGGCCTGAACTTTTGAATCACGCAACTGTATTAAACCATATATTCAATACCGGCTGCCCGGCGATCCCTCTCTTCGGCAACCGTTTTTCACTGGTCACAAAGGTCGGTCTGTTCACTCCATATTACCGGATATGCCGCTACTATGCATCGCAAAGGGACCTGCTGCTGTACAATGATGAAAACTGTGTGATCGCAAAATCAAAAGACATGTACAGCCTGGCCGTCTTCAATATAAACCCTCATTCCGTACTGGAGGTCCACATCGATCTTTCCGGACTTCCCGAAACATTCTATATGTCCAGGATGGACATAAATGAAAAAGACAACTGCTGCAGTTTCCCTCTTTCGGAAAATCCGATACCTTCCGGCCTTATACGAGAACTGAACGGTCCGATTCAAAACAACAGAGAATATATGCTGGTAAACAGAGAATCTGCCGGTGATATAGATCTGATCGTGTATCAAAACTGTGTCGCTCTGCTGGAGTATTACGTCTGAAACCATAGATATATCCAACAAAAAGAGCCTCCGACGAGGCTCTTTTCTTCTATTGATATTTTATGCTTCTTTTTTTTCGTCTTCTGCTTCTCTGCGCTTCTTTGCATCCATGTCTTTTTCGTGCTGTGCCCAGAGTTCTGCAGCTACCGGCGCCCATTTTTCGGCTGTCGGTCTGCATCTCTCGCAGTATTCGTTTACATCTTCCGGACTCTCCAGGTCAGTGGAATGAGCTCCGCATTCATTGACCATGTCTGCCAGTCTTCCCGGATTGTCCAGTATAGGACACGGCCTGTACAGGTTGTCGTTGAACGGCTGATTGTCGTGATACATCATGAACATCGGTGACTGATAAGCCTCAAGCAATGTCTTCTCCTTGATGTTGGAATCCGAATAATGTACAAATGCACAAGGCTCGATATCTCCGTTTGCATTGATGTGCAGATAATTCCTTCCTCCTGCTATACATCCTCCTACTGCATCGCCGTCGTTCCAGAAGTCCATAGTGAAAATAGGCTTTGTCTGCCTGAACTTCCTGATTTGGTGATACATGTATTCTCTCTGCTCTGCCGTAGCGATCAGATCTGTTACTGCAGCGTTTCCGATCGGCATGTATGTGAAGAACCATGCGAATTTTGCTCCCTTTGCTACAAGGTCATCTATGTACTCTTCACTGCCTATTATTTCAGCATTCTTGCTGGTATAACAGCAAGATACTCCGTAAGCCAATTTTTTCCTCTTCAGGATCTCCATGGCTTTTTCGATCTTCTTATATGTTCCCTTGCCTCTTCTAAAGTCAGTAGCTTCTTCAAAACCTTCTACTGAGATAGCCGGAATGAAGTTCTTTACTCTCAGCATTTCGTCTGCAAATTCTTCATCTATAAGAGTGGAATTGGTAAATGCAAGGAACTGGCAGTCAGGATGCATTTCGCACAGCTTGATGATGTCATCTTTCCTCACCAGAGGCTCACCGCCGGAGTAGATGTACATAAACGTTCCCAGTGACTTGCCTTCTGTTATGATTTTGTCCAGTGTAGCAAGATCCATGTTCAGTTTGTTTCCGTATTCTGCAGCCCAGCATCCGGTGCATTTCAGATTGCATGCGGAAGTAGGGTCCATGAGTATTGCCCATGGGATATTGCAGTTGTATCTTTCTCTATTCTCCCTCTGTCTGGAGATACCTGTGTAGCAGGCGTGTACCATAAAGTTTTCGAAGAATCTCATACGAACGCCATCGTCCAGATCCGTCCAGAGACTTTCCATAAATTTGTACCAGTTACCATCTTTATCTTCGATGAAATTTCTGAAATAAGTTCTGTACTTTGTGAAATCCCCGTTCTTATCGATTTTATCTGCCCAGTCGATTAACTTGGGGAGGTTTTCGCCAGGATCCTTCTCCATATACTTCAAGGCTTGCTTTATAGCTGCGAGCTGCAGCTTTCCTTTGATAGAATTCATTGACATACTGTCTCTCCTCCTTGTTTATTCGGGCATCCATCTTGCCCAATTGCAGTCCTATTTGTTCTACAATATTAGTATACCCAAACCAAACTGGTTGTTCTCTTTACATATTTTGACCTTTGTATAAAAAAATCCCTGCTATTTCACTTCTAAATTTTCTGACTATTGACACTGTCCGTAATGTGTCCAAAAAGTGCAGATCCACGGTCTTTTTCATCAAAAAAGGGCCTCGGTATGCTGCACCTTCGCGGCCCTTTTCATATCGATTTTATACTTTACAGTCGATCACTGTTCCTTCGATTTGTCATATACGATCTGTCCATCGAACATAGTATATACCGGAGCGATGTTTTCCAGATCAGCCGTGTCGGTTTCATACAGATTCGTGTTCAAAACGATGATGTCCGCCTTCTTTCCGGCTTCCAGACTTCCTATCTCATTCTCCAGTTTTATCGTCTTCGCACCGCCATAAGTGGATGCATTGATGATATCCTTGAGAGACAGTCTTTCCGAATACTGTTTCAGCGGAGCAATCGTGAGCTTGCCTTCGTAGTATTTCTCCTGAGAAGCTGTCGGATCTGTTATTCTTATATAGCCTTCCGTATCCGCACCGTACCATGTATTGAACATCTTCTGCGGCAGGGTCCTTGTCACTGCGCTGTAGTACAGCCATCCCATATCCGGTTCTGTTACAAACCAGTCGCTGTGTATTGCTACATTGACGCCGTTCTTTACAAGACTCTTCATCGGATACTGTTTATCCAGCGTATCAGTTCCTACCATCGGTTCATATACGTCCCAATAGTAGTCATCCATTACCGCCCAGTAAGGTGCAACGATCGCACTGATCCCCAGTTTCGCCATCCTCTTCTGATCTGCATCATTTATGAACTGGCAGTGTGCAAAACAGATCCTGTGATCCTTGATATCCGGATTAGTCGTTTCCTGCAGTTCCTCTATCACGTCCAGCATATACGTAGCTGCCGCATCGCCTATCTGGTGGATATGGATCTGCTGATCGTTATCATCGGCATACTTGAGAACATTCTTCAGCATATCCATCTTTTCTCCCCAAAGCTTGTTTTTTTCATTGTCCGCTTTTTTTCCTTTGGAATGATCCCCATAATCCTCGTAATATCCGTCGGACATATACGCAGTGGCCTCTTCAAGTACCTGGTCCGCCATCAGCTTTACAGTATTTACACGGAAGTAATCAGTCTTGAACTGCTTTTCTGCTGCAAAGCATTTGTCCATGTAAGCTTTGCATTCATCCCAGTTCTCGAACATGTACGGCTGTATCCACCAGGAGCTGCGTATCCTCAGTTTCAGCTGTCCGGCTTCGGCCAGTTCTTCCATGGCTGTATAATAGTTCTTGTCATCTTCAAGATACATTCTCGCATCGAACATGGATGTGAATCCCTTGCCCGCAAACCAGTCCTGCTCCCAAAGTATGGCTTTCTTCATCTGATCCACAGTATATGTCGGTTTCATATCGCTGACCAGTCCGGATGCGGCTTCCTTCAGATATCCGGTTGCATGTCCGCTTCCGTCACGGATTATTTCTCCGCCTTCGGGATCGGCGGTTTCATCTGTTATTCCGGCTTTCTCCAGTGCTTTTGAGTTTACCCATGAAGAATGCCCATCAGCAGATGTGAGTATGATCGGCTTATCAGCACATATGGCATCCAGTTCGGCCTTTGTCGGGCCATTTTCATCAAACAGGGAAACCTGCCATCCCGCTCCAACGTATACGTTAAGATCCGGATTGTCGGCGATGAATGTCTTTATCGTAGCCATCATGTCGGCTTTGCCCAGATCATAGAGAGGGATCTCATACATATAAGAAGTAGAACTGCTCACATGCATATGTGAATCCGTCAATGATGGCATTATTGTGCCGCCGTTTGCGTTTATAACCTCAGCGTTGCCGGCGTTGTATTTGTCAGCACCGGAATCGCTGCCTACATACAGTATTTCATCTCCCTGAGTAACAACAGCCGTCGGGTTCTTTACATCTCCCTTTACTTGTTCTACTCTTCCGTTTTTAATTATAGTCCTTTTTTCCGAGACTGTTACCTTGCATTTTGCCCGAAAGCCGCTGTGATTACGCGCATAAACATAGCATGTCCCGTCTTTTATGCCTTTTACTGTGCCGCTTTTGTTCACTGATGCGATCGCCTTATTGGTGGAAGTCCAGGTCACCTTGCCGGACACGATCTTTTTCGACGGCGACAGATAAGCCTTCAGTACTGTAGTCTTTCCCGGCTCCAGTACGATCTTGCTGCTGTTCAGCCTTATCTTTCTAGCGTTCCTAATTTTGTTTTTTCCCGGAGTTCCTTTTACCTTTATGGTATATGAATATCTACTGTACTTTCCTTTTTTGCCCGCTTTGACTTTGAATCCATATACTTTGTCTTTTTTCAGCATTCTCACAGTCAAAGAAGTGCCTTTTACAGTATATTTCTTCCCGCCGCTGCGGTAAACGACATACTTGGAAGCCCCTTTCACTTTGCTCCATGACAGTTTTACTGCAGTCTTGCCTGCTGATTGTCCATGCAGCACCAGCGGCGCCGGCAATTTCGCGGCTGCACCGGCATTGTCCACGCCTCCGAAGATCGGCATGAATGAGACTGCCATTACCGCTGTAAGAACACAGCACAGTAATTTTGCTTTGAAACTTTTATTCATTTTACTCATCTTACTTTTTCCTTTCCGGTATACCTGACGTATATGCAGATACACTCCTCTGACAACACGCGCTGATCCTTCACCTCCTCCTTCGCAACAAAAAAATGAAAGTAATTTTCTGATTACTCTCATTTTTCAATATATTTGTTTTTTTATCAATGGCCCCGGGGTGCTATTTTCTATTTTTGACCATGGCCGCAAGAGCCATACGTGTTGAAACTCCAAGCTTTCTGTACAAATTATACACATGGTGCTTTACTGTGTTTTTCGATATGAACAATTTCCCTGCTATTTCATCATTGCTGAGGCCTTCATACAACAAAACGACTATTTCACTCTCTCTTGCAGTCAATCCGAATTCTTCCGACATCTCTGCGAGAGCTTCCTCGTCATCTCTGCCTCCGTCAAGATACAGTGGACCAAAGTCATTTTTTTCTATGTATATCAGTGTTACGATATTCAATGCCATGATCAGCAGCGGGGTCGGATCCGTCACCTGATCCTGCCAGCTTGCCATCATCACACTGCCCCGGAAAAGCCATACAGTCGTGATCCCGTTCCACACGCCGTTGGCTGTTATCAGGCCGCCGGCGATCAGTATATACGCTCGAATGCCCTTATCCTTTATGCGTTTTACCACAGCTGCCGCATTTATTCCGATGAACAGAGTCATAGTGATGCACAGTACCAGCTCCAGCACTGTCATATATATCTGTGCCTCCGTTCCGGAAACATAATATACATCGTCCGTAAATATCCCGTAGCTGACCGCAGACCAGACCATCAGCGCCAGTATGCTCACATCCCAGGCCCTGTCGCTCTTGTTCCAGTCCGGGCACTTCTGTCTTAAAACAGCCCGCATGAATTTTATCCAGAACAGTTCCAAAGAAACGAAACCGGCGATGTCCAGTACCCGAACCGGCAGCCCGGTCTGATAATTGCCTGTAACTGTTGCAAGATACATATTGATGAAATATATCATTCCTATCACAAGAGACGACACTACAAAACCAAGCATGGCCTTCATCGTCCCGGACCACTGCTTTTTCTTGTATTTCACTACCAGCCATATCAGCGCTACCGCTGCAAATCCAATGAATGCCGCAAATATGTATATGAAGAACATCAAATTATCAAACATCATCTACCTCAACTACGCATAAACGCATCGATACCATTCTACTATAAATACGTTGTTGAAACAACTTTGTGACCGCTTGGCTTGTCTCTGCCAAGCCCCCCTTCAAAGATTTAATATATGCCCCTGCCGCCGGGGCCTGCTTTTTTCTCGCCTGTAAAAAGAAAAAGACTGCTGCTACACAATCTTTCTTCTTCTAATTATTATATTCATTCTGCGGTCTGCAGGCTATACTAATATTCCCATATGTGTCAGCGTCCTTATCAGCTGGCTGACATAACTCATCTCGTTGTCGTACCACGAAACTACTCTCACCTCGTATATCTTGGTGCCGCATCTTTCCGCCAGAGTCTGAGTTGCATCGAACAGGGATCCGTAATGCATGCCGATTATATCGCTGGACACCAGCTGCTCTTCGCTGTATCCGAAACTTTCGTTTGCAGCCTTCTTCATCGCCTCGTTGAGCCCTTCAACGCTGACAGTTTCAGTATCGTCCTTAAGAGTAGCATCCAGGATCGTAATGGATCCGCTGGCTACAGGCACACGCTGCGCCGAACCGATCAGTTTTCCGTCCAGTTCCGGTATCACCAGCCCTATAGCCTTTGCCGCACCTGTAGAGTTGGGGACGATGTTCATGGCTCCCGCTCTGGCTCTTCTGAAATCGTTCTTCTTGTGCGGCCCGTCCAGGATCATCTGATCCCCCGTATAGGCGTGGATCGTCGTCATGAATCCGGTCCTCAGTTCTCTGTACTCGTTGAGAGCCTTGGCCATGGGTGCCAGACAGTTGGTCGTACATGAAGCACCTGACACTATCAGATCGTCCTTTGTCAGCTTTTCATGGTTTACTCCGTATACAATAGTGGGAAGATCCTTTCCTGCAGGAGCGGAAATCAAGACCTTCTTTGATCCCGCTTCAAGATGTACCTTCGCCTTGTCTTTTCCCGCAAAGAACCCGGTGCATTCCAGGACGATATCGACGCCCAGTTTTCCCCACGGAAGATTTTTTGGATCTGCTTCCTTATATATGGGGATCCTCTTGCCGTCAACTGTGATCGAGCTGTCATCGCTGTCCACGCTGTGTCCTGAAAAAGCTCCCTGGACCGTGTCATATTTCAGCAGATAAGCCAGCATCTCCGGCTGAGCCAGATCGTTGATGGCCACCACATCTATATCCTTCCTTTCAAAAATCTGTCTGAAAGAAAGTCTTCCGATCCTTCCGAATCCGTTTATTGCTATTTTCATTTACTTTTCTCCTTTCACCGCGCCGTTGAACACTTCTATATGTCTTTTGACATTTTCATAGACGCCTTCTACCATGGCTTCATTCATGTCGAAATAGTTGTGGGAAGTTCCTTTCCCCATGTACTCTTCTACTTTTTCTGTAAGAGCTGTAAAGCTGGCCGTCGCTATGTTGACCTTCCTGATACCCAGCCTGATAGCCTTTTGAAAATCCTCATCGCTGATACCGCTGCCACCGTGAAGGACCAGCGGCGTGTTCGTCTTGGCTGCGATCTCTGACAGCACATGAAAAGCCAGCTTCGGCGCCGCCGTATAATGTCCGTGGGCATTGCCTATGGCTACCGCCAATGCATCTACTCCTGTACGATTTACAAACTGGAGAGCATCCATGGGATCGGTACACTTGATGCCGTGATCTTCGCTGCCGTCCTCGCTGCCTCCCACAAGACCCAGTTCGCCTTCTACAGTAGCTCCATACTTTCCCGCCAGAGCCACTACGTCTTTTGTCTTTGCTATATTGCCCCGGAAAGGCATAGTGGAACCGTCATACATCACTGATGTGAATCCCAGTTCCAGCGCCTGCTTTATCACCGGCATAGTCTGCCCATGATCCAGATGAACAGCAATGTTCACCTTTGAATCTTTTGCTGCCTGCACCATCATGGGACCCATAAGATCCAGCGGTGAATGTTTCAGCCGCACCTCTGCTATCTGCAGCACTATGCCCGTTTTTGTTTTTTCGGCGGCTTTTACAGCGCCCTTCACCATCTCCATATTACCAACGCTGAAGGCCCCAAAAGCTCCGCCTCTTTTTACCGCATCATCCAGCAGTTTTTTCATCGTTACAAGAGCCATTATACCATCTCCTTAGAATTTTGCATCATACATCCATGTATATCTTTCATCATCGATCCTGTCTGTCCACGGATCGCCGTCATTATGTCTGATCATCCAGCATGTGTACATTTGGAATCCCGGCGCGCACACCTGAGGATGGAGTTCCCCCGGAGTGATGGCGCTGAAGCTGCCGTCTGTACTTTTATATACATCATCGCCGATGTAGCTGGCGCCGAAGCCTTCCGGTCTGTCGAAGAGGAAGTAATACACCTCCGGCTGCGGGTGATGATGAGGAATGTATCCGGACCAGTTTCCCGGATCGTTGAGCACCTCTCCCAGCACCATATTGGAATAGGGTGCTGTGCTGTAGTCGAATACAGTGCTGACCCTCCTCTTTGCAGTATCGCCAAACATACCTTTGCATGAATACTCCCAAGGAGCATCTTCCGGTCCGTATATCCTGCTGTCGAAATCCCGGTCATTGTGAGTGCACTGGACCAGTATCTGAGTATCCTCATGCGCAGCCACTTCTATCTCCCTGCCGCTGCTGCAGTGAAGGGCCCACAGTCCTTCGGTGAAAACATCCTTTCTGGAAACAGACTGTTCGCCTGTATCCCATTTGAAAGTAATGCTGCCGCTGATGAGAAGAACAGCAGTTTCCTCGCCTGTGCGGCCTAATTTTCTCGTATCTCCCGGCGCCATCTTGTACACTCTGATGTCCATATTCATAGTGCTGTAATCCCCGTCGTATTCTGTCAGTATTTTTTCTCCCCGTGAGTCGAACTCCGGATATCCAAAAACCTTGCCCATTTATCGTTACCTCCTGTTTAGTACTTTCTCGCTTCTTCGCGGCCTTCCTTTACGCCTGCCCATGCCTTTCTTACACTTTCCTTTTTCGACACCTCGGCCAGACCTACGTTCCACCAAGAATTATATCCGTCCGTCATAGTCTTCGGCAAAACCTTCAGATCTATCAGCACTGCTCTCGTCTGTTTTTTAGCGTCTTCAAGAGCCGCTTTCAGCTCCGGTATCGTCCTGACGGTGTACGCCTTCAGTCCGTATCCTTCTGCCACCTTTGCATAATCCACCGGGATCAGCCCACCTTTGATTTCGTCGTTTTCGTCTCTGTATCTGAACTCAGTGGCCAGCGATCCGATGCCGTGGTTCATCTGCAGATTGTTGATGCATCCGAAACCGCAGTTGTCGAAGACCAGAATATTAGTCTTCTTTCTTTCCTGCATCGTCGTCATGATCTCGCTGTGGAGCATCTGAAAACTGGCGTCGCCTACAACAGTATACACCTCATTGTCAGGTTCCGCCATCTTCACACCCAGAGCTGCGGCAACTTCATAGCCCATGCATGAATACCCGTATTCCGCATGGTAGCCGCCCCTCTTATCAGTGGTCCACACTCGCTGCATGCAGCTCGGAAGACTGCCGCCTGCGGTGATCACCGTTGCGTCGTCGTCAATAACTTCGCGGAGCGCCGCAAGAGCCGCCGTCTGTGTGATGACACCGCGAGTCAGCTCAACGAATTCCGGTATGGTCCTTGGGTCTCTGTTCTTTATCATAGGTTCAAAATCATCACCGTAGCTGTATTCCGCAAGACGTTTCATTTCTTTGTCCCACTTTGCCTTTTCCGCTTCTATCTCTCCATTGTAATCTGAAACATAACCCATTTCGCGGAGTCTGTCTCCCAGAGCCTTGACTGTTGCTTTGGCATCGCCTATGGCTTTTACCGCATCCATCTTGCATGCGTGGTATCTGTTGTTGTTTATGGAAACAAATCTCACATCTTTGTTTTTGAACTGTCTTTTGGATCCTGTGGCAAAGTCCGACAGCCGCGTTCCTATGGCAATGACAACATCGGCATCTTCTGCGATGTCGTTGGCCGCCAGTGTGCCGGTAACGCCGATGCCTCCCAGGCAGTACGGATGGGACGATCTGCAGGCGCTCTTCCCCCCCTGTGTCTCGCCGAAAGGTATCCTGAATTCTTCACAGAATTTCTCCACCTCTTCACCGGCCTCGGAAAATCTCACGCCGCCGCCGACGATCATCAGAGGCTTTTTTGCCTCTCCGATAACCTGTGCAATGTCGTTTATTTCTTCTTCAACGGCTGCCGGCCTTGTGATCCTGTGCACCCTTTTCTGAAAGAAATAGTCGGGGAAATCATAACTTTCTCCTTCAACATCCTGGCATAGACCGATGCATACCGCTCCTGTCTCCGCCGGATCTGTCAGCACCCTCATTGCATTGATCAGCGCTGTCATTATATGTTCCGGCCTTGTGATCCTGTCCCAGTATTTTGTCACCGGTCTGAACGCATCGTTGGTCGTCGTAGAAAGACTGCTGCTCTGCTCCAGCTGCTGCAGCACCGGATCCGGCTGTCTGCTGGCAAATGAATCCGCAGGAAAAACCAGGAGAGGGATATTGTTTACCGTTGCCGTGGCGCATGCCGTTACCATATTTGCAGCTCCCGGTCCCACCGAAGATGCGCACGGTATTATCTTTTTTCTTCCCGACTGTTTTGCATAGGCCGTAGCCACATGACACATGCCCTGTTCATTTCTTCCCTGGAGCACCTTCAGGCTGCCCGGATCGCTGTCCAGCGCTTCGCCCAGTCCTACTGCGATCCCATGGCCGAAAATAGTGAAGAAACCTTCGACAAATTTAGTTTCGACTCCGTCCATCTCCACGTACTGCTCATCCAGAAATTTTACAATAGCCTGTGCAACTGTCATTTTATATGTCTTTGCCATCGATATTCCTCCTATACTCTGGCGATCATTTCGCCGTATTTTTCTTTCGTTTCTTTTATGAACAGTCTTACCTGCTCCGGATCGGGAAGCTCTTCTGTGCAGGAATGGCTCCTGACCATCATGGAAGCCTCGGCGCTGCCGAACTCCAGACAGTCGATCATATCCCAGCCTTCATACACTCCATAGAGAAATCCGCTGGCGTATCCGTCGCCTCCCCCGAAAGATTTAAGGGCTTCTACAGGGAACGGCTTCACACTGTAGCTGTTGCCGTCCTTGGTGTATGCGGTAGAGCCCTTTTTCCCATGTTTGATCACAACGATCTTGGCATTCTTGGAAAGCCACAGCTTTGCACTTTCTTCATCGCTGTTGCCGGGCACTATCAGCTTTTCCGTCAGATCGAATTCCTCTCTGGAACCGAGGATGATATCGGCTTCTCTTGCCACTACTGTATAGTATATGGATATTTCATCTTTGTTTTCCCAGTTGTATTCCCTGTAGTCTATATCGAAGATTATCTTTGTTCCGTTTCTTTTTGCCAGCATCACCGCCTTGATTGCCGCTTCTCTTGACGGGCTCTGCGCCAGAGCTGTTCCGGATATGAGGATGGCCTTTGACTTCTTTATGTAGTCTTCATCCACATCATCCACTGTCAGCTGCAGATCCGCGACTTCGTTTCTGTACATGAGTATGCTGCTTTCTGTCGGCGACAGTATCTCTGTAAATGTCAATCCCAGTTTTTCTCCGTTTTTGCATCTGGTTATGTGTGAAGTGTCCACGCTCTCTTTATTGAAAAAATCTGTTACATAATCACCAAACTGATCATCGGAGACTTTCCCTATGAATCCGGCTTTCTTTCCATGTCTGGTCACGCCCACTGCGATATTTGCAGGCGAACCGCCCACATATTTTTTGAAGGTGGACGATTCGGCCAGAGGCTGAAAGTAATCCACCGGGTTGAAATCTATAGCGACCCTGCCCAGCAGTATTATGTCCATTGGCCTTTTGCTGTCAAACTCTACATATTTCATTTTATTCACTCCTTGATCAAATATTATATTTGGTAATAATTATTGCATCCGTATATTCATATTCCGAAGCCGGCATCTCATTGTTCAGCAGCAGATCGGCCAGTCTTACAGGAGCGGAATACCCCTGTCTGAAACCTTCCTGTCCTATAACAAAATCGACTGTTCCTTCACGGAGGGCTTTTTCATTGGCAGGCGTCCTGTCATATACGATCACATACGGTCTCTTCTTTATCTTTACTTTGTTGAAAGCTTTCTGTATACCTTCCTGTCCTCCGGACGCAATGAATATGCCGTCGATATCCGGTATATTCGTCATAGTCGTCACTATTATATTTTCCACCTCTTCAGCCCTGTCAAAGCTGCTCTGCACGCCCAGCAGTTCTGCCCTCGGATAAGCCTTTTTCATCTCGCCGATAAAACCTTCTACACGCTGTATGTTCACATCGTTTGTAAAATAACCGGTTATGACCAGGACCTTGCCGATGCCCCGAGTCATCATTCCCATCAGGCCGGCCGCAGCTCTTCCGCTCTGTTCGTTGTTCAGCCCTATGAAAAAGTTCCTTTCACTGTAGTCCAGATCTGAATTGAATGTCACTACAGGGATCCCATCTCTGCGCAGTTCTCTGATCTTGTCCCGCACTATCTGGGAATCGGAAGGCATTATCGCAAGACCGTCTATTTTTTCCGCTGTCATTTCGTCTATGATGGTCGCCTGCTCCTTTCCGTTGACCGTATCGGTCCCCTTCAGGATCACATCCACATTCCGTTCTTTCAGTTCCTTTACGGCTTTCTCGATCCCGTCTCTGATATGTATCATGAACGCTGAAGTGTTCAGCTGCGTTATGATGCCGATCTTTTTTGTTACGCCACCCCGGCGTTTCGAAGCAAAATATCCGTTTTCATTTGCGATACGCAGTATCTTTTCCGCAACTTCCGGGTTTATACG
Source organism: Eubacteriaceae bacterium (assembly GCA_034927505.1). GTDB lineage: Bacteria > Bacillota > Clostridia > Peptostreptococcales > Anaerovoracaceae > RUG100. Next base: position 20,243 of record JAYFPY010000027.1, read on the forward strand.
CCCTCTGTTGTTTATGGCTCTGTCTACAGTGCCCCGCGATACTCCTGCCAGCTCCGCTATCTGCTGTAACGTTATAGCCATTTTCATTCACCTTTGCTTTCCCCTTGACTCAACAACTCTTTTTCGATCCGTTCCCTTGCCGCCGGCGCCTGCTCGTCCATTTTCTCCGGAAAACCGAAGAGAGAAACAGCCGCAATACTGTCGCCGCCGACTTTGAATTTTTTATCTGCAAATCTCATCTTCCGCAGAGTCCTGAATATACTGTCGAAATCAACATCTCCTTCTCCCAGTCCCAGATGCTGGTGCACCGTCACATCGGCTTTTCCCGCAGCGTTGAGCCATGGCGGATTGAGTACGTATCTGCAGTCCATCGTCTGATTATACGTGTCCGCAAAGAGCACATGGGACAGATCGTCTCCCGCATATCTGAGCATGCTTTCCGCATCGCCTCTTCCATGATCGTAAAAGAATCCATGGGCTGCGGCATATACATATTTCAGATTATCAGACCTCATAGATTTCACCATGTCTGCACACTCGTTGTTCAGTTCGCAAAAATCGTAGGGATGAGACTGGATCTCTATCCTTATCCCTTCTCTCCGGACAATGGGCAGCAGTTCTTCTATGGACCTGTACCACATGCCGTTGCATATCTCCTGCTGATTGGGATCTCCTGACAGTTCTGTATTTATGACTGACACTCCCAGGGAGGAAGCTATCTCTATCAGCCTCTTCCAGTTCGCCACCGCCATCTGCCTCTGTTCCTCTGTAGGGCCGGACCATCTATAAACGCATATCAGCGATGAGATCTCAACGCCGGTCTCCTTCAAAGCCTGCCTGTATTCGGCCTCGCACTCTCTTGAAAAAAGAGGATGCTTGTAGAAAGGATTTATCCTCGGATGAGGAGACTGCTCTATGTATTTGTATCCCCAGTCGGCTGCCTGATGGACCATGCTGTTTATGTCCATCTGCTTTGCCAGCACATCTACATCAAAAGCTATCTTCATATTCGTTACCTCCTGCTTTGCCGGTCACAGCCCGGTCTTTTCAGAAATATATTTTCGCGCCTTCATAGCGTATTCCAGCGGATCCGCCTTTGCGGGATCCTGCTCGGCTTCCACTACTACCCAGCCTTCATATCCGCTTGCCGACAGGATATCGAATATGGCTGAAAAATCCACATCGCCGTCTCCCGGCACTGTGAAAGCTCCTTCCCGTACACTCTTCAAAAAGCTCCAGTCTTCTCGTTTGGCTTTTTCGACCACATCGTTCCTTATGTCTTTCAAGTGTACATGCTTTACTCTGTCCGCATATTTTTTCAGGACCGGCGCCGGATCTATTCCTGCAAATGACAGATGCCCGCTGTCGAACAGGAGAAAGACCAGTTCCGGATCCACTTCATCCATGAATCTGTCTATTTCTTCTTCTGTCTGTACCACTGTACCCATGTGGTGATGGAATGTCAGCTTCATGCCTTTGTCTTTGGCGATCTTTCCCAGTCTGTTCAGTCCGGCGGTCAGCATCTGCCACTCTTCATCGTTCATCACATATTTATCTTTGAATATGGGCTGCTCGATCTTTCCCTGTATGCTGTGGCTCTGCTCTGAAACGCCAATCACATCGGCTCCCATTGCTTTCAGAAAATCTATCTGATTTATGAATTCTTTTTCCGTCTCTTCAAAGGGCTTCGATATGAGAAAGCTTGAAAACCAGCAGTTGCATATCTGTATACCCCGAAGATCCATGGCCTTTTTCAGTACCTTTTCGTCTTTCGGGTATTTGCCGCCGATCTCGCTTCCCGTGAATCCGGCGAGAGCCATCTCGCTGACACACTGTTCGAATGTGTTTTCTCCGCCCAGATCCGGCATGTCATCGTTGGTCCATCCTATGGGAGCCATTCCCAGTTTCACTTTTCTTTTATCCAGCATCATTTTACATCTCCTTTAGATATATTACTAGCTTGCCAGCACAAGCGGTGAAAATACTACGTAGAGGCCTATCGCAAACACCATGCCTATTACAGCGGCAACGTGTCTGTACTTCCACGGCGTCATGTCCACCGCACTGTTATCTGCTATGACGAATTCTTCCTTCGTTGGTGCGAATCTGTTGAACAGCCACATGATGAGAAGTTCCAGCGGGAAGAGGACAGCGACTGCATACAAATAATGTATCGGTTCTGACGATCCCGGATATGTCGGTGCGATATACATGAACAGTCCGTATGCTATTATATGGAATGCTGTTATGATCCACGGCACATATTTTGGCAGTCTCTTGAATACGAATGCTCCGAACACTGTGCACAGCAGCGGCAGCGAAACGAATTGTATGAATGAGTTCAGGAATGTCATTACGCCGGAATTGGCATATAGTATGAAGGGCGATACTGCAATGGCAACTGCGCCTGCTGCTATGCCGTATACTTTTCCTACGATTATTACTTTCTTTTCCGAAGCCTTCGGATTGATTATTCCTTTATATATATCCAGACTGAACATGGTCGAAGCACTGTTGAGCACCGAGTTGAAGGACGACAGGATAGCTCCGAACATAACTGCCGCAAAGAATCCCAGCACAGCCTTCGGCACTACCGTTGCCACCAGCATCGGATAAGCTTCATCCATCAATCCCAGTTTGTCTCCGAAAATATGGAATGCGATGATCCCCGGCACTACCAGATACAGGAATCCCAGGCACTTGAGCAGCCCGCAGAAAATCGCGCCCTTCTGGCCCTCTTTCAGACTTTTTGCTCCCAGAGATCTCTGTATTATAGACTGGTTTGTACACCAGAAGAATATGTTGTTGAATACCATTCCGGTAAACAGCAGCGGCCACGGCATTTCCGGCTGTGGCGAGTTCCATGCACTTATAGAATTCAGCTTTTCAGTGTGATGAGTTACTATATATTTCACTCCGTTGATCATGTCAGTGCCGTCTCCGCCCATCATATGTCCCAGGAAAGCGAACCCGAGGAACGGAACTGCGATGCCTGCCACCAGCAGGCCGACGCCGTTTACCGTATCTGATACGGCAATAGCCTTCAGTCCTCCTATGATAGCATAACATCCGCCTACGATGCCGATGGCTATACAGAGGAATGCAATGGCCTGGAATTTTGTTACTCCCAGAAGGGCTGAAACTCCGAATATATTTTCGAACACCAGCGCTCCCGCGTAGAGGATCACCGGCAGATTGAGTATGCTGTACATTATGACCAGCGTGAATGAGAACAGCAGCTTTACTTTCTTGTCATATCTGATCTCCATCAGCTGCGGCATGGTTGCAACGCCCATCTTCAAATACCTTGGCAGGAAAAAATATGCAAGTACGATCAGAGATATGATCGATCCGACCTCCCACGCCATAGGGCTCATGTTCGTGGCCCAGCTCTGTCCGTTTTCGCCTACCAGCTGTTCGGCTGAAAGATTTGTCAGCAGCAGCGATCCGGCTATGACTACTCCGGGCAGAGAATGACCTGCCAGAAAGAAACCTTCCGAAGATTTCAGATTCTCATTTTTAGTTTTTAAATACGCTATGACTGCAACTGCCACGGTAAAAATCATAAATGATATTATGACCCAGGCAACACCGTTAAAAAAATCCATTTGAAACACCTCTTTCTTTCATCTACTTTTTATAGAACTCGGGCATTATGCCCGTATCGACTTTTTCCGGTATCCCCGATGTCTGTGAAGCGACCAGTGCATCAGCCGTTACCGCTGCAACGTATCCGTCCCAGGCACTGGGTCCTTCTACTTTTCCCTCAAGAGTGCTGTTTACCCACTCCTGTATTTCCACATCATATGAATCTATGAACCTGTTGAAGAAATCCGTCTCCAGCTCCCTCTCTATCCTGGCCGCATGTTTTATGACAGGCGCTGCAGGCTGAGGCATAGTGATCGATCCTTCTTCGCATACCACTTCACAATTGATGTCGTATCCGAACCTGCATGTCACGAACACCTCCAAATCTATGCATATCCCCGACTCTGTTCTCATGATCATTATCTGAGGATCCTGAAGATCTTTCTTTGCATTCTTTGTACACTTCGGCATGATCACCTGCACCGAGACATAGTCTTCTTCCAGCAGCCATCTGAAACAGTCTATCTCATGGATGGCCGTGTCATGGACCGCCATTGGCGTACTGTAGTCATCCAGTACATATGCATTTCTGTGAGTGCAGTGTACGATCAGCGACTCTCCGTACTCTCCTGAATCGACAGTCGTCTTTATCTGTCTGTATCCTCTGTCGTACCTTCTCATAAAGCCGACCTGCACCAGATGTCTTTTGCCTGCGATCTCCGCATCGACGATCCTCCTGCAGTCTTCCGCCGTTGTTGCCATCGGCTTTTCGGTAAATACCGGCTTGCCCGCCTGTACAGCTTTTATTATCTGATCTGCATGTGCAGATCCCGGTGAAACGATCAGGACTGCATCTACATTCTCATCACTGATGACGTCATCAGCGTTATCATATATCCTGCATCCGCATATAGCCTTTCCCTTCGCCGCATTTTCAGAAAACACGTCGGAAACAGCAGTTACTTCCGCTCCCTGTATCCTTTTCGTGATCCTTTCGATGTGATCCAGACCCATTCGTCCGCATCCTATTACTCCTACTTTCAGCATGGTATTCCTCCATTATTTACTGTATAAACAGCTGTTTTATCTACGCCTTCGTTCTATATCTATTATTGATTATAACTGTTTGCGTGCATTTGCACAATGTATTTCTTTGTTTTTCTGTGCTTTTGCACGCAATATGTTTGAATGCACAAAAAATACCCGCAAAGCGGGCGTGTTTTGTTTTCGCTTACCAAGCATGACTTTTCTACAGCGTTTTTATTCCTGTAACGGTGTACCCTGCGCCTTCAACAGCCTTTGAAAGGGTATCTTCATCCGTTCTGCTGTCTGAAACTACCAGGGCAGTCCCCTCTTTCAGATCAACAGAGACCTTCGTCACGCCTTCTGTTCCCGTCAGCGCCTTTTCTACGTTGGCCCTGCAGTGGTCGCACATCATGCCTTCGATATACATTTCTTTTTTGATTTCATCTTTCATTTTCTTTCCTTCCGTTTTGAATGATCGCAGCCTCAAAGCATTCAGTACTACGCATACTGAACTGAGACTCATGGCTGCCGCGGCGATCATTGGATCCAGCAGCAGTCCGGTGAGCCCGTACAGTGCTCCCGCCGCAATGGGTATCCCTACTATGTTATAGAAGAAAGCCCAGAAAAGATTCCCGTGTATGTTCTTTATAACTGCCCTGCTGAGCCTGACTGCCGCAGACACATCCTGCAGCGAATTTCTCATCAGCACCACATCGGCAGAATCAACAGCTATATCCGTTCCCGCGCCTATAGCGATACCTATATCGGCTTTCATGAGGGCCGGTGCATCATTGATTCCGTCTCCCACCATTATTACACTGCGGCCTTCTTTTTGCAGTTTTTCTATATGTTCCGTTTTTCCCTGCGGCTTGACTTCAGCCACAACTTCATCAACAGCCAGATCTTTTGCCATGTGCTCCGCAGTGCGTCTGTTGTCTCCGGTCAGCATTATGACTTTCATGCCCATAGCCTTCATGTCTTTCAGCGCATCTCTGCCGGTCTCTCTGACTGTATCTGCAACAGCCATCAGCCCTGTTATTTTTCCTTCTTCCGTAAATATCAGCGGCGTCTTTCCTTCCTCTGCCAGCATTCCTATCCGAACGTCAACAGGATCTCCGTCTTTGAAGAATCCTTTTTCTTTTATGTATTCTCCGCTGCCTCCGTACATCCTCCTGCCCCGCATGAGTGCAGTTATCCCATAGCCGGCATCGATCTCGAATTCTTTTGCCGCATCGAATCTTATGCCCCGTTTCTTTGCTTCTTCTATAACAGCTGCTGCAAGAGGATGCTCGCTTCCCGCTTCCAGGCAGGCAGCCTTTGCGATAAATTCGTCCTCGCTTATTCCATCATCGATGACTATCACGTCAGTCACCTTCGGGTGCCCTGTAGTGATAGTCCCGGTTTTATCCAGGACCACCGTATCTGCCTTGTGAAGGTTTTCCAGTATCTCAGCCGATTTGATCAGTATCCCCGCAGAAGCTGCTTTCCCGGTACCCACCATTATGGCCACCGGCGTGGCCAGCCCCAGCGCGCAGGGACAGGATATGACCAGTACCGATATAGCGCAGTTCAGAGCAAAAGCAGCGTCATGTCCGGTCAAAAGCCAGATGACTGCCGTCAGCACTGCGATGCAGATCACCACCGGCACGAATATGCCGCTGACTTTGTCTGCCAGGTTTGCGATAGGAGCTTTGCTGCTTCCCGCTTCATCCACCAGCCGGATCATCTGCGACAGGGTCGTATCTTCGCCTACCTTGACAGCACGGAACCGGAATGTCCCGTTCTTGTTTACAGTAGCCGAGATCACTTCATCTCCCGGCTTCACAGTGACCGGTATGCTTTCCCCTATGATGGCGGCCTGATCCACATATCCGCTTCCCGACGCCACGACGCCGTCCACCGGTATTTTGTCCCCCGGTTTTATCACGACTATATCCCCTGCAACGATCTGATCAGACGGGATCACGACTTCCTCATCTCCGCGTATGACCACTGCCGTCTTCGGTGCCAGATCGAACAACTTGTCCAAAGCATCCGTCGTCTTCGCCTTCGAACGAGCCTCCAGATATTTTCCGACTGTGACCAGCGTCAGGATCATTGCCGCCGATTCGAAATATAAATGCCGGTAATCATCATGCCCTCCGATCATCATATATATAGTGAATATCCCATAGACGAGGGACGTCCCTGCGCCGATCGCCACTAAAGAATCCATGTTCGGTCTGCCTTTGAACAGGGACCTGAAACCGGATATGAAAAACTTCCTGTTTATCCCAACGACAGGTATCGTCAGCAGCAGCTGTGTGAAAGCCGCTGTCAGATGAGACCAGGGGATCCCGTGGTACATGGAAGCAACCATCAGCGGCACCAGTATTATTACTGATGATATCAATCTGTGTCTGACCTGTTTTTCCTCACCGTCCGCGCTCTCACGCATATCTGTTCTGTCATTCCTGTTTTCTCCGCCGGCTCCGCCCCGTGAGATCCCGCCTTCCTGTCGTGCGCCGTATCCTATGTCTGCAACAGCATGGACGATCTCCTTAGGTCCCACATCCGCCTCATCATATTCCACCGACATACTGTTGGTCAGCAGATTGACATTCACATCAGAAACACCCGGCAGTTTTTCGACTTCCTTTGTTATGTTGGCCTGACATGCAGCGCAGCTCATTCCTTTTATGGCAAATTTATCTTTCTTCATTGTCTTAACTTCAACTTTCTGATCAGATCTATGACTTCTTCCATCACTTCTGTGTTCCCGCTGTCGATCTCCTCCACAACACAGGTCTCCAGATGATCCTTCAATATTATATATCCGAAATTCTGCAGAGCGCTTTCCACTGCGGCCACCTGTATCAGTATGTCTCCGCAGTATCTGTTATCTTCCAGCATTCTCTTTATTCCCTGCAGCTGACCGGTCATCCGGTTCAGTCTGGCTACAAGCTGTTTTTCTTTTGCTTCGTCTCTGGGCGTCGCTTTGTATCTGCAGCATTCATTCCCCTTGTCCATGGTTTCCTCCTGAGTTTCTTGATTTTTCATCTATCATAAGTCTGTTCCTAATATACGATATACCCCCTCCAGGTATATGTCAAACCACAAAAATACAGGGTGCCAAAATGGGCGCCCTGTATTTCCTAATATTTTACAGCAATCCGTAGGCTGTCATTTCTTTTCTGATCCTGTCCATTACCTGCTGGTTAGGCGGACAGAGCGGAAGTCTGAACTTCAGTTCCATCTTTCCCATCATTGACAGTGCAGCCTTGACAGGTATAGGGTTCACATCTGCAAACAGGCTGTCTATCAGCGGCTTTGCTGCCAGCTGTATCTCCCTTGCTCTCTTGACATCGCCGTTGAGAAAGCTCCTGGACATTTCTACTGAATCCTTTGGTGCCACGTTGGCCAGCACGGAAATATATCCTACGCCGCCCAGAGACATGAGCGGAACTACCATATCGTCATTTCCCGAATATACAGCAAAGTCATCCGGGACCAGTCTGCATATTTCAGCTACCTGTGAAATGTCGCCGCTGGCTTCTTTGATCCCGACGATATTTGGATTCTCCGCCAGCTTTGCAACTGTTGCCGGTTCGATGTTCACTCCGGTCCTGCCCTTTACCGAGTAAAGGATGCACGGTACATCCACTGCATCAGCTGTAGCTGTGTAATGCTCTATCAGCCCCTGCTGCGAACACTTGTTGTAGTAAGGCGTTACCAGCAGCAGTCCGTCTACTCCGGTAGCTGCGATCTTCTTTGCCAGGTTGATACCGTGCCTTGTATCGTTGCTGCCTGCTCCGCCTATTACCGGTACCCTGCCGTTTACTGTATCGACACAGAACTTGATCGTGCCGATATGTTCTTCGTCGTCCAGCGTGGAAGCTTCTCCCGAAGTCCCGCATACTACTATGGAATCGATCCCTTCATCGATCTGCCAGTTTATCAGATCTCTGAAACTTTCTCTGTCTACTGATCCATCCTTCTTGAACGGTGTTGCTATTGCCACTCCGCATCCTGTAAAAATCGCCATTTGTTTTTCCTCCTGTTTGTTCTCATGTTCCAACTGTAAATTAAAAAGCTGCATCCTATCGATGCAACCTAAGTTCAAATTTGAGTTGTCATCAATAGCGCCTCTGCCACACCATATGGCAGGAGTACGAAACATCTTTTGTCCCGTCCCAGAAGTCCTTCATGCCTGAAACACCCTTCGGCGACCTCCCCTTTCTCCGGTTTCTCTGACTGCCGTCTCCGCCGGTTACTGATATCGATCGCTCCTCTATCAACTTTTATTATTAATACAATACTATCCCTCGCCTCGCGGTTTGTCAATAGCTAAGTTTTAAAAATCCAACTCCGCATGTTCAAACGGCTTCTCCGATGACCGCTTTCAGATATGACGCCCGGTCTTCAAAAGATCTGGTGCCCATCCCGTGTCCTTCTTTTTCTGTCGTCATTTCCGGCGCATGTCCAAAGTCATCAACAAAATACATCAGCAATGCCGCTCCTGTTGGTGTGCACAGCTCGCCTTCGATCTCTCCACCGTATATGGGAGCTCCGGCCAGCAGCTTTTCGACTGCAGGCGGAGGGACAGGCAATGTGCCGCAGGAACACTGTATGGTACCGCACCCCACATGGATCGGCGAGATCACGATTTTTTCTGCCTTTAATTTCTGAAGAGCGTAACACACTCCTGTTATATCGGCCACCGCATCCATGGTCCCCAGTTTACTGAAATGTATAGCTCCCGGCGGAGTGCCGTGTACTTCCGCTTCGGCTTTGGCAATGGAATCATATATATTGCGGATATGTTTCTTTGTTTCTTCAGGCAGTTCAAGAGAATCCACCATCGCATGCATATATTCAAGTGTGGTGTAATGGGGTCTCTTTTCGTTTTTGTTTTCTTTCCTGTTTTTCGGTCCGCCGCCTTCAGGGTATTCTTCAGCTTCTCCGTCTATCATTACATCCACGTGAGTCCCGGATGTCCCGTGAGTCGAGACCTGGCAGGCCGTATATTCGACGCCGGGTATCCCCGCATCGTTGAGCTCGGAAAGAAATCCGGCCTTGTCTTCTATCAGTTCATAAAGTGCAGACAGCATCATGTCGCCGGCGGCACCCATCTCACATTCCAAATACAGTACTTTCATTTCGTTATCCTTTCATATACGCCGCATCAGATCCCATATGGGCGCTATTATGCAGTGAGGTATGAACTTGGAAAAGAATCTTAAAAACAGCGCAAACGGGCTCGTCGATGACACCCACATATTTGCCGCGCTGTCCACCATGGCCCATCTTACCACAGACGGCGGCTTCGAAGCTCCGGGAAAATGTTTTACTGCATTGCTTCCCGTTTTTTTTGCTCCCGGTATGAATTCCGTCGATTTTATCCAGTAAGGGCAGACTGCCGTAACATGGATCCCGGATGTCAGCTGTTCGATATGCAGCGCTTTGGTCCAGCTGAGCAAAAATGATTTGGATGCGGCATATGTATTGATGCCGGTCAGCGGCTGAAAAGCAGCAGACGAACAGATATTCAGCACTCTGCTTTTCTTCTTCATATACGGCAATACTGCCACTGTCATATCCACAGCAGCCCTGCAGTTGAGATCTATCATAGCGTCATTGTCCTGTCTGCTGGTCTCTCTGCTCAAGCCGATCCTGCCCAGCCCGGCTGCATTGACCAATATCTTCACTTCCGGTTCTTCACCCTTGAGCATTGTCTCGATTTCATCAAAGCTGGATTTTTCCAGCAGATCCAGAGGCACAGGTCTGATACTGCACATACTGATCTCCTCCAGTTCTTCCAGCTTGTCTTTTCTTCTTGCGATCGCCCATATCTCGTCCAGCTCCAGACGTTCGCTTATTTGTTTTGTAAATTCTCTTCCCAGCCCGCTGGACGCACCGGTCACGATTCCGATCTTCATTTACATATCTCTCCCGGTCTATGCATCCTTTAAAAAAGCTACATAGCCTTTCTTCGTTTCATATATATCTGCCTTGCCGGTCACCTCGTAAGGCGCATGCATGTTCAGCACTGCCACGCCGCTGTCCACGACTTCCATGCCGTACAGCGACATTATGTAAGCGATGGTGCCGCCGCCGCCCACATCCACCTTGCCCAGCTCTGCCGACTGGAACATGACATCATTGCTGTTCAGGATGTTTCTCAGACGTCCCAGATACTCAGCATTTGCATCGTTGGATCCGCTCTTTCCGCGGGCCCCGGTGAACTTGTTGAACACCATGCCTTTGCCCAGCATAGCTGCATTCTTCTTGTCGAATTCCTTGGCGTAAGTCGGATCGTAAGCCGCGCTCACATCCGAAGAAAGCATCCTGCTGGATGACAGGGTCCGTCTCAGAGTCAGTTCACTGTAAGCCCCCATGGCTTCCAGCAGTTCCGCAACTGTATTCTCGAAAAACCTGGACTGCATGCCGGTGGCGCCTACGCTGCCGATTTCCTCTTTATCAACTAGCAGGCAGCATGCGGTCCTGTTCACCTTTTCAGTCTCCAGCATGGCGATAAGAGATGTATAAGCGCACACTCTGTCATCCTGCCCGTAAGCCATGATCATGCTTCTGTCCAGCCCTGCATCTCTTGCTTTTCCTGCAGGAACGATCTCCAGCTCAGCAGACCAGAAATCGTCTTCTTCGAAATCATATTTATCTTTTAACAGTTTCAGTATTCTCTTCTTCACAGCATCTTTGTTTTTCGAGCTGTCCTCATCATCGTCCGCCATAGGCCTGCTGCCTATGATTATATCCAGATCCTCGCCTTCGATGACTACTCTTGCTTTCTTGTTCAACTGATCGGCAGCCAGATGCACCAGCAGATCTGACACGAATACTACCGGGTCCTTTTCATCTTCTCCTATCACAATATTAACGGCTGCACCGTCTTTTTTTATCACTGTCCCATGTATTGCCAAAGGGATGGTCACCCACTGATATTTTTTGATACCGCCGTAATAGTGAGTGTCCAAATAAGCTATCTCGCTGTCTTCATAGAGCGGATTCTGTTTCACATCCAGTCTGGGAGAATCTATATGGGCTCCCAGTATGTTCATCCCTTGCTCGATGGGATCGCTTCCTATATTGAACAACGCAACGGTTTTTTTCATGCACACTGCGTACACTTTGTCGCCCTGTTTCAGGTCTCCTTTTTTTATATCTGCAAGATTTTTATATCCCGCTTTTTCTGCCATCTCTGTTATCTTTACTATGCATTCCCTTTCGGTCTTGCCTTCATCAAGAAACCTTCTATATCCCCCGCAGAGAATCTCCAGTTTTTTCTCTTTGGCTTTGCTGTAAGTTGTCCATGCATTTTTATCTTTCATTTGTTACCTCCGTGTGTGCTTGCATTTTTCGCCATTATTTTATCTCGAATTTGCAATTTTCAAAGTTCATTTGAGGCATTTGCCCGCCTCCGTTTTTTCATAACTTACTTTACACTACCTTTTATGCTATCTCACATTATAATACATATGCCCCAAAAGTCCAGAAAGATGCAGTATCCATCCGCCTTTTCTACCCGGTGCGTGTTCCGGCGCAGCTGTATATTACGGCGTAATATACAGCTGCAGGCAGTGCGTAATGCTGTAGGCAGTGCGTAATGCTGCATCACATGCAGGAATTCCATGATCTGCTTTTACATGATCAAACAAAAACTCATCATCTGCATCTTTTTGATGCTGTGATGAGTTCCGATCTCTAAAATACATGGAACAGGCCGGTTTTTACCGAGGTCTATAGCCTGTCTAGCGACTGAAAACTCATCAAATCACTATTTTCACCCCGCTGATGATAGTATATAATTTCCATTTATGTAAATTATGCCTTTAATTCCCTTTCATAACTATTATTTTACAAATAGTCCAACGCCAGCCGACTCATCAGGACCTCTTTTTTTGTGATTTGATGAGTTTTGCTTATTAGACCATCTGCACTATCAGCAATATGCAGGCTGCCACTGCTGCTCCCAGTGTAGCAAATACCCCGATCTGCAATATGGATATCTTCTTTTTCACATTTTCGATCGATTTTCCAATCCTGTCGGCTTCTTCCAGCATGGATGTTTTCAACGAGTCGATATTATCGTTTGTATTTTTGCTGATAGTATCCACTCGCTGTTCGATATCAGTTTTGAAGAGATCGATTTTCTGTGTACATTCTGATATTTCAGATATGCCCTTTTCCAATGCTGTCTTTTCCCTATCAACCTCGACTGTCAAGTTAGTAATGCTCTCTAGCAGTTTTGGCAATTCTTTAATATGATCCGCATTATTTTTAAAGTGTTCTAACGATACCTCTAATTCTTTTATATAATCCATTTTTTATCCTTCCAAAAAATTTCTTCAAATTGTTTATTGTAATTGTTTATTACTATCTGCAAAGAATATCTATCATGTAGCATGCTGCATACTTCTTTTACCTCTTCCGGGTAAAAAGATAATATCATTTCACTTAATTTGTCTTTATTATCAATATCAAATTGTTGAGCAAAATTTAATGTCCTTCTAATTATTACTTCTTGTTTTTCTATATCCATATCCCTAATATTTTCAAAGCTGACTTTTAATCTCTGCTTCCATTCATAATACTGTTCCGGATTACAATATAATCCTAAAATGCCACTCAGGAAGTTCAATCCGGGATTATATCTATATGACTCTAAATATCGTTGCAGTGATATCAATATTGTATCTCCCCGTTCTTTAGTAATAGGAATTTCTTCTGTGAACACATTTTTTGTTTCAAATAATATATTGAACCAATTTTCATAATCAAGCGGATCATATACAATAAAATCCAAATTTGCTGTTATCTCGTCATGAATAAAATAATGCTCCAATCTTCTTGCGAATTCCTGGTCTGTTATTCTCGGTGAACACCAATCCATCATGTATTTTGTTGACTGCAGCCTCTGATACATGATATTTGCATTTGTCCATGAAATCAATATATAAATGTATCGAGGCAACATTTTCCCCTTTGAATTTAATATATCTCTATATAATTTATATCTTTTTGAATTGCCATCGAGTCTGAATCCCTCATCATATTTTCGGATGTATCTTAATAATGCATTTTCAACTTCAATTCGTTCGCATCCTGAATACTCGACTTCAATTTGCCCATTTAAATCCGAATCACTATATTCTACAATCCAATTTTTTACTATCCCTAAAATAGACAATTTATATAATGCCTCTTGAATTTTTTGCAAAGGTTTATCTTTGTTATTAAACTCTAATATGCTATCGCCTCTGTGTATTTCCATAAAGACTTCTAATGTATCATTTAATTCTTCCTCTTCAGTCTTTTTGTTCTGTCTCCAAAAATAGAACAAAGTACTAAGATCATTGTGTAAGTATACCTCACACAATTTCTTGCGCTTTAAAATGCTTATTTCACTACTAAACAATTCTTCCTTTATGTGATCAGATATTCTTTCCGGAGAATACAATATGTAGCAGTATGATTTTTCGCTTTTATCTGCATCTCTTCCCGCACGTCCGGCTTCCTGATAGAAAGATTCTATCGACTGTGGCAAACCATAATGAATTGTATATTTCACATTGCTTTTATCTATGCCCATCCCAAAAGCTTTAGTACATACCATTATTGGATATTTATTATTGATAAAATCCATTTGTGCAATGGCTTTCTCCTTTGACTTCATCCTTCCATAGTATGTTGTAGCAATTTTCTCCCCTTTGTTTCCTTTCTTCGCATATCCTCCAGCATTGATTTCATTACAGATTTTTATGCATCCGGATGGGCCCCCTATTGTAGACGAGAAAATCATGCCTGCCTTAGTCTTTTCTCCCGTGTTTTCTGTAACATCGCATCCGAATATTTTATTCAGCTCTTTTAGCGTATCAAACAATTCTATTTTTTTATTATTGCCTGTAACGGTTATCCTTTTGAACACCAATTCATCTCGTTTCATTGAATCTATTGTTTTTACATTCCCATCACCTACATTGAATTCAATTTTTAAATCTTGCAATACTAATTTTGATGCTGTAGCTGTCAGGCCAAGCAGTCTAGCTTCCGGGCAATATTCTTTTATAGTACGTATCAATGCCAGATATGATACCCTGAAATCATGGCCCCACTCCGAAAGGCAGTGGGCTTCATCAATGACCGCGGTTGAGAAATTCATGTTTCTATTAAGATGCGTCAAAGATTCTCTGAATTTTTTACTCTGAAACCGCTCCGGAGACATCATAAGAATTTGATATTTTCCTTCAATAAACCTGTTCAGTTTCTCGCCTTTCACATTTCCCGGATCCTGTGATGTGATATGTTCGCATCTTGCTAATCCCAGATTGTTCATGCCCAGTTTCTGATCCAGCATAAGAGAAATTATCGGAGCGATCACCAACGCCACTCCCGGCTGCAGCAGACATGCGAACTGATAGCAGAGAGATTTCCCAACTCCTGTGGGGAGGATGCCTATGGTGTCGTTTCTTTCCAGGATATTTTTTATTATTCTCACCTGTCCGTCTCTGAATTCGTTGAACCCGAAAATATTCTTCAAAAGAAATTCCATCGTCGGCAGATCGTTATCGGTATCTCCCTTTTCAAATCGATATTTGAGAGAATCCGAATTGGCCACCCTGTAGTAATCTCTGCCCAGGTAGTACTCCGTCCTTATCTGTATTTGCTTTGCATTTACATATTCATCCGTATATCTTTTTTTCATGCTGAAGTCGATATCGATATCAGCATTTTCTGTCTGTCCTGTAAAACTGACAGCGGGCAGCTGCAGTTCCATCTTCAGCAGCTTGCTTATGGCCGTCGCCCACAATGCAATATCCTGATAAGCCAGCTTTATCAGCTCTTCAGTATCGTGCATATCGCTGTACCCGATATGCACGTTCCAGTTTTTCTCATCCGGATCCTGATAACTGCATCGTATCTTATCCGTAGATCCGATGTTGATACATTGATATCACTTTTATATTTTCGTATCGTCTCACTGTTTTCAATTTTTTCCCTCAGCCATGACATCTTGCCCGCTAACGCTGCGCTTCTGTTTCGGATATCTTCAGTCGGTATCCGCAGTACTGAAACGCCGTCTCCCTCCAGAGCCTGGTCGCGATGACGGTCTTTGGTCTCCTGATGTATTTCACTGTGCGACCCACCGTCGATCTCGATCACCGTTTCGATCGCCGACAGATAGAAATCCACCTGCTGGCCTGTAAAGTAACTGCATTTATCAGATCGTAGTATATCTTCCATGTAAGCTTCCGGCAGTATCAGGTTTCTTACAAAATCATATTTCCCAAGATATCCCGTCAGTATGTCATCAAAAAATTCGACAGCAGGATAATATGCATTGTCGACATCGCCTTTTATCGTTCTTTTCCATTGGCTGCGCTCTTTCGAAATCAAATGGATCGGTTCTGTCCCTGCCTGCAGTTCTCCCATCTTATCCTTTAAAAAATCACTTGGCTTTGTCGGCCTCCCACGCTGTATAATATTTTGCACAACGCAAAACAAACCATATTTAACATGGTCTATCTCAGTCGTTTTTAAATCATTTCCTCCGCATATAACGAAACTATCTGCAGTTCCTCCATAGGAGCAGCTAAATCTGTTTTTCATGTCATCCCCTTGTGCTGTTTTTCACTGCACACCATTATTGAAAAATCAAAAGAGCTGAGCTAATGCCCAACTCTTTCTCACTTCTTCCATACAATATGAAATTATACTATCTCTGCCTGTCATATGCAATGACAATCTTGTGCGTATCTGCCGTCATTTTACAGACCCCGTCGATCAGTTCTCAGTGACTTTGTTCAGTTTCTTCATGCTCGGGGTCTTCATGGTCTTTTTATAATTCTGTACTTTTTTGACGTTCCTGCTCAAAGACAATGTATTCACTGATGCGCTTTGTGCCATTATATAACAAGACAGCAACAGGTAAATAATTTACCAATAGAAAAAGCGTATAATTAGGTATACGCCCTTTCTATTTCCATTTATATTATCTCTACGAGGTCGAGATCACGATAATTGTTTTCCATCATTTTTCGGTGGATACAGTTCATCAAATGTTTTCTCATCTGTTTCAAGAGCATTTACATCCCTCATCTTGCCCATACGCAGTCCGATTCGTCTTACGATCATCGGAACGAATACCGCTGCACATGAAATGCAGAAAGCTCCCAGATTACTGGTGTCGAAAGCCATCATTATCAGACACGCCACCTGTGCTACCATTGCAAACGGCGGTATCCATGTCTGGCTCGGTTTTACCCTAGCTCTCAGATCATGGATGTCATATCCTCTCTGCACATATTTCCTTCTGAAGACGATCCAGGATGCAATGATGCCGACCCAGGCCAGCGTTCCTGTGAACCCTGACACCGACAGCAGCTGTGCATATAGATTTTCCAGCTTTCCGGTCACCTGCGAAAACAGACCTATGAGGAGTACACACCACATGAATATCAATGTGAAAAGGACTGCGTTCTTAGGGTTTCCATCCTTTTTCAGCTTGCCAAGGAAAGTAGGAGCCAGACCTTCGATTGAAAGCCCGAACAGCGCCCGTACAGTTCCGTAGAATCCCGTGTTGGCACAGCTGAACGCTGCAACAAGCACGATTGCTCCGAATATCTTCCCTAAAGCCGGCATATGATAGTAATACATAATGTCCGAGAATACTGCATTGCTATCGCTAGCCAAAGCGTATGGATAGATCAGCAGTACCAGTGCGATAGGCACCATGTACAAAGCAACAATACGATAAGTGACCGATTTGCACGCCTTTGGAACCGATTTGTCCGGATCCTGAGCTTCCGCCGCAGTAAGTCCGACGATCTCTGTACCTTGGAAGGTGACCAAAACAGTAGTCATAGATGTTAGTATTATCCCAACGCCGTTAGGGAACAGATCATGCGAAAATCCGTTGCCTGTATTGAAATTGACATTTGCTCCCAGGAAGCCATCGCTGCCCCAAAGGCCTACCCATATGCCGAAAGCTACCAGGATAAACAGTATGATAACTATACATTTTGTGATTGCAAGTCCTGATTCGATCTTTGCAAATACATTTACAGCCGAAAGATTAATGATCGTGATTGCAGCCAGAGCACCGATGGCTATTGCAATATACGCCACCGCATTATCCGACTGCCCGACCAGCGCAGTTACCACCGTGGACACCGCAATGGCTTCGGAAGGCACATAACATACCCAGTTGAACCAGAAAGCCCATCCGAACCCGGTAGATATTGTCGGTCCAAGGAATTCCGCCGTATAAGCGACGAAGGAACCTTTTCTCGGAATATTGACCAAGAGTTCTGCATAAGCGATCATCAAACCGTAGACTATGACGCCTACGACTCCAAAAGCGATAAATACCGCCGGTCCCATATCATGGATAACAATACCCATGCCGAGGAAGTAACATGAACCTATTACTCCTCCCAGGCCGATGAAAGCGACCTGCCATCCCCGGATGCCGCGTTTCATCTCATTTTTTTCTGACATAATTTTGTCCTCCTAAAATAATAAAAAGATATAAATAACAGTATAATTATATGTTTGCGGCAAAATCATCGTAAATACTTCAAAGCGCATATTTCAACGTTTTTATCTATATCAAACGGATTATTTTTACCGTTTTCCACTATTATCCTAATGTTATGTTTCAATATATCCGCGATCCATGATAAAATTTATACAATAAATACCGCCATGAAGGGAGAACTGCATGGATCTGAACTATACCAGCCTTTTATGTTATATATTCGTATTTTTAACAAGTGCATCCAGCATCACTCTGTTGATTTTTTCAAGAGTCGAAAAACGTTATTTATATACAAAAAAAATAACAGCACTGTGCATATTGATTTTTATTGAAGGAACAATATCATTATTGTACTGTTTTTCAGGCATTGTCCTCCATGATTACGAAATAGGAACTGTTTCGACATTTTTTGAAATAGCGGTACAGATCCTGCTGGCGATCTCATACACTGTCTGCGGAACATCTTTCGCCGAAAGCCGTTTCTCACATATATTCTGCAGGATCTCTGTATCGTTCTATATCATATACTTTTTTATAGCCTGCATACTTACAGTTATGGCCAACAGCGGTCTCTTCCGCCTTTACACGATCAACGTGATCATAAGCATATCCGAGATCATCTATGATATATCCATAGTATCAGGCATCTGTCTCCTTGCACCGGTCCTTTTCAGATCCAACAAATATGTCTTTGTTAATTCCATTTCTCTCTCAGCTCTGCTGCTGTACTGGTCATATTTGAACTACTGCTATATCGGTATCCAGATGGGGCTGTTGAAATCGAATGTGGATTTCGGATCGTTCATTTTCGAGATAATACTCTGGTTCATTGTAAATCTTTCTACTGCATTCATGCTGTACAGCCTGCGTGCAAACGCACTGACTGAGAAAACCGCCGCTTTCTCAAAAACCCATTTGGATGAAATACATGATACATATCAATTGACAAACCGGGAAGCCGAGATCCTCGCTCTCCTTGGCAAGGGATACAGCAATAAAGAAATAGAAAAGGCGTTATTCATATCGGAAGGCACAGTAAAAGTACATCTTTCCCACATATACAAAAAACTCCACGTGAAAAATAGAGTGGAGGCGGCGAACGTTTTGAGGAGCTGAACCGTTTACTCGGCTCTGTTCATATGTTCTTCCAGCTTCTCGATGCTCCTGATGCAGTAGTATCCGTTTATCTGTTCCATCAGCGCCAGGTTCTTCAGTTCGGTGAATTTTCTAGCCACCGTCACCCGATTCATGCCCAGAAGATCGGCGACCATCTGCTGACTTATTTTTTCTGTTATCATGATCTTATCGTCATAAGGCGCGCCGTACTGTTCGACAAATATGAGCAGCAGTTTGCATATCTTCCACTCCGCATTTTTCTGCTGTCCGTTTCGTATCTGTTCCATAGCCGAAAGGAATTTAGTTGCAAGAGATTCGCAGACATCCATGACTATGTCTATGTCGTGTTTGAAAGCCCGTTTCAGATCGCACTTTTCTATACATACCAGTTCTGACGGAACAACTGTCTTGAACAGGATCGGACAGGGCTTGTCAAAAAGCAGACATTCCTCCATCAGCAAAGAATTCGGTTCCATAAAATTATATACCCTCTGTTCGCCGGTATATGTGAACTCATAACATATGACGCGGCCTGATTTTACTATATAACAGCAGTCCGGTATTTCATTTATTACATTGAGTTCGTGATTCTTCGGGTACTTTTTTACTGTTCCCAGTTCCTGCAGCCTGGCTATTCCCCGCGGCAAATACATCAGATGGCAAGGCACTTTTTCACTGTTCATCAAACCACCGCCCTTCTGTTTTTTATTATACACTCATCTCTTGGCCGCCGTAAGCAAAAATATAATACTGCGCACTATGCATGCCTATATGCCGACCGCACTGTCAACTATCAGTCTGAAGGCTTTGTCTCTCATTATCTGCCTGCGCACAGCATCGATATCGATCTCTTTTCTAACGGTCTCCGGCTCCATTCCGCACTGTTCAGCGATCCCGGATACTATTTTATCGGCCTCCGCATCTTCCGCGCTGATATTTTCCTTTCTTGCCGCGGCATCCAGCAGCAGATCGCACCGGGCCGACTCTGCGGCTTCCGCCCGCCGTTCTTCCCTCCATTTTTCTTCGTCTGTCCCAATGGAGCCCAGATAAGCTCCGAAGGCTTCATCAGTTAGTTCTTCCGGATCCATGCCGGCTTTTTTCTTCCGACGCTGATCGAAAAGCTCGCTGACGATCCTATCAAAATCTCCCGGTACAGTCCTGTACCTTCTGACCAGCTGTATGATCTGATCTGAAAGATACTCGACAGAAGGCTCTTCATTACTCCCTGAAACTGTCTGCAGCATTATATCCATGGCTTCCCTTCTGACCTGTTCCTTAGGTCTGGAAATGCCTGTCTTCTGATAAGCCAGCGAAAGGATCTCCACCGTATCGGCCAGCAGATGATATATGGAATCGCGGCTGACATTGAGCATCTCCTTTGCAGTCAGTGAATCCAATTTCATTTCTACCATAGTATCCGATACATCGCCATTCATTTCCGAGCATGCCTTTTTCAGCACAGCCATGGCGAATGCTTCTTCGTTGTCCTCCCGTTTTATCGACACATGTATGCCCTTGTATTCACCCGGCCCGGCTTCAGGATACAGTTCAGCGCGCACACTGAAAGTCACGCCGTTTTCCCCGGGCTCTGACACTGTCAGTACTTCCGGCTTTCCCAATACCGAAATATTTTCATCTTCAAGATACCTTTTGAATGCCCGCGGGACCGCGGCATTCAACGCCTCCTCCCACAGCGCATCGCTGCCGTAAATTTCCTCGATAGCTTTCCGGGAAGCCAGCCCCGGAGCGCACCCCGGGACAACATACCGGTCTGTGTTTTCCATGTAAGCATCTTTCAGTGCTTTATCGAATTCAGCTCTGCGTATCCCAAGCGTAACGGTCATCATATTCCCGTCTGTATTTCTATTCAGTATTATCATATCGCTGTCCTCCGTCAGTCCTTCGCCATTATCACTTTCACAGGATCGGTCCCTTTGCATTTCATGTATTCGTCATGGCCTTTTTCCAGACGGCAGGCATCCTCCTTCGAACATTCACAGCCAGAAGCCAGCGCTTCATATATTCGACAAAGCAGATCTATCCGTTCTCTGTCCTCCGGCATCATCTGAAAGAAATCCAGATAACTGTATGTGCCGATCCGCTCTACCTTCTTCGTCATTTTCGGCAGCATTGCCAGTTCTGCAAGGGTTATCTCATAAGGATCCGGTACGATATCCGTCTCTTTGCCTTCCTCAATGTACTGATGGAACGGCCTGCTGTCCCCGGTCACATGATCCCAGTATTCCACGCCAATCACAGCCCGCAGCCTGCCGTGTTCCTTTTTGATGAAAGCCATTCTTTCATCTTCTATCAGCGGCAGATATTTTTCTTGTTGTTCTTTGATTACCATGCCTATCATCTCATTTCTCAATATCTTTTCGGCAGCGGAGGCATGTTTGCGAATTTATCCTTCAAGTCTTCCGCACCGAATTCCGTCTTTCCCGTCTTCTCGTGTTCACGGATAGCTCTCCACAGTTTTTCAGGCGTTATAGGCAGTTCTCTCAAAGTCAGCCCAGTCGCATAATTTATCGCATTGCCTATGGCAGATCCTACGGGAGCCGTGCTTCCTTCTCCGGCTTCCTTAGCGCCCATAGGTCCTTCCGGATCATTGTCGCTGCAGATGATGGTCTTGATGTGAGGCATGTCCAGAGCTGTCGGAAATCTGTAATCCCTGAAGCTCGGGTTCAAATGCTTTCCGTCTTTATCATATACGCATTCTTCGTAACAGCTGAATCCGAATCCCAGCAGCACCGAACCTTCTATCTGTCCTTCCACCGCGCGGATGTTCAAAGGTCTTCCACAGTCGTGTCCGAAGACGAAATCTTCCAGAGCGACCGTTCCTGTCTCCATGTCGACTTTTACCTTTGCGGCAGATGCAGAGAACGAATATGCCGTCGCATAGTTTCCTACATTTTTCACATATATATCTTTGTCGCCTTCATGGGCAAACGATCCGACGCCGGCCACACAGCGGCCGAAGTTCTTTTCCTCGTATCCGTAGCAGGCTTCATTATAGGAAATATTCTTTTCCGCATCGCCTTCCATGAACACTCTGTGGTCTTTCATCTTGATGTCCTGCGGTTTGCAGTTCCATTCTTCCGCCCAGTGAGACAGCAGCTTCAGCTTTGCATCTCCCACTGCGCGCCTGCATGCATTGCCGCCCAGGAACGTTACCCGCGATCCGAACGATCCGGCGTCCCACGGCGTTGTCGTCGTATCCGACTGGATCAGTTTTACCTCGTCCATCCTCAGCCCCAGTTCTTCGGCAACGATCATGGTCATTACTGTATCGCATCCCTGACCTATATCGTTTGCTCCGGAAAATACAACTGCATATCCTTCTCTGTTGAGACGTACCACCGTCGAAGACGAACAGTAATGAGGCGTCACCAGTACCGGGAATCCGGTGCCGGACATGAATCCAGATCCGGACAGCCCCACAGCTTCACCGCTGCCGACATGATACTTGTCTCTGTGTTTCCAGTCGATGGCGTCGGCGCACTCCACCAGACATTCATCGAATTTGCACGATGTGAACTCCAAACCTGTCGGCCCGGTGTAGTATGGAGTGATCTCGTTCATCCTTCGCAGCTCCAGAGGATCTATATCCAGCGCATTGGCGATCTCGTCCATATGTATCTCATGAGCAAAATGCACCTGGCATGCAGAGTATCCTCTCATGGCTCCGGATGCCGGATGATTTGTATACGGCCTCCTGGCGTGCATGTCCAGATTCTCTACTTTATACGGGAATGTCGCGCATATGAGTGACAGTGTATTTGCTGCGATCCCCGAACCTCCGTAAGCTCCGCCGTCAAGGATGTGCTTGCATCTCTTTGCCAGCAGCTTGCCTTCTTTAGTAACGGCGCTTTCTATCTCGAATGAGATCGGATGTCTTGTACGGGTGCACATGAACACTTCGTCTCTCTTCAAAACGCACTTTACCGGATGGTTGGTCATCTGAGCGAACTTGCACGGACACAGCTCATGTGCAAATACGTCCAGCTTTCCGCCGAATCCGCCGCCGACCATCGGCTTGATGACACGCACCTGACTTTCGGGCACGCCCAGTCCCCATGCGATCCAGTACCTGCTGACATAAGCTCCCTGGGTAGTCGTCCACACAGTCCACTCGCCGTTTTCGTATTTTGCCACGGCGCCGTGAGGCTCAATGGCGGCGTGGACCATCTCCTGTGTTTTGTAATGATGTTTATCTGTATAGTAAGCTTCGGCAAAACATTTGTCCGGATCTCCGGCATTCATTACTGTGAATATGGACAGATTGCTGCTGGTCCCATCCCTTTCGTTGGGATAATGTATTGCAGGAGCATCAGTTGCCATTGCATCGAAGGGATCCAGCACAGGCTCCAGCGGTTCATATTCCACTTTCACCAGCGCTGCGGCTTCGGTGGCGATCTCTTCTGTAACAGCGCATACCGCTGCCACTTCGTCGCCGATCATCCTCACCTTTTCCCTGCACAGCGGTTCCTTGTCTGCCAGTTCTTTGAAAGCCTCCGGATTGCCAAGATTATGGCCTTCCGGAAAATCCTTTCCGGTCAGCACCCCTTTTACTCCCGGCAGCTTCAGTGCTTCAGTAAAATCGATGCTCTTGATCAGAGCGTGGGCGTAGGGGCTGTGCACCAGTCTGCAGTAATACATGCCCGGCAGATCTACATCGTCGGCATATATGGCCTTTCCGGTGACCTTTGCCTCGGCGTCGATCCTGACATAGGCGTTTCCTTTTCCCGCCAGTTCATAATCCTCCGGTTTTTTATATACGCTCTCTATTTCGGCGTAATACTCCTTCGATTTCATTACCATTATGCATTCGCCTCCTTGTCCAGTATCTTTGCAGCCGAATCGATGGCTTCGACTATCTTTGCATATCCTGTGCATCTGCACAGATTGCCCGCAATAGCATCACGTATCTCATGTTCTGTCGGACGGGGATTCTCGTGCAGCAGAGACAGTGCTGACATGATCATTCCCGGCGTACAGAATCCGCACTGCAGTGCCCATTTGTCTATGAATTCCTTCTGTACCGGATGGAGCACACCGTTCTGCTGCACGCCTTCGATCGTTACGATCTCATGTCCGTCGGCTTCCACCGCCAGCATGAGGCACGAGTCCACAGCGCTTCCGTCCAGAAGGATGGTGCATGCTCCGCACTCCCCTTCCTCACATCCTTTTTTCGTCCCCGTCAGATGCATCTCTTTTCTGAGAAAGTCCAGCATTGTCATATTGGTCTGTGCATATTCTTCATATTCATCACCGTTAAGTTTGAATTTTATTATTTTTTTCATGATCCTGTGTCCTCCCGCCTACGCTCTCATTGTTTCAACAGCTTTTTCTACAGCGCGTTTCGTGTATACCCGCACCATGTCCGATCTGTATTCCGCCGACGCACGCACGTCTGAGATCGGAGAACATTCCTCCGAAGCCGCAATGCCCGCACTTTTCAAAAGTTCCTCGGAATACTCACTGCCGATGAGCATCTCTTCTGCCTTCTTCGCTCTCAGTGGAGTGATCCCCACTCCGCCCATGGCGATCCTGCAGCCTGTTATTTTCTTTCCATCCATCTTCACCCAGGCTGCCACTCCGATTATTGCAAGATCCATAGCCTTCCTTACAGAATGTTTGAAGTAAGCCGAGCCTTCTCCTTTTTTCAGTTCCGGTATCAGGATCCCAGTTACGATCTCTCCTTTATCTTTTTCAAGGCTTGTCTTCTTTACGCCTTTGAAAAACTCGCTGATGGGTATTTCTCTTCCGCCGTCACCGGTGAAAGTCTTTACCCGTGCATCCATGGCCAACAGTATGGACGCCGTGTCCGCTGACGGAGATGCATTGCATATATTTCCGGCCATGGTCCCTTTACGCCTGACCTGGGCGGAAGCCACATAATGAGCGGCATCCGCCACTGCCGGCATCTTTTCATTTACCACTGCTGAATTCTGTATCGCAAACAGCTTTGCGAGAGCTCCTACCTTAAGGCCCTCTCCCTCCACATATTCGATCTGGTCCAGTTCCGGTATGTTTTTTAGATCGATGATAGTTTCCATGCCTTTTACAGCATTTTCTTTCATCAGGATAATTACGTCGGTGCCGCCTGCCATCAGCATAGCCTTTCCGGCATTTTCGCATGCCAGCTCCGATGCCTGCTGCAGACTGTCGGCAGCAATGTAGTCAAATTTCGGCAAAGTCATATAGTGCCTCCTTTTCTGAATGATACGTTCTGTTATCTTCTTGCTTTGATTCTACATCTACTGAAAGGCATGCATAAGTAGCTTCGGCTACAATAAAAACCGGCAGGCCGTTTTTTGCCTACCGGAAATATCCGTTGATATGCTATTTTATCCTGTCCGCAATCACTTTCTCCGCCTGTTTTATTTCCTCTATAAATGCTCTTGACGATACTCTGATGGCGCCGTGACCCAGGATTATCATCTGCTCCATGCCGTCGGAGGTGGCGACCCTGACTCTGTATCTGCCGCCCATTTGATGAGTGACCCTCTCGATGTACATATCGGCAGTCTCGGCTTCTTTGGTATATACTACGTCTATGCCGTGGACGTGCTCCACGCTGCCGGTCCCGCCGGACACCTTGTAAGCATCGAAGACCACGATCAGTCTGCATCCTGTGTATCCCTGATAATTGCAGAGGATATCCACCAGTTTATCCCGGGCTCCGCCGAAATCTGCATCGGCCAAACTTTTCAGTTCCGGCCATGCGAAAATCAGGTTGTATCCGTCCACCAGCAGATATTCGGGCCCTGTGTTGTCTTCCTTTCCCACGTAAGGTTTTTTGGATATGACTGCATCCTTCGCCTTGTTGTACCTGGGTTCTATATATGTTTTTTTCTCCCGGACGCCGTAAGTCTTCTGAAAGATATCATCCAGTTCTTTCGGATCGATAGAGTTGAGATTCGCCGAAACGGTTTTCTCCGTCACACTGTCAAGATGCATATGGTTTTTGACTTTGTCCCATTTGACATTGAAGCCGCTGCCCTTTTCGCAGAAAATCGAATCTCCCGTGTTTTCGATGTCCCGCTCAGGATCATATTCCGCCTCGGCAGCTGCACGCTCTGCATCGTGACATTCATCGTACCCGCCGAAAAAGCAAGTGATACTTCCTCTCCCTTTCGTATAACTGCTCAGTTCTCTTCGATAATCGCCCATGGTATCAGCCGGAGCGCTGCCTTCGATAACAGTGATCTCGCCTTCCGCTTCCGGAGGATCGAAACGTCCGCCCATACGCTGTATGTCCGACATTGCCCTGCCTGTATTTTCACTTGGCACTTGGATGGTGAATCCATACCACGGCTCCAGCAGGATGCATCCGGCTTCCATCAGTCCCTGCCTGACCGCCCTGTATGTCGCCTGGCGAAAGTCACCGCCTTCAGTGTGTTTCTCATGGGCACGTCCGGAAACAAGAGTTATCTTCGTATCCGTCAGCGGAGAACCGGTCAATGTTCCGATGTGTTCTTTCTCCTCCAGATGGGTCATGATCAGACGCTGCCAGTTTTTATCCAGATCATCTTCACTGCAGTTCGTAGCAAATACCATTCCGCTGCCCCGTTCAAGAGGCTCCAGCAGCAGGTGCACTTCAGCATAATGTCTCAGCGGTTCGAAGTGTCCTACGCCTTCTACTTTTCTTCTTACCGTCTCTTTATATATGATACTGCCCCGGTCGAATGATACATCCATGTCGTACCGTTCTTTCATCAGTCCTTCCAGGATTTCCAGCTGCACATCTCCCATCAGCTGCAGGTGTATCTCCTGAAGCTGTTCGTTCCAGACTACATGGAGCTCCGGTTCTTCCTCCTCCATCAGCAGCATTTTATCCAGCACATGATGAGGATCCATGCCTTCGGCTGCCCTGACTTTATATGACATCACCGGTTCTATCGTTCCTTTTTCCGCCGACGGTTCTGTTCCCAGTCCCATCCCGGCCGCTGTATCATCAAGACCGACTGCCGCGCATACAGTCCCCTGCGGAGCCGTGTCCACAGTCCTGTATTTCGATCCGGAATACACCCGCAGCTCAGTGACTTTTTCTCCGCCGATCTCGCTGCGTACCTGCAGTCTCCCTCCGGTTATCTTCATGTGAGTCAGTCTGATCCCTTTGTCGTCCCTTGAGATCTTGAAAACCTTTGCGCCGAAATCTTTCTTGGCCTCAGCCGGCCTTATAAACCGGATCATGTCGTTTATGAATGTTTCCACGCCTTCATGTTTCAGCGCAGAACCGAAACAGCATGGAAACAGTTTCCGCTCAGAGATCGCTTTTGAAATGTCTTTGTCCTTCAGTTCTTCCTCTGCAAGAAAGCTTTCCAGCAGCGGTTCATCGCACATGGCGACGCTTTCCGTATCGGACAGTTCCACACATCCCTCGCCGAATGATTTTTTCAGTCCGCTCATTATTTCATCTCTGCTGTTCGCTGCGATGTCCATTTTATTTATAAAAATATATGTGGGGACGCTGTGGCTTTCCAGCAGCTTCCACAGAGTATCTGTGTGGCTCTGAACACCTTCCGTACCGCTGATCACTAGGATGGCCCGGTCCAGCACATCAAGGGTCCTTTCCATTTCCGCACCAAAATCCACATGGCCGGGGGTATCCAGCAATGTCATGTATATGTCTTTGTATTCTATTACCGCTTCTTTGGAAAAGATGGTTATGCCTCTGTCCCGTTCAAGATCTTCCGTATCCAGAAATGCATCTCCGTGATCCACTCTCCCCGGTTTTTTTATCTCTCCTGTGCTGTACAGTATGGCCTCGGCCAGTGTCGTCTTGCCCGAATCCACATGAGCCAGTATTCCCGTTACTGTTCTGTTCATATTTGGATCCCTATCGTTATGGTTATCCCCGCCATTGCCGCCGCCTCTGTTATCAGCGGTACCATTGCGGTGTAATAGCCGGTATCAGCTTCCAGTTTGTAATACAGCATATAGCAGATCATGCTTATCACTACCGCTGCTATGATCACCGTGCACAGCACTATGGCTGTGCTGTGGCCGATATTTCCTCCGCCGTAAGTCACGTTCACTGCAGATATCTCCAGCATAGCCCAGCCTATTATCAGCAGCAGCTCTGTCGTCACCGGTCGCTTCATGGCGATGGATGTGACCAGCAGCAACACGATATATACAACTATGCCTGTGATTATTATCGTCCTGGCCGGTATCAGTTCAGTCGTATTAGGCACACCTCTGATCCCGCTGACTGTCAGATATATCGCCAGTATTCCTGTAATGAAAGCACCGCCCAAAAGCAGCTTTGTCTTCATCCCGCCGGAAGCTCCCTCCGGCCGAAAAGCCAGGATCCACCATGCAAGATAAAATGCACAGCATACGATGAGCACCAGATTGCCGTATATTATTTTTTTCATATTGATATCCATAGAGATAATTATATCACATCTTGTTGTATTCATACCATTCAGTTATAATTATCTCTATGGATACATCGACTAAAAAAGAACTTGAATATTTCAGGATCGAAGGATCCTACGGCGGGAACCAGGACTGGTTCCGCGACTATATGATGAAGATCGGCGGATGTGCCGCTGTTACAGCCTGCGACAGCAGCATCTATTTTGATATGTACAAAGGCACCCGTCTATACCCGAATGATATCGAGCATCTCACCCGACGGGACTATGTGGATTTTTCAAAGATAATGAAGCCATATCTCCGCCCCAGATGGAAGGGGATCAATACGCTGGAACTGTATATGGACGGCTTCGGCCGGTACATTTCCGACAGGGCAAACCGGGTCGGCTTTCAGGTCCCTGTTTCTATGTCACCGTTCCGCGGATCGGAGCCGTATGCCGCTGCCGAATCAAAAATCATACAGCAGATATATGCCGGCATGCCTGTGCCGTTCCTCACTCTCCATCACAAAGATCCGGCACTGTCATATTATGAATGGCACTGGTTCCTGCTGACCGGATACGACCGCAGCGGCGGCAGTTTTGCAGTCAAGGCCGTCACATACGGCAGTCCTCACATTCTTGATTTCGCGCAGCTCTGGGATACCGGCTATGAAGAAAAGGGCGGCATGATCATATATGAATAATTTCTCTTTTCATCAACCCGCTCCAGATCTCCCGTGAAGCATCGAACAATTCCGACTGCTTTTCTACAGTCCTGTCATATTTCTCCAGTTCTGCAGGCAGAGACATGAAATCCTGAGTTCCGAAATAATCGCATATCTTCGGCAGTGTACTCTGCAGCTCGTCTTTCATTTCTTTTATCCGGGCATGATAATTTCTCTTGTCTGTTACGTACAGGAGCAGCGGTTTATACCTTATCCATCCGACACATGCATTATAAAATCTCTTTACGACAGCCGCTGAATCCGGTTCTATTTTTTTCAGCTTTCCCGGCAGATTCCCGGACAGCAGATGATTGTACGCCATAAAGCCGTCATGAAAAGTATAGCAGGGCACCTGCAGGACTTTTCTTTTGCTCAGGCATGTACCCAGGAATGTATCCTCGCCTCTTGCTTTAGGCGGGTTGAAAAAAGGAAAAAGTCTCTTCGGATCTTTTAAGTTTATGCACAGATTGGATCCGGAAATGAATTTGCTGCTGTTTATTAGAGGCACCTCTTCAACAGTCCGGTTTTTCAGTATCACTGTATCCGCATACGTTACTCCGCCGTCATCGATAACCTTTTTTATGCTCTTCCAGTTTACTATGTCATTGCTGATCGATTTTATGAATCTATGGAAATCATCTTCCATCAGTTCTCTCGAATACTCCACCTGCGGTATGGGCGATATGTATCCGCAGTGATATCCTACTGTCATATCGGCTCCGCCTATGTTTTGAAGATGAGACCGCATGACCTGCTGTCCGCTCCATAAAGCTGTGTCTCCGGCCTTTGTCACCGCCATTGGATATTCATCGTCATCGAGAAAAAGGATGTAGTCCATATGATCCTTCACCGCATTGTAAAGTATCTGGTTCCTCTGGGAAGCATATCCCCGCCGGAATATCATATCTATCTGCTTCGCATCGAAATGTCCGCCTGCAAGCAGCCGTTCTTTCAGTTCTATTTCATCGTTCTTTCCAAAAAATCGTATTATGTCATATTTTTCTGCGATCTCGGGACGTATAGATGTATAATCGTTTCTCCTGGTATTTTTGTATTTCAGATCGTATGAAATATAGAGATTCATACTGATATCATCTTTTCCGGCCATATCAGTTTCCGCCCAGTTGTATGTGTAGCTTCTGAGGATCCTCTGAAAATGTTTTCTTCCGGTTATGAAACCCAGAGCCATCTTGATTTTTCTGCCCATCTTCTCACCTTCTTAAGTATATTCTAACACCAAAAAGCCTGCCGCTCAAATGAGAGCAGCAGGCAGATGTATGTCATTCCGACTAACCGAAATATTTTTTGATGTCTTCATCCACTGTTCCAATGCCTCCGATGCCGAAGTTCTTTACCAGCACTTCGGTCACGTTCGGCGACAGGAACGCCGGAAGAGTCGGCCCCAGATGTATGTTCTTCACACCCAGTGAAAGGAGGGCCAGCAGCACGATGACCGCCTTCTGCTCGTACCATGCGATATTGTACACGATCGGCAGATCATTTACGTCATCCAGTTCGAACACTTCCTTCAGTTTGAGTGCTGTCAGAGCCAGCGAATAAGAATCATTACACTGCCCCGCATCGAGGACTCTAGGGATCCCGCCTATGTCCCCCAGCCCCAGTTTGTTGTATCTGTACTTGGCGCATCCCGCTGTAAGGATGACTGCATCTTCCGGAAGTGCCTTTGCAAAATCTGTGTAGTAGCTTCGTGTTTTCTGTCTGCCGTCGCAGCCGGCCATCACTACGAATTTTTTTATTGCTCCCGACTTTACCGCGTCAACGATCTTGTCGGCTAGTGCAAACACCTGGTTATGTGCAAATCCGCCTACGATCTGTCCCTGTTCGATCTCTTTCGGCGGGTCGCATGTCAGCGCATGCTGGATCAATACCGAGAAATCCTTTTTGTCTCCGGCTTCGCCCGGTATATGCACGCATCCCGGGAAGCCTGCTGCTCCTGTGGTGTACAGTCTGTTTTTGTAGCTGTCTTTCGGCGGCACTATACAGTTGGTCGTCATAAGGATCGGTCCGTTAAAGCTTTCAAATTCTTCTTTCTGCTGCCACCATGCATTGCCGTAATTGCCCGCAAAATTATCGTATTTTTTGAATGCCGGATAGTAGTGCGCCGGCAGCATCTCCGAATGAGTGTAAACATCCACTCCGCTCCCCTTCGTCTGTTCCAGCAGCATTTCCAGATCGTTCAGGTCATGCCCTGAAATAAGGATCGCCGGATTATTCCTGACTCCTATATCCACCTTCGTGATCTCCGGATCTCCGAAAGCGCCTGTATTTGCTTTGTCCAGAAGATCCATTCCCTTCACTCCGTATTCTCCGGTCTCCAGTGTCAACGCCACCAGATCGTCCACACTCAGTGAATCATCCAGAGTGGCCGCAAGAGCCCTCTGTATGAAAGCATCCACATCGCCGTCGTCTTTCAAAAGAGCATTGGCATGATGGGTATAAGCCGCAAGGCCTTTCACTCCGTAAGTGATAAGCTCCCTCAATGAACGTATGTCTTCATTTTCTGTTGCCAGAACGCCTACATTCTTGGCCTCGTCATCGAAGCTGTCTGGAGAAGCTTCCCACAGTGCTGCCTTCGGCAGTCCTTTTTTATCCGACAGCTGCGCCATCAAATTCTTCTTTGCCTCGCATGTTTTTACTATAGATCCCATTATGGCCTGTCTGTCAAAATTGGCATTGGTGATAGTAATGAACAGATTCTCCGTGACCATATGATTTATAGCCTGAGGAATGGTCCTTCCCTCTTCTCTCAATGCAGTTGCTGCTGCAGAAAGTCCTTTGGTAACATATATCAGAAGATCCTGCATTGCAGCCACTTCCGGTTTTTTCCCGCATACGCCGGATGATGTACATCCTTTGCAGCCCGCTGTTTCCTGACATTGATAACAAAACATTTTATTTTCCATGATATATTCCTCCTGTAAAGTTTTCTTTCGTTTTTCTTGATACCACTTTACCGAAAAAACAGGTGATTGTATGTAACATTTGTTACGCATATGAAAAAAATCAAATATATTCTTCAAGGGCTTCCTGATCGATGATCACAGCTTCTCGCCCCTTTATTTCCAGTATTCCTTCTTTAGCCATGACACTCAGTTCCCGAGACAGTGAAGGTCTTGTGACTCCCAGGTAATCTGCCATCTCTTCTCTGGCCATGATATTCACCCTGCTGCTGCCCTTCTTCTGCCTTTCAATGATGAAACGTGCGATCTTTTCCCGCATGCCGGAGCTTCCCAGCACTCTTAGCCTTCGGTGCATCTGATAAGCTTTTTCAGCGAAGAGCAGGGCCTGATTCCTGACGAGCAGAGGATCGCTGTATTCTTTGAAAATACGGGTATCCATGGAAAAAACCACACTATCCTCCATTGCCTCCGCATACATATCATATTTTTCAAGCTCCATGAAAGCATATATCTCTCCGAATATATCTCCGGCTTCCGATATTTTTGCCATTATCATTCTTTTCCCGCCGACTGTATCCTTGGCAACAGCCACGCTGCCTGATATGAGCATCATTACCTGCTTTGGCACGTCGGTTTCATTGAATATCCGTTCTCCTTCTGCATATGATCTCACTGAGACGTAGTGCTGGTCCAGAATCTTTTCTATTTTATCCTCATCCATGCCTGCAAAGAGTCTGTTTGAAGCAAGCACCTGCAATAATTCTTTTTTCATCCGTATGCACCTTCCCTACTTCAGATTATATCACATCTGCAAAGGTCCCTTCTTCATTATCCACTTGAAGTATGCAAAACAAATGATCAGGGATGACACCGATGCTATTGGCGGCGCATATCCGATGATCGCCAGATTTCCGGCAGTCACTATATTCAAAATATATGTGCCGGGGACACGGAATCCGAATGTGGCGATCATACTGTGAACGAATGACACCACTGACTTTTGACAACTGCTGAAATATCCGTTCATGCAGAAAATAAAGCTGACCATGATACAGTCTATGGAATACGGCCTAAGGTAATCGGCCCCTGCCTTTATCACATCGGGATCGTTGGAAAAAATGCCGGTCAGTGCCTCCGGCAGCAGATGAGCATATACACATGCCGCCACTCCGAATACCAGAGCAAATCCGATCCCGCAGTAAAGAGTCTTTACAGAGCGATTTCTGTTTCCCGCTCCCAGGTTCTGAGCGGACATGGCGGCAACTGCGGAGCCTGCCGCTGTAGGCGGTATCATTGCAAAAACTATTATTTTTTCCACGACTCCCACTGCAGCCGATGCCACCAGGCCCATAGTATTTATGATCGCCGTCATGATGAGGAATGAAATATTCACCAGTCCGTCCTGGAGGGCCAGCGGCAGACCGACTATCAATATCTGCTTTACAGATGCCGCCTCAGGAATGAAATCAGACTTTTCGATTTTAAGTCCTAGCCCTTTTCTGATCATGTATATGAGGATAGCAATGAAGCTGACCGCCTGTGCCATCACTGTGGCAAAGGCCGCTCCCCATGCACCCATATGGAAATATCCGATGAGGAGAAAATCAAGACCGACATTAATGATGCAGGCTATGATCACGAAATATACAGGAGTCTTTGAATCTCCCATCCCTCTGTATACGCCGCTTACACCATTGTACCCTATGATGAACAGTATCCCTGCGGAACATGTGAAAATGTACTCAACTGTTCCGCCTACCGCCTGCGGCGGCGTCTCCATGATCGAAACAATACCGTCAGTAAATATCATCATTACAGGAGTCAGGACTGCTGCCGTCACTGCAAACAGCACAGTTAGACTTCCTATTCCTTTTGCCGCTCCTCTTTCGTTTTTCTGACCGATGCACCTTCCGATGAGCACTGTACCGCCCATGGCTATTCCCAGCACGATGCCGGTTATGGTCTGCATCACCTGGCTTCCTATGGCCACCGCAGATACTGCCGCAGAATCGGCAAACTGCCCCACCACGAACAGATCGACTGCTCCGTAAAAAGCCTGCAGCAGGCTGGTTATCAGAAACGGCACTGCGAATCTCAAAAGTGTCGTGCTGATCCTTCCTTCCGTTAAATCATTTTTCTGTATACGGTCTGCACTCATATGACCTCCCTGTCATTCCGTAAAAACAAAAATCCGAATAAGAGAACAGGGATTTCACCTGTCATCTTATCCGGTCGTTATGTCTTTAGCATACTTGCCCTCCGATGAACATGTTTTATTATATCAGAGCACAAAACTATGTCAAGGATGACCGCTTGGTATTCGGCTTTCACATGGCACCTTCGTTTGACACAGGCCGCACCCGTATCTAGGCGAATATTTTTTCCGTGTTTCCTCCAGCAATTTACTGCACGCATCTT
>JAYFPY010000004.1:0-98075 GCA_034927505.1 Eubacteriaceae bacterium
CACAGAGTGCAGCGCATTCAAATCATTTACAACTGCATCGGAGCAGTAGAAATTCCGAGTAAGCATGAAAAAACGGCATAGCCGATATTCACGACTATGCCGAATTTTCAAGGGATTATAAATCCCTAAGACGCACCACCAGACGGCGGGATCCTTTTTTGTGTGTTTAAATGAATGAGAGGATGAGATGTTATGAATAAGAATTATTTATCTTATGGGCTTATATTAGCCCTTTTCCCTTAAATCTTTCTTAAATGGTTTGTTACTGTTCTGTCATTTTTTATTTATCTTTGTCCTAATTCGAAAGAGACCATAGTAGCCCTGTGCAAAATAGTATATAATGTATCAAGAGCAGACCAATAAAAATAAACCAATAGATATAAAGGAGTCCGCAATGTCACAGGATAAAATTATGATCATCGACAATGAAATGGAAATCGTGCAGCTTATAAAAATGTACCTTTCCAGAGAGGGCTATGAAGTTGTATGGACTACGGACAGTACTAAAGCCTGTGAAATAGCAAAGAAAGAAAACCCGGACCTTCTCCTGCTGGATGTGGTGATGCCGGGACAAAACGGTATAGACGTCTGCAGTAAAATACGCGAATTCAGCAATGCGCCCATTGTCTTCGTTACCTGCAAAGATGAGGAGATGGATAAGGTGCTGGGCCTGTCCATAGGCAGCGATGATTATATAACAAAACCGTTCAGCCCTGCAGAATTGATTGCCAGAGTCAAGGCTCATCTGCGACGCAAAAATATTTCTAATGCAGGCAGCGAAGATGGCAACCGGAAAGATCTTATCGCTGTCCGCGATCTGAAAATCGACAGGAAATCACATACAGTGACTTTCCGCGGTGATGACATCCATCTTACAGCCACTGAATTCGATCTGCTTTCCATTCTTGCAGAAGAACCAAACAGAGTTTTTACCGCTAGACAGCTGTTCAATTCTCTTTGGAAATCCGATGGAGAAGAGGATGACGTCAGGACCATCATGGTCCATATCAGCAACATACGAAAAAAGCTTGATACATCTTCTGATGAGTATATCAAAACCGTACGAGGCGTAGGTTACAAACTTTCGTAAATGCACTATAGAATAACTGCGGGACATCTGCCTGCATTTTATAAAAAGAGCGGCGTCGTTTCGCCGCTCTTCCTCACGAGTATTTGTCTATTGCCTTACATACTGTATTCATCGCACATGCGATCTCTGTCTCGTTTATTATCAAAGGAGGAGACAGTGTAAGGACATTCCCCTGTGAAACTTTAAAGCTCAGTCCTTTGGATAAACACTCGTACAGTATTTTTTCCGCCGTATCTTCGGCTTTCTCTTTTGTTTTCCTGTCCTTCACAAGTTCAATTCCCAGCAATGCGCCTATTATCCTCACATCTCCGATCAACTCATATCTTTCTTTCATCTGCAGCGCTTTTTCTTTCATTATGCTATGGATCTTTTTTACATGTTTCAGCAGCTTTTCACTCTCAAAATACTCCAGCATAGCCATACCTACCGCTGCACCGAGAGGGCTCTTCTCGTGGGTATAATGCCCCAGGGAAGTATCAAGGCACACATCATATTTTTTATTTGCTATCACAGCAGACATAGGAAAAAGGCTGCCTCCCAGTCCCTTTCCGATGGTCAGTATGTCCGGCTCTATATCATAATTTTCAAAAGCAAACATTTTGCCTGTCCGTCCAAAAGCCGTAGGTATCTCGTCGAATATCAGCGCAATATCGTACCTGTCGCATATCCGGCGAAGCCTTCTATAATATTCTTTTGGCGGTATCTGAACATCAGTACACCTGATCGGCTCCATTATCACCGCCCCTATGTCTCCTTCGCATCTGCATACATATTCGATATATTCCAGACATTTCAGCCCGCAGTTTTTACATTCTCCAAAAGTGCATCTGTAGGAATTATACGGCATTACATGTTCGCATCCGGGCAACAGAGGCCCGATACCATTTCTAAAATGAGCTTCTCCGCCTATGGATATCGTCCCCAGATTTGCACCATGAAATGAATCCCAAAGCGATATCGTCTTCCACTTTCCCGTAGCCTTTCTTACCATCTTTAGCGCCACTTCATTACTGGCAGCGCCGCTGGGTGTAAACAGGACTTTATAGTCATCGGACGGCATCAATTCCACTAATTTTTTTGCCAATTCGGTAGCCTTTCGATTGGAATACCTTCTGGGCGAAAAAGACAATTCATCCAACTGGTCTTTCAGAGCCTTTACCAGCACCGGGTGGTTGTACCCCATTTGATGAACGCTGTTCCCATGAAAATCCATTATCATCCTGCCGTCTTCATCGATTATGTATATACCGTCTGCTTTGCTTATGGGATCGAGGCAGGGCGTAGACAATGCCTGCTTTATGAAGTATTTTTCATCTTCCTTCAACAGCTCTCCGGCGTTGACAGACAGATTCATCTGCTGCCATGCCGCTCTCTCCTTTGACATATTCACATCGCCTTCAGTCCGGTAGACATTTTTGTCTGTCATAATTGTTCCTCCTCTGTCTCAAGCTTCTTTAAACCAGAACTGCTGCACAGCCAGGATATGTCATCCTGTCATGCAGCAGCCCCTTTCCATTTTTCAGTATTTTATTCTAACTACTTGTATGTGCATGGGATCTTGATTCCGAACTGCTTCATGCCTTCCTCGAGACAAGCGAAGAAATCATCCACATCTTTCGGAACGATCGTTCCCAGGCAGCACAGCCTGAATGTTGGAAGGTCTGAAACCTTTCCGGGATATATGGTGAATCCCCTCTCAAAGCAATAGTCGTGTACCTTCTTGAATTCAAAGTTTGGATCATCGGGATACAGCACTGACACTACCAGCTTCGACTGCATCTCCCTAGGGATGATGGTTTTGAATCCCAGCCTGTCGAGGCCCTTGTATATGGCTTCCCAAAGGGACTGATGCCTTGCCCATTTAGCCTGCTCTCCGACTTCCCAGTATTCCTTTATTGCCTGTCTGGTCGCATACACTGTCTGTACCGGAGGTGTAAAATGCATCTCACCTTTCTCTTTGATAAAGTGATACTGCATGTACAGATTCGTATAGTACGATCTGGTCGGGAAGTTTTTGGATTCCTCGATTTTTTTAGTGTTTCCTATTACGTAGGACAGCCCTGTCATGGACATGAGTCCCTTCTGTGCTGAAGCCATTATAAAGTCCAGATTATCTTTGTCCATATCGATAGGGATCATGGCATAAGTCGATGTAGTATCTACTACCATAGTACAGTTGTATTTATGCGCTACCGCACCGATCTCCCTGATCGGATTCAATATACCTGTGCCGGTTTCATGGTGACAGCAGTATACTACTGCTATGTCTTTGTCAGCTTTGATAGCTTCTTCTACCTTTGAAGGATCTGCGGGTTCTGTTATCGACAGCTTTAGATTCACATGATCCATATGATAATACTCTGCTACTTCCGCACCTCTTCCGGAGTAAGCTCCGTTGTTTACAACGAGGATCTTCTTTCCTTCCGGTACCAGCGAACTCACTGTTGAATCAATATTAATGGTCCCTGATCCGGTAAACAGAACAGCTGTGAACTTATCTAAATCGCCATGCACGATCTTTACAAGGTCCTTGCCCATCTGCTTCATTATATCGCCGAACTCTTTTTCTCTTGGACAAATGTCCGGTACTACCTGT
Source organism: Eubacteriaceae bacterium (assembly GCA_034927505.1). Lineage (GTDB taxonomy): Bacteria > Bacillota > Clostridia > Peptostreptococcales > Anaerovoracaceae > RUG100. The sequence goes on from JAYFPY010000004.1 coordinate 3,687, forward strand.
GCATATTTTACTGTATCTGTTGTTGTTGCCGGTCCCGGATTCAACAATACATTTCTTTTTACCTTTGGATATTCCATTTTGACTCCTCCTCTTTAAATTTGTAATAATTGTTTCACCGTTTTGCTTTATTCTTATTCAATCCCGATCCTGCTATTATCGCAGCGATCACTATAATGACGCATACGCCGATTATGCATGAGAACACCAGTGTCCAGTTGCCGCCTTTGAGTGCAAATCCAAAGAATATGGCCTGCACCGATGCGCCTATATATGCAAATGCATCCAGAATGCCGGCTGCTGTGCCGGAGAATACTCGACCGCCTACATCAGTTGCATATGCCCATACGATACCGTTTATTGCATAGATGAAGAACCCTGCAAAGAACAGCAGCAGACTGGAAGCGACCCCCGGTCCGATGCCCATAAAGCCAAATACTGTCGCACCTGCTACCGCAGCACATATTATTACTGCAGGCAGTCTGTTGTTCGGACAGAATTTATCTGTCAGCCACGGAATTATAAATGTTCCAAGAGCCATGCCCAAAGGAAGATATATAGTTCCCATAGCACCTTCTTTTACATCCAGTCCAAAATTTTCAGTATAGTATGTAGGTATCCATGTCAGGAGTCCGTATCTTGCAATACTGGACCCGGCTATTATTATCAGCCACAGATCGAATCTCCACATTTTGAACAGATGGATATACGGATATAGTTTTCCTTTCTCTTCCAGCAGCTTTCTTTTCTCATCCTCATCGGCTGCACGTTCGCTGTCTTCTTCCTTATAATCCGGAAGTCCTACCTTCTTTGGCTTATCTTTTACAACAAATATATATATTATTGCTATTATGATCAGAGGGATCACCGGCAGTATGAATCCGGCTTTCCATCCCCAACCCGGTAAAATAATAAATGCTATGGTTACTGCAACTGCCGCTGCTGCCTGTCCAAATCCGGAAAATGCATTCGCGAATCCTGTTGCAAATCCTCTTTTGTTTGCCGGCCACCACTGAGACAGCAGTGACATCCCCGGCGACCAGAGCATCGACTGAAAATATCCGTTGAGACCCCACAGTACGCAGAGCATCACCAACGAGGTCTGGAATCCTATCAGGATATTGGCCGCTGCTGATAATATCGCGCCCACAAATATGAATTTGTTGACTCCGAATATTTCTCCCAGACGCCCATTGAACAGATGTCCCATGCCGTATGTCCAAAACAGTATCGCCGACAGAATACCAAGATCTCCGGTATCCCAGCTGGTCTCTTTCAGCATTGCCGGCATAGTGTAACTAAGATTCAGTCGCCCGCAATACAGGAAGCAGTACAGGATGGAGAATCCCAGCAATACTACCCACGCATTTTTCGTGAATTTTTTCATTTGATCGGGCGTGAATCCCAATCCGTTTTTCTTTTGAGCTTCCATATAGTGTCCTCCTCTCCGATTTTACAAAATGGGGTGCCCTGCTCTGACAAAGCTTGCTTGACACCCCATTTGATTTTTAATGATAATAATTCTGCTGTTAAATAGTCTCTATGATCCCCTGTCCAGGTCTTTCTCCTCTTCTCAGTCTCGGCTCGATCTGTCCGAAAATTATTTCCGGTACATATGATACATCCGGTACCAGGAAGTCAGGTTTTGATGATGCCAGTTTGTCATAATCATTCGAGCCTGATGCATACAGTCCGATAGTCCATGCACCTGCGTTGTTTCCGCATATCATTCCCGCTGCGGTATCATCGATTTTTACCACAGATTCACAAGGAATAGGTTTCTTTGTGATTTCATATGCCTGCTGCATGCAGTCATATACCATGAACGGCGTCGGTCTGCCCGGAACTTTTTCAGAGTTGGTAACAACATCGAATTTCATTCCGAATTTATCTTCCAGCACTTTGTTCAGTGCAAGAGAGTCTTCCTGATAATATCCTGTATCGCATCCTACCAGGATACCTGCTGCATGAAGTTTGTCGATACATTCAGGAGCACCTGTGATTGGCTGTGCCAAATCTTCATCTATGATGTACTTTGACATCAAAGGTCTGAATGTTGCCAGGACCTTGTCAAAATCATCTTCAGTCCAAGGTGCGCCGTTCTTTTCTTCCCACTGAGCTGCTACTTCAGGATCATTCAGCAGCATTCTCAAATGAGTCGGTTTGAAATTGCCCATTGGCTTTCTTATAGTAGCCCAGTCACATTCCACTCCAAAAGCTTTCAATGCTTCATAAAACGGAATTACCGGCGCCTTGCATCCTCTCAAGTCATCCAGCGGCCATCTGTCTCTGTGATCCCCGGGGCCATCACAGAATGTTCCTGCTGTATCAAGAACAGCCAATTCGATTTTTCCTGTGTAACGTCTGTTGTACATAGTTTCGTCCTCCTTAAAATTTGCGTGAGTTATTATTTACTAAATCTTCTAATATCTTAACTATACCTGCTGACTTTAAAGCATCCCTCAACGTTCCCTTCAGATTGGAACAAGATTAGTTAAAGATAAGCTAAAGATGATTTCCTCCATAAAAAAATCGGCTCCGCTTTATGCGTTGCCGATTTTTCCAACCCCTGTTATTATTATCTCCGTACCTGTGTACCGCTTTTCTCCTTCACCGGTTTCATGCCACATATCTTCATGTGATTCAACTATTTTCCACCGGGTACACCCTGCATCCGACAATCGGTGTTCAACATGCTGCCTTCCCAGATGTACTGCATAAAACATAGCTTCCTCTTTGGTCCTGTAACTGATCCTTTCTTCCGGCAGGTTCAGTGAAAACCCTTCGCCGTCCACACGCACCGCCGCTTCTGCAACTGCGGTGATCTTTCCGGATGCAGCTCCTGCCGCATTTGCGACCTCCGCATTTTCCGGCACCACTATGTCTCCGTCCAATAGTCTGCCGAGTTTTGTCAGCCATGCTCCCGCAGGCGCGCCGATGGCTATGATCGGATTTTTCAGTTCCAGTTTAGGCCTGAGAAGAACGCTGCTTTCATATCCGAAGGCCTTGCGCAAAATGTATTTTGCTTCCCGGCTCCTATCCAGTGAAAGCTCCTCGCCGTCAAAATCCGCAATGCTCTGTACACAGTCCATTGCCATATTTTCGACTATGACATCTTCCGCTTTCTTTATGAATTTCCCAATAGGAATGCCTATCCTTTTTGCCAGTATTTCTGCAGTCCTTACCGCTGCATCTGTATCATGATCTGTGAACTCGCCTGTAATATGCAGAATATCTGTGGGAGTAAATCCTATCCGCTGCACCACGCCGCGTCCTGCCGGGCCGGACATATCCAGATCTTCCGGCGGGATCGACAGCGCCCTGCCTATCTCCGAAAAACTGCGCGGGCCGTCTTTTAATTCGCCAATGACTTTTTCTTCTGTCTCTGTCAAAGGCTGACCATCCTCTTTTACATACAGCAGAGCTTCCGCTTCGTGAGGCGGATATTCCTTGATCTCGCCTCTTCTTCTGAAACTCTTCATCTGATATTTCAATCCCGGGTATTCCGTCTCCGCAAGGGATATGGGTATGACTTTTTCAGGCCCGACTATGATATTCCCCCTTCTGTCAAGGCAGATACGACTGTCTCCTCCAAGACCGAAAGTGGATATCTCTACAGCCTTTACCCTGGTAAACCAGCCGCCTACCTTTGCCCCTTCACTTTTTATTTTTACCTTTCCCTCTTGCGCATGAGCCGCATCCAACGTGGTGCCTCCCATATCAACTACCATGCCATTGCTGATCCCGGTCAGATACATCCCGCCGGTCACACTGGCCGCCGGTCCCGACAGGAGAGTTTCTATAGGCCTCTCTTCCGCATCTTCCGATGTCATCAGGGTCCCATCTCCTCTGACCACCATCAAAGGCGCATCGATCCCTTTCTGCGCCGCCATTTTTTTCGTACCTTCCAGCAGATCTTTTATTACCGGTATCAATCCGGCATTCAATACTGCAGTAACGCATCTGTGGCTGAAACCCAGCGCTGATGTAAGCTCGTGTCCGCACACAGCAGGCAGCCCCAGTTCTTTTTTTACTATTTCTTTGATCAGTTTTTCCTGCCTTGGATTTCTGACGCCCGCATATCCTGATATGGCAACGGCATCGACTTTCCCTTTTATTGTCCGGAGCCGGTCGATTATTTCTTTTTCATCGATCTTTTCTAATTCATGTCCCATTATGTCGTATTGTCCCGAGACCCTGATCGCATATTCCGCGGGTGTTTCCCCCGGCTCATCTCCCATGTACAGCAGAGCTGCTCTGCCTCCCCTGCCTTCCACAGTAGCATTAGTAGCAAGTGTAGTCGATATGGATATCAGGCTGATTTTTTCCGGTTCGCTGAAATCCAGTTTTTCTATACATCGTTCCATTCCTGCAGACAGATCTTCCCTCGTAGTCAACGCCTTTGCCTTGCATACTATTGTATCCGTTTTCGTATCTATTATTACGCCGTCGGTATATGTTCCTCCGGTGTCCATTCCTAAAATAAAAGACATAACAAGCCTCCTCGCTTCAAGTAAAGAGTAAACTTCTTATATCTTCAATGCAATATTATTCATAAATCTTTAAAAAATCTTTAAGATCAATCGTTGTAATACGGCAGATATACAGTAAAACATGCGCCTCCGCCTGCATCGTTCATTGCCGAGATCTGTCCGGAATGCTGTCCCACTATCTGCTGAGAGATGTACAGTCCAAGTCCAAGAGATTCTTTTTTTGATGTATTTGTTTTTCTATTTCCTCTGAATCCTCTCTCAAACAAATGAGGCAGTTCAGCAGGCGAAATACCGCTTCCGGAATCGATTACGCGAAAGGCCACCATCCCGGCAGGGAGAGAATTATCAAAGTTGTCCGGCAGCGGCACATCATCAGCTGTAGGCTCTATCACACATGTGATCCTGATCTCACCGCCGGCAGCAGTATGCCGTACAGCATTGTTTATGAGATTTGAAACCACCTGATTTATCCTCTGTGGATCCATTATTATCATAATATCATCGGGTAGATCTATAGAACTTGAATACTGGTGAAAAGACTGTTCAACATGGTATTTGCACTGCTCTGCCATATTGTTGAAAAACTCCAGAGCCGGCGTTTCATAAAACTTATACTCAAGGTTTTGAGATGTAAAATGGGTGACCTGCTTCAGATCGTCCAGCAGTGAATTCAGCATTAACGATTTTGACAGGATCATATTAAGATATGTCTTCGAACTTTCTGCAGGCACTACGTCATCCAGCAGGCTTTCTGCATATCCCCTGATCAGCGTCACAGGCGTGCGTATCTCATGAGTGATATTTTCGACAAAATCCTCCTTTGCCTTTTCTGTCTCGCGGAGCTTTTCTTCAGCGATCTTGTTTTTGGTCACATCACGAATGATCCCTTCCACCGATGAAACATTCCCCATATCATCCTGGATCGGTATGTAGTGCATCTCCATCCACATCACTATCTGTCCTCTGCGTATCAGAGACAGTATCGCATTTCCCGGCTCCCTGACCTGTTTTGAAAAAATAGAAAAAACACACTGGTTTTTCTTTGGCATTTCCAGGTGATCGAAAAAACGTTCCGGTCGTTCATAGAGCTGTTCCGCGGACACACCCAGCACTTTATTGATATCGCTGCTGACATACTCAAAAGCCTGTTTCCTGTAATTGTACAGAAACATACATTCAGAAGAATTTTCCACCAGCAGTCTGAATCTGGCCGCCTGTCTGTTGTCGAGAAAATGGGATTTCTTGAAATGTATTATCAAAAGCAGCAGCATGAGCACTATCACAATGATGACCGCTACATAATATGTCGCCAATGCCAGTTTTGCATGAGCTATAGTGAATCCAAAGTGGTTGATAAAAAAAGCCCACAGTATTATAAGAAAGCTCGCTGCCATTTTTTCCGGAAGATTCTGCGTCCAGGAATACGATATGAACATACATCCCGACCATATCAGCATGGAAGCCGTGATCAAAATATTAGGAACCAGGGTAAAGCTATATACGCAGTGTACCGGTATCGATATGAATGTTGCAGCCAGAGACACTGCAAATATTATATTTGCCACTCTTGACGACTTGACCTGAAAGAAACGGCACGTACCCATGAGAAACAGCCATGCACCGATCAGCAGCAGTGCCTGCCTTGCAGACAAATACTGTGCCCACATCTCTCCCGATCGTATGTTAAAAAAATCTACAGCAAATACACCGGCGTAAACCAGCCAGCAAAGTCCCCACAGCCGCATATATACTTTGCCGCTCTGTCTGGACAGAAAAATAAATAGTATACCCAGTATCGACGTCATCGATACAGACGACAATATGGAATAAGCATATGACATACCGCTGTCCTTTCTGTGATTGTCACTCTACTCTTTTTATGATAAATTAAAAGAAATGAAAAGTAAACAAAGGAAATAGGATGAAGGATATCAAGAGATACAATAAATATAAGTGGATGGCGCTGTTAGGTTTTTCTGTGATGTACAATTTTGTATATGTTGGACGTTTCAATGTCACGAATCTAATGTTGAAAATATCCGATACCGCAAATATCACGGTGAACGAGCAGAGCATTATCGCAGCAGCTGTCCTGTTTTCCTATGCTTTGGGAAGCATGATAAACGGCATCCTCAGCGACAAATACGGCGGTAAAAAAATGATACTGATCGGCGGATGCGTGTCTATCTACGCCAATATGGCTACTGTCATGGCCTCTTCCTGGCAGTGCATTCTGCTCCTTCAGACCGTAAACGGGTTTTTCCAATCCATGATCTGGGTCGGAGGCATATCCATGCTGGCTCAATGGCTGCCGCCGAAAGAAAGAGGAATGGGCGTCGGAATAGCGAACTTCTTTTCCGGACTGTCCCACGTCACAGCATCTCTGCTGCCTGCATTATTCGTAACACTGATGCCGGGACTATCCTGGAAAGGCCAGGTCGTTTTCCCCATGTATGCCTGGGGGATACTTCTGATCATTTTCTGCATCATTGCCGCCGCTGCACCGGAAAGAAAAGGGCTGACACCGTATAGACTGAGCGGCCAGGATAAAAGACATGAAAAAAAAGCAAATGCTCTGGCCGGAAATGCCAGAGGCGGGCTGTTATTTTTCAAGGAAAATAAAAGTTTTTTTGTATGGTGCGCCATAGCCCTGCTGTCCAGTTTCTGCCGCTACGGCCTTCTGAACTGGATACCTGCATACTTCCACGCAGATACAGGGACTCTCCTTTTGAGCAATAATTTTCTTGATTTTACTCTTCCGTTCGGCATGGCGCTGGGAACGCTGGTGATCACCTGGCTCGGCGGAACGAAATTCAGTAAAAACAAAGGCCTCGTCATTGTCTGGGCCTCTGCTCTGTGCGGTACATTGATAATAGTGTTCCCCATGGTGGAGCTGGACAGAGCCGTCCTTATGGGGATATTCTTTTCCGGTTTTTTCCTCTACGGCATAAATGGAATGCTGTGGCTCTATGCCATCGAGGCAGGCGGAAGATATTTTTCCGGGACCATTGCAGGCTTTCTTAACGGTGCGGCTTATCTGGGAGCCACCCTGGAATCCTTCATCTTTCCGGCAGTCATAAAGGCTTCGCACAGTATGCTCTCCGTTTTTGTCGTTATGGAGGTCATCTGCATCGCGATGATAATCTGCGGCATCATCGTTTCTAAAAAGAATACTGTCGCAGAACCGGAAGTCCGGGAATGAGTCCTTCCCTCATCGACCCTCCATCTGATATTCCCCTTCCATGAAGAACACCGCCTCCTCGCATATGTTGGTCGCATAATCGGCGATCCGCTCTATGTGAGCTGCAATGAATGCGAAACTGATGCATATCTCTGCGCGACTTCCCTTCCTGGCCAGTGTCATCTCTTCATCGTATATCGTTCTGAACAGTTCATCTACCTCTTCATCGGCTTTCCATACCTTTCGGGCAAGCCTTAGATCTCTTTCCAAAAAAGCCGTGATCGCATTGTTTACCATCTGCGAAGCCATCTCTGCCATCCTGGGTATATCTATCATTTCCTGTTCATAATCTTCATTCTCAAGACGGAGAGCATACTTTGAAAGGTCCTCGCAGTGGTCGCCCATACGCTCCAGATCTCTGACCATTTTCATTACTGAAACGCAGTAGCGAAGGTCGCCTGCTATTGGTGCCTGTGTTGCTAAAAAAGTAAAACAGGCTTCATTTATATCGTCTTCCATATCGTCTACTTCATCGCCGTGATCTATGATGTCGCGTGCCAGCGCAGTGTTTTTTTCCTTTACGGAATCCACCGCTCTTACTATATCCTCCCGGATATGGTGCGCCATTTCCTCTACTCTGTTGTTTATATCCTTCAGCTCAGTGTCCATCTTTGGTCTAGGTGCCATTTTATCCTCCTTCTATCATCCAAACCTGCCGGAGATATAGTCCTCCGTCTTTTTATTGGCCGGATCTGTAAATATTTTTTCCGTTGAATCGATCTCCATGATCTCGCCGATCAGGAAGAACGCTGTTCTGTCCGATACTCTTCCGGCCTGCTGCATATTATGGGTCACGATAATGATCGTGTATTTGCCGGAAAGCTCCTGTATCAGGCCTTCGATCTTCGATGTGGCCACAGGGTCCAGTGCGGAGGTCGGCTCATCCATCAAGATGACTTCCGGTTCCACCGCAAGGCATCTTGCTATGCACAGCCTCTGCTGCTGTCCTCCCGAAAGCCCCATAGCCGATTTATGCAGCCTGTCTTTTACTTCTTCCCACAGGCCGACTTCTTTCAAAGTTCTCTCTACTATGACATCCAGACTTTTTCTGTCTCTGATGCCGTGTACCTTTGGTCCGTATACGATATTCTCGTATATGGATTTTGGAAATGGGTTGGGTTTCTGGAATACCATGCCCACCTTTTTTCTAAGTGTTGTCACGTCATATCCTTTGTCGTAGATGTCTTCCCCTTCATAGAGTATGCTTCCTTCTATACGGCATCCGTTTACCAGGTCGTTCATTCTGTTCAGGCTGCGCAGGAAAGTGGATTTCCCGCAGCCTGACGGACCTATCAGCGCCGTGATATCATTTTCATAAATATCCACAGATACTTTTTTCAGCGCCTGAAAGTCTCCGTACCACAGATCCATATCTCTTATTTCAAATTTCTTTTTCTTCGTCTTTTTTTCCATCTTCATTTACTCCGTCTTCATGGCCTTTCTGCCTATGGCATTGGCCGCTGTATTTATTATCAGCACTATTATTATCAACAGCGCTGCTGTTGCATATGTTTTATTATCAGACAGACCTTCACTGGCCAGGGTATAAAGATGCAGTGCCATGGTCCTTGTAGAATCCATTACCGACACCGGCATGTTCAAAGCTCCGCCCACAGTGAGCATTACTGCTGCGGTCTCCCCTATGGCTCGTCCGAGCCCCAGGATAACACCGGTCAGTATCCCATTGCGGCAGCAAGGGAGAACTACCTTCAAGATGGTATACCACTTGGTGGCCCCCATCGAAAGGCTCCCTTCCCTGTAAGCCAAAGGTACTGTCTTCAAAGCTTCTTCAGTTGATCTGATGATGGTCGGAAGTATCATTATGGCAAGGGTCAGTCCACAAGCTATTATGGACCAGCCCATGCCGAGAAATACTACAAAGAAGGCAAAACCGAAAAGTCCGAATATAATAGATGGAATTCCTGCCAGAACTTCGGTGAAGAACCGGATGACCTTTATGATCCTGCCCTCCTTTGCATACTCTGTGAAATACACGGCTCCCGCCACTCCTATTGGAGTTGCTATTATCACCGCGACTGCCGTTACATACAGCGTGCCGACAATGACCGACAGGATGCCTCCTTCCTTCCCCATCATAGATGGTTCTTCGGACAAAAATGTCCATGTTATATGTGGAACACCTTTCACCAGTATAAAACCGATGATAATGATGAGTGCTGCCAGAGTTACAGCAGCAACTAGCCAAATGCCGCCGAAATATAATTTTGATTTTATCTGCTTGCTCATGCCTCCGCACCTCCCAGCTTTTTCATAATAGCCTGTGCGCAGCCATTGAGTATAACTATGATCAGGAACAGCACGATGCCTATTGCGAACAGTGCCGATTGATGCGCAGGTGTTGCATAACTCATTTCCATTGCTATAGTTCCTGTCATTGTTGCCACTGATGATGTCAGGCCCGTCGGCAGTACTGCCATGTTGCCCGTTACCATCAGGACTGCCATTGTTTCTCCTATTGCTCTGCCCATGCCCAGGATCGCCGAAGAGAATATGCCCGACTTTGCCGCCGGCAGTATCACCTTTGTGATAGTTTCTCTCTTGTCAGCACCCATGGCCAGGGAAGCTTCCCTGTATTCATTGGGAACTGCCGCGATAGCGTTCACCGAGATGCTCACTATGGTCGGCATTATCATTATTGCCAGGATGATCGCTCCTGCAAGGATCGAAAATCCCGTTGTATCTGTGCCGGGATCTATTGCCTTAGCTATAGTTCTGATCACCGGTACCAGAACTATCAGACCAAAGAACCCGTAAACTACTGATGGTATTCCGGCCAGCAGTTCAATTGCCGACTTGAATAGTGAAGCCTGTCTTTTACCAAGCATTTCGGCCAGAAAGACCGCACAGCTCACTCCCAGAGGAACACCTATTATCAAAGCTCCCAGCGTGACAGCCATGGTCCCCGCTATCAGGGGGAGTATCCCGTACTGCCCGTTGCCCGGCGACCAGGTGGTCCCCGTTATAAAGCTGAGCGGTCCGTTTTCTGCCATGGCCGGGAGGCCTTTGCTGAAAATGAATATGGTTATGAGAGCTACCGCTGCCACACTGACAGCGGCACATATGAATATTAATTTTTCTATTACCTTTTCACTGCTCTTCATTTTTCTTCCTTATTTCGATTCTGATACCGGAATGTATCCGGCTTCTTTCACTCTTGCCTGACCTTCATCGCTCATTACATAATCTATGAAAGCCTGTGTTGCATCGTCAACTTCATCGCCTACTGCATATATGAACGGTCTTGATATTTTGTATGTCCCGTCCAGAACTGTTTCTGCGCTGGCCTTCACATCTTCTACTGTTACTGCCTTTACTGTTTTATCTACAGATTCCAGCGATACGTATCCTATGGAATTCGGCGTGGATCCTACAGTCTTTACTACTGCTCCGGTTGATGACTGCACTATTGCATCCTTTGTCGTATTGTCAGTCTCTTTGCCGCTGTCATCTTTGGTCAGTACGCCTGTGATCTCTGTAAAAGCTCCCCTGGTTCCCGAGCCCTCTTCTCTGCTGACAGTTGCGATAGAGGCGTCATCTCCGCCTACATCTTTCCAGTTTGTAATCTCGCCTGTATATATCTTTTTGATCTGGTCCAGTGTCAGGTTGTCTACACTCACATCTTTGTTTACTACTACTGCAACTCCATCTTTTGCTATTGTGTACTCTTTGCCTACAGAGCTTTTTTCTTCATCGGTGATGTCTCTGGACAGAGCTCCTATCTGTGCGATCCCGTCGTTGAGTGATTTGACTGCCTGTCCGGAGCCGCCTCCCTGTACATCGATCTTCACATCACTGTTGTCCTTCTGATAATTTTCTGCCAGGAACTCCGACAACGGCTGTACCGATGTGGATCCTGCTATTGTTATTTTCCCGCTGCTGTCGGAACGGTTCGCCTTATCCGAGCTGCCGCTGCTGCCGCATCCCGTCAATGCCGCGATCCCTATTACGGCCACCAGACCGACTGCTATGAGAGATTTGATCCCTCTTCCGTATTTTGTTTTTTCTCTTTTTGTCTTCTCCATTTTCTCTTCCTCTTTTTCCTTTCTTCTCTGCGCCGCCCGACGCCCTTTTCTTTTACCTTTGTTATTCTTTATACCAAAAGAATACCCCCTTTGTGTTAAGGGGGTATTAAGCATCCTGTTAGATTTCTATTAAAAATGTTAATATTTTGTTAAGCCGATCAGTCGTCACCTTTTGTCTGATCGGTGATGCTGTATCCGGACGGAACTTTGAACAGGCTTTCATCCACCTTGTTGTCGATGGCATTGACTTTCATCTGAGTCTCTGTGCTGTCATTCTTTGCAATGATATAGCACAGCGTATCTCCGTCATAACAGAAGATCGCCGAATCATCTTCATTGGCAAACTCTTCTGTGTCATATGTCTTGCCGTCGATCTCTTTTGTGCCTTCCGTACATTTGGACTTGTTGATATCATCAGAAATGTCCGCCATTTCTTCCATACTGTCTTCAAGCCCGAGAGTATCATCATCCGTTTTGTATCCCACTTTTGTGTCAGGCATAAGAGCGTAGAAATCTTCTCCGTCGTCCAGTGCGATCACATGCTGATCATCAACTGTCGCATCAGCATACAGTTTGTCGCCTTTGATCTGGAAATCCATTTTTACAGTCTGCTTGCTGACAGTCATCTCCACGTCCATGTGTATCCCCGTGCTTTCAGTGATGCCGTCATATACCTTTGCTGTCTTTGTCTGCGGCGCAGTCTCCTCACTGCTGCTCCCGCCGCTGTTCCCGCCTCCGCAGGCCGTCATCGCCAACGCCACTGTCATTGCCAGCACCAGCATAATAATCTTTTTCATAAATACCTCCTTTATAACCAACAAATTATACTTATTGAAATTATACCATGAAACCTTGCTGTCGGTAAACGGATTCTACAAAAAAGGGCCGCCCATATCGATCGACCCTTTTTCAATATATCGAGCATTTGCTCTTGTATAACGTTTTCTATTATTCGCCTTTGCTCTGTGCCTTGAAATCCTCTATGGCCGCAGCATCCCGGGCCTTTTTCTTTTCAATAGCTTCATGGAGCATCATGTCTTTTACTTTCATAAGACGGGTCTGATTGCCTCGCTCATTTTCATCCAGTTTCATCGTTATGTATTTGATGGTGATCTCAAGACGGGGGATCATGACATATTCCAGTGCATTTACACGACGTCTTGTTTTCTCCAGTTCCGCGGCCAGCAGCGCAGTCTCCTTTTCCTTTGCAGCCAGATCCAGCAGCAGCGGAAAGATATCCGACAGTTTAGAAATGGCGTTGTCCAGTTCACCCGATGTACGTGCGAATCCATACGGAAAGATATCTGCAGGATCGGCGGCTGTAGTCTTGAATGAAAAATCGGGAACATCCACACTCATTATGTTTCGGCTTCCCACTGACAGCTCCACGCCCTGTTTCGGAAACATCAGCGCTTCTTCCATAACTTCCAGACTCATAATGGCCCCGGCGATGGAAAAACTCTTATACACCAAAGCCAGCTTTTTCTCGACCTCTTCACGAAGCCTTCCGTTTTCTCTGGCCAGATCCAGGAATTCCTTCATCAGCTCATCCCGTTTGTCCTTCAGGAGCTTGTGGCCCCTTGCTGCTGTGGACAGGCGGCGCTTGAGTGAAGTCAGCATCATCCTGGTCGGATTGACATTCATTCTTTCCATTACTGCTCACCTACCCTATGTATTTCTCTATCAGCTCGTCCTTGATCCTCTTCAGCTCTGCCTTCGGCAGCATCCTGAGAAGCTCCCAGCCGATATCCAATGTCTCTTCGATAGTCCTGCCGTTTTCGTACCCTTGCGAAACATATCTTTTTTCAAACTCTTCACTAAAACGTGCAAAGGTCAGATCCACATCAGTCAAAGCAGCTTCTCCCAGGATAGCCATCAGTTCCAGATTTGATTTGCCCTGAGCATAAGCCGCAAACAGCTGGTTCATAGTATCTGCGTGGTCTTCTCGGGTCTTGCCTTCACCGATGCCCTTGTCCTTCAGTCTTGAAAGAGAAGGAAGAACATCTATAGGCGGTCTGATCCCTTTTCTGTAAAGCTCCCTAGACAGGATTATCTGTCCTTCTGTGATATATCCTGTAAGGTCCGGTATCGGATGGGTTATGTCATCCTCCGGCATTGTCAGTATAGGTATCAGCGTTATGGATCCTGCGTGTCCTTTCATCCTGCCGGCTCGTTCATACATGGTGGCCAGGTCAGTATAAAGATATCCCGGATATCCTCGCCTGCCCGGCACTTCTTTTCGTGCTGCCGATACTTCACGAAGAGCCTCTGCATAATTGGTTATGTCAGTCATTATTACCAGTACGTGCATGTCCAGTTCGAAAGCCAGATACTCGGCTGCCGTCAGTGCCATTCTCGGCGTGGCTATTCTTTCTACCGCCGGGTCATTGGCCAGGTTCATGAACATTACTGTTCTGTCTATGGCCCCTGTACGTCTGAAATCCGATGCGAAATAATCGGCTTCCTCATAAGTGATGCCTATTGCTGCGAAAACAACAGCGAAATTCCCTGCATCTCCCGGCACTCTTGCCTGTCTGGCGATCTGCGCCGCCAGTTCTGCATGAGGCAGTCCGCTTCCTGAGAATATCGGCAGCTTCTGACCACGGACCAGGGTATTCAGCCCATCTATGGCAGATACTCCCGTCTCGATGAACTCAGCCGGATAGTCACGAGCCGACGGATTCATCGGCAGTCCGTTTATATTCAGTTTCTTCGAAGCGATTATGTCGGGGCCGCCGTCTCTGGGATTTCCCATGCCATCGAACACTCGTCCCAGCATCTCCGGGGATACGGCAAGCTCGGTCCCTCTGCCGGAAAATCTTACAGCACTCTCCTTCAGGTTGATGCCGGCTGCACTTTCAAACAACTGCACCAACGCATCGCTGCCGTCGATTTCCAGGACTTTGCAGAGCCTAGTCTCGCCGTTGGGAAGAACGATCTCTCCCAGCTCGTCATATGTAACGCCTTCCACATCCCGGACCAGCACCAGAGGGCCGGCCACTTCCGATATGGTCTTATATTCTTTTCTCATTGTTCTTCGTCCTCCTCACTGATCAGCTCCGATATTTCCTTTTTCAATTCCGCGGCGGTATCTTCATATGCCTTAGGCACATCTTTTTCTTCTATATATTTGAATCTGCCGATAGTTTCTCTCACCGGCAGAGCAGCCAGTTGATTGAAAGCAGCTCCCTTGCCGATAGCCTGTACGGAAAGTTCGTAGTATGACATGATCAGACGCAGCAGTTTGCACTGCTTGTCCGGTGAAGCAAATGTATCCACATCGTGGAACGCATTCTGATGAAGATAGTCCTCACGAATGGATTTGCACGCCTCCAGCTTTATCCTGTCTTCGAATGAAAGGGCATCTACGCCGACCAGCTGTACTATTTCCTGCAGCTCGGCTTCCTCCTGCAGCAGCCTGATGGCATTTTCACGCAGTTTTGGAAATTCCGGATCTACATTCTCCTCGTACCAGCCCGCCAGCCTGTCCACATAAAGCGAATAACTGGACAGCCAGTTGATAGCCGGAAAATGTCTGGCATAAGCCAGCTGAGCATCCAAAGACCAGAACACTTTTACTATACGCAAAGTTGCCTGGGATACCGGCTCGGAAATATCGCCTCCCGGAGGAGATACCGCGCCTATGGCAGACAGCGCCCCCGGGCGTCCTTCTTTGCCGAGAGATATAGTCCGGCCGGCACGTTCATAGAACTGAGCCAGACGGGAAGCCAGATAAGCCGGATACCCTTCTTCGCCCGGCATCTCTTCCAGACGTCCGGACATTTCTCTCAGGGCTTCGGCCCATCTTGAGGTGGAGTCGGCCATCAGCGCCACCGAATATCCCATGTCTCTGAAATATTCAGCAATGGTTATGCCTGTGTATATGGAAGCTTCACGTGCCGCAACCGGCATGTCTGATGTATTGGCTATCAGTACAGTCCTCTTCATCAGAGACTCGCCGGTCCGAGGATCTTTCAGTTCAGGAAATTCGTTGAGAACTTCCGTCATCTCGTTTCCTCGCTCGCCGCATCCGATGTACACGACTACATCTGCATCCGCCCACTTGGCCAGCTGATGCTGCACTACTGTTTTACCTGAACCGAATGGTCCCGGTACTGCGGCAACTCCGCCCTTTGCTATCGGGAAAAAGGTATCGATGACTCTCTGCCCTGTTATAAGCGGCATGTCCGGCATCAACTTTTCCTTATACGGTCTTGCCACCCGGACAGGCCATTTCTGTATCATGGTGATGTCCGATATGCTGCCGTCTTCTCCTTTGACACGGCACACCGTTTCTTCAATTGTAAAGCTGCCGCTCTCAATGGATTCGATCTTTCCTTTTATCCCTTTGGGAACCATTATTTTCTGTTCTATCACGACCGTTTCCTGAACAGTCCCTATGACATCTCCCTCGACGACTTCTTCTCCGGCAGAAACTACAGGGACAAAATCCCATTTCTTTTCTCTGTCCAGAGGAGCCGCCTGAACGCCTCTTGTGATGTTGGTGCCGTATTTTTCATACATGATCTCCAGCGGTCTTTGTATGCCGTCGTAAATACTTTCGATCAGTCCCGGTCCCAGCTCCGCCGAAAGCTGTGCTCCGGTGGATACGACAGGTGCCCCCGGTCCCAGGCCTGCTGTGTCTTCATAGACCTGAATGGAAGCCATGTCTTCTCTCATTTCGATTATTTCTCCGATAAGTCCCAGATCGCCTACTCGCACTACGTCGAACATATCGGCATCCTGCATGCCCGAAGCTACGACCAGCGGTCCCGAAACCTTTACTACTTTTCCCTGACTCATTTATCATTACCTCCAAACAGTATGTCTGCGCCTACGGCTCTTTTCACCGCTTCTCTCACATTCCTGATACCATTGCCGGATGCTCCGTCTTTGTTTGGTATGGGAATGATCGCAGGCAGACGCAGGTCCTTGTATTTGTCTGTTTCTTCTTCTATTTCTGCGGCAAGTCCCTCGGTGATATATATGATAGCGTATTCCTCGCCTGCCAGTTTGCCTACCAGCTCTGCAGCATGTGCGGCTTCCTCGCAGGGGAACACATCCAGACCTACCGCTCTGAACCCGGTCACCGTATCCCTGTCGCCTATAACGCCTATTTTATACATTGCTATTTCTCCTTATACATACGGTATGCGCAAAAGTCTTGTCACATCTTCCGCCGAAGATCCTGTCAGTTTCCCGTGCAGTATCATTCTAACATTGTCCAGCTCCCCCTCCTTGCCGTACCAGAATCCGGCAATCGGTTCTATGCCGGTGGTCACGAAGAAAGCTTTTTTGTTGTGTTCCATGAGAGCATCGTCCAGCAGTTTTTCATAAAGGATAAAGTCGCCGTCTTCATCCAGCTCGCGGCCTCCTTCGGCGAGAGCCTTTTTCAGACCTCCGTCTATCATACGCTCCGCGATCTGAGAAAAAGATTCTTCGTAGCATCCCAGGAAAAAATCTTCCCTGAGGCTGCCTCCTTCAATGAAAATCTTCTTGAAAAACGACCAGGGCCTGTCTATGATCCTAAGCCTGGCAAAAGACTTCAGGTTCAAAGTATCTATTTTCATTTCCATGAAGTCTGTCAGAAACTCCGATTCAGTCTCTCTTACCGAGTCCGCCATGTCTTTGTAACAGGCCTTGTCCAGTATAAGATCTATCTCCTGCGGATCGCCGCCCCGCCCGTACATGTCCAGTGCCTCTGTCACGGCATCCCTCATAACGAGACGCATCCTGTCGTAATTCCGCTCCCGGATCATTGCCACCATCTCCATCCAGTCGATGTCTCCTGTAGATATGAGATAGTTATCGTCGGGAGTGATCCCCAGCAGTTCCGATTTCAGACACACCTTTATGTTGTGATAATCAAAAGGAAAAAGATAAGGTGCCATTTCTTCTCTGCCCGTCAGATTCTTGAAGATCATTTCGAACAGCTTTGTCTGCTCTCTTCTTATGAACGCCTCTACATCGCCGTCAGCCAGTTCTTTTGATTCTCCGTACCCGAACTCCTGCAGCACTGATACTGCCGAAGAAAGATCGGGACAGTTCACCATTCTGATCAGATCCTGCCATTTCATCAGTCTGCTGGCGTAGCACCCCGTATAAGCATCTGCAAATACATATTCGTCTTCATTTCTGACTGCCATTTTGATCCTCCTGATCCCCGAACAGCACTGCCGCGATTTCCGCTGTCAGGTCATTTCTGATCTCCTTTGCTATAGCTTCAATGGAAGCATTGTACCAGGTGCTGCCTTTTCTGATCATAAGCCCACCGATGATATCCGCAGTTTCTTTTGAAACAGTGAATCCACCGCCGGTCGCTCCGTCTTTCAGTTTTGCAGTCAGCTTGTCTCCCAGTTCTTCCATGTCTTTTTTGTTCAGTATTATTTCACCTTCCGTCAGCCCGGAAGCACGCACCGTTCCTGAAAGAAACTCCAGATACTCATCACGGTCTCCCGGCTCCGCCACTTTTTTCATAGCCGAGTCAAAGCACTCGTCGATGATCTTCTGCTTTTGCTCCAGTATGATGTTCCTGCCGTCGATAGCCGCTACTGCACGTCTGCTTTCCAGCTGTTTCACTTTGTCTCTCTGCCCGTCTTTTTCAGCCCGAGCAGTTTTTTCTTCAGCTTTTTCCCTGGCGCTTTTTGTAATGGCCTCGGCCTCGCGAACAGCCTGCAGCATTTCCTCTTCGGCTTCCTTCCGGGCATCATCCGTTATTTTGGAAATGATTTTTTCTATGCTCATTTCTTCACATCCTTTGCCTATATGCCGCTGTTGAACAATATGAGTATGGATATCAGCAGCCCGAATATGGCGTATGTTTCAACCATTGCTGCATATATGATCCCTTTTGCCATCTGATCCGGTCTTTTGCCCATGAGCATTATGCCCGCTGCCGCAGCTTTTCCCTGTCCGACACCTGACCAGATGCCGATAAGAGCTATGGGCAATCCGGAAGCCAGTACGATCCAGCCCTGGGTAACTGAAATATCCACCATGTTCCCCGAAAGGAAACCCGTTCTTACGAATATGAGGAACGTCATCAGAAGTCCGTATATCCCCTGGGTCCCCGGCAGTGCCTGAAGGACCAGAGTCTTACCGAATTTTTTCGGATCGTCGGCGAGAACTCCCGCCGCCGCCTGTCCGGCGATGCCTACTCCAAGGCCGCTTCCTATACCTGCCAAAGCTGCTATCGCTGCGCCTATCAGCGCCAATGCACTACCACTAATCATTATTGTTACCTCCACTTAATTTCTGCTGCCGGTTCATTTGATCTTCCACCAGCTTGATATATTTTGTATCGTTGTCCAGCGGAGCGAAAGGTTCGCCTCCGTCCTCGTAGAACTTTCCGAAAAATTCTACATACTGCAGTCTGCTGGAATGTACGAATGCACCTAGTATATTTATCGCCATACTGAAAATGTGACCTACGATGCCTATGAGTACCAGCGCTATGGCGCCCGTCAATCCGGTCCCTATCATGGAGCCCAGCAGGTTCACAACTGTCGCTATGACGCCCGTTGCCAGCCCCAGCGCCAGCAGTCTGGCATATGAAAGGATGTCCGATATGTATCCGGTGATCCCATATACAGCGCTCAGGCCACCTGTTATTTTTCCAACTATACCTTTGTTCTTTCGGCCTCCCGTGAGAAGGAGTATGGCCATGCCCGCGATGAATATATACTTGCCCGGAGTTACCAGCATAGCCGATATTGAGCTTCCGCCGATCCACAGTCCGGCGCCTATGATCACCAGGTACCACGAGAACACGTCGCACACAGCATCCATCGGCTTTCCTCTTTTGATCATCATATATGCATGTATGCCCATTCCCACGAAAAGATGGATGACTCCAAACAGGAGTGAGAATATGAGCAGCCTGGTCGGATCTTCCATGGGGCTGAACCAAACGGCGTTGATCACGATTTCTTTGTCGAACACCGTACTGCCCCATGTCTGTATCAGATCTCCGAAAAATCCTCCGAACATGACCCCCCAGAACATTGTCGCTATTCCGCATATCATGAACATCCTTATCATCTTTCCTGTCATTCCTTCAAGATCGAATTTCTTCAGTATGATAAAACAGCCTACCGTCATTACTAGTCCGTATCCGGCATCACTGAGCATGATACCGAAGAACAGTGCATAGAACACTGAGAATATGTTTGTCGGATCGAAGCCTTTGTAGTCCGGAAGAGAATACATATCCGTGACCGCCGAAAACGGTTTTGAAAATGTATTGGTCTGTATCATTACAGGTATTTCTTCCTCCGGTTCCGGTTCTCTGTATCCGAACCAGCAGCCTTCGCTCTCAAGAAGTTTCTCTACCGCTCCGCTGACCGGTGCGGGGATCCAGCCTTCCAGGCAAAATGTCCTTTTTGTCTTCAGAAATCCGGATTTTGCTTTTTCGTGATCCCTCTCGATCACCAGCTGATCTCCCAGGCATTCTATATCCATATGGAGAGGATATGCATCTCCTATTTCGTTCTGCACTCCCTGCAGCTGTTCTTCCAGCCGGCCGATCTCTTCTTGCATCCGCTCTATGTTTTCTGCAACTGTGCCGGAAAACCCTTTCATCGGCATAGGGGTGTATCCCCTCTGCTTGATGAAATCCATTATGACTCCGCGGTCCTCCTTCATGGACAGGAACAGCATGTACACCATATCCTTGTCCCGGCCTATTTCGCGGATGTATACATTTTCGTGCTCGTCGATCACGGTCTTAGTGATGGCGTCCACATCAGCTGCCGCAGGGATTATCCCCAGATCTGTCACGGTATGCTGCGTCTCACAGTCTTCAAGGGGCACATCATATGTGACCCACGGCCCGAGTGAAGCCAGATCTGTATGTGTTTTATTGATCTTTTCCTGGAGCCCGTGGAGTTTTTCCGCCAGCTCCATTACATGATCTACATCACCGGAGATCTTTCCGCGGTTTTTCATCAGCTCTGAAAATTCGGATCTGGCCACGCTCCTTCTGGTATGAAACAGGGGATGTTTTGCATCGCCGTATTTATCCAGCGTATCCAGAGCGGTATTGATCCGGCTGATCTCAGCATCGAGAGCAGTGACTGCCTCATCGTTGCCGTCTTTGTCCACGCCGTCAGGCAACAGCTCTCCTGTCCCTTCGCCCTCCGATGAAGAAAACCACCTGCTCTGATCGGTCATCTGCATCATACCCAGGTCCATGAGTTTTGTGATCAGATCTTCTTTGATGTCATCCATACCGATGGCATCTATTTTTTTCATTTCAATTATTGACACCGGTCCTCACGATCCTTTCTGCTATCAACGCGGCGGCCTGTTCCTTTTTTGCTGCAGCCTTTTCAGCTATACTGCCGCATTCAGATTTGGTTTTTTCAAGATATTCCTTATATTCTTTTTCGGCCTGCTGTCTCCCCTCCTCGATCAAAGCATCATAGTCCTGTTTCGCCTTCTTCTCGGCTGCCGCGACTATGTCATCTGCTTCTGCTCCGGCCTGCGCGATCTTTTTCCTGGATTCTGTTTTTGCATTTTTCGATATCTTTTCGGCCTCATCTTCGCTGCTTTTGATTTTGGATAATTCGTCCATGAACAATTCGCTCACCTCCTTGCTCCGGCTTTAGATCCTATAAAAAATGCAGCCCTTACATTTTTTCGGATCTGCAGTCGGCAACTTCCTTATATTCAATTATACTATGTTTATCAGATAAGTAAATAATTGTCTGAAAATTAACAAGGATTTTTTAACAATTTTGCTGTTATATATTTATTGATATGTGGCTATTTTTAGAAATTTAATGTTAATATATGGTATTTGTAATAACTTTTAAGCTGCCATTTGCGCCTGTGGCTGACCTTTTGTGTTCAGTCAGCCGGGCGCATCATTTTGTTCTTTACGAACCATCTGGCCGGTTTGAATCCCGGTACTTCCAGACGGCGTTTAACTTTTTTCATCATATCCGGAATCGGTATGGACTGGGGACAGTGCTCCAGACACTTCCCGCACTGCCTGCACACGCTCGCATATGACGGTTCTTTCGAAAATGCTGTGATCATGAAATACTCTTTGATCCCGTGGAAATATCCGTCCATATAGCTGGAATTATAGCAGCGGAAACAGGCCGGAATATTGACCCCGAAGGGACACGGCATGCAGTATGCACATCCTGTGCATCCTATTTTTATGCTGTTGTTTATGCTTTTACACAGTTTTTCATAAAACTCAAAGTCCCCATCCGTCAGACTGTTCTCCGGAGTATTTTCAGCGACTCTGACATTTTCATCGATCATTTCGACGGAATTCATTCCGGAAAGGACCATAGTCACATCCGTCTGATCCCACAGCCACTTCAACGCCCACTCTGCGGCAGATCTGCCATGCTCTTCTTTTTCGATCAGTTCCTTTGCTTCCCCGGGAAGCCGGTCCACCAGCAGCCCGCCTCTCAAAGGTTCCATTATAAATACCGGCACGCCCTTTTCCGCCGCATGCTCTACGCCCGCCCGTCCGGCCTGACTGTTTTCGTCCATATAGTTGTACTGGACCTGGGCGAATTCCCAGTCATAGGCATCGATCAACTCCATGAAGTTTTTATTGCCGCCGTGATATGAAAAGCCGATATGCCCTATGGCACCCGAATTCTTCTTTCTTTCGATCCAGTCCGTGATCCCCAAATCGACGAGCCGGTCCCACGTCCCAACATCTGGAAGCATGTGCATCAGATAGTAGTCTATATGATCTGTCCGCAGTCTCTTCAGCTGTGTATCGAAATACTTGTCAAAGTCTTCCGGTTTTTTGAGCATATAGTTGGGGATCTTGGTTGCGATCTTCATCCTGTCCCGGCAGTCGTTCCTTTCGATGATCTTTCCCAGCAGTTCTTCGTTTCCCGAATATATATATGCCGTATCAAAATAGTTTATCCCGCTGTCCAGTGCATGCATTATCATGTTTTCAGTTTTCTCAAGATCTTTGGGCAGGCGCATGCAGCCAAAACCCAGTCTCGATATTTCGTTTTTATATATCATAATATTTTCATTATACCACTTATGCAATCCAACTACACGAGCGGTCTTTTCGAGTGCGAAGAGCCCCGGCAGATGCTGTTTGCTGAATGTAAACAGCATCGGTGCTCGGTCGCCTGTTTTTTGCACGACCGAGCACCTTTTTTCAACGTTTCTAAGGGTCAAGCCAAGACAAACCCTCTTCGCCATCTGCAGTAACCGCTGCAGCCCACGAAATCGGTGTCGTGTAAGCATTTTTTTGCACGACCGAGCACCTTTTTCCGATACGCACACCGTTTGCAGAAAATCAGCCCCCGTGATATTCTTGACCTATGGATTATGTATATATATTAGAATGCAGAGACGGCAGCCTTTACACCGGCTGGACCACAGATATAGATGCCCGGATCAAAGCACATAATGAAGGCAAAGGCGCAAAATACACCCGAGGCCGGGGCCCGGTAAAGCTGGTCCACCTGGAGACATTCGACAACAGATCGGATGCATTAAAAAGAGAGATGGCCATCAAAAAGCTGACCCGCTCACAGAAAGAAAGGCTTATTTCCAAGGGAAGCATTATTTCAAAAGAATAAATTTATCTACGACCTTGCCTTTATCGTCAACAGTCCTGACCGTCAGTGTTTTCTCTGTCACCGAATATATCTGATATGTGCTTTCCTTAAGACTTATTTTTGCCGCGTAGTCCGGTTTGCTGCTGTTTTCGCTGTAATAGTGTGTAGGTTTGTAGCCGGAGTCTCCCATCATGTATGTGATGCCGGAGATTTTTTTCGTACGCATGTAGACGTGCTGGTGACCGCAGTCAACAAGATCGACGCCTGTCTTTTGAAAGATCGGCACCCAGTTCTTTCGTATCTGCTTGTATATGGGATTGCCGTCGTCGCTGGCCGGATAAGCCGGATGATGCATGAAGACTATCTTCCATTTTGCACTGCTCCCGGACAGATCTTTTTCCAGCCAACTGTTCACTTCTTTGATCATGGTCTTCCAATTTTTGTTGCCAATGTCTTCCCGTCTTTCATCTGCAAAAATATTGCTGTTTAGGGACACAAAATGACAGTCGCCCCGGTCGAAAGAATACACTTCCTCCGACAGATCTTTCGGCCCGTTTTCAGGCATAGCTACTATCTGTTTGTATGTGTACGGCGTTATTGACGTCTCGTGATTCCCCGGCGTGGTCATCACCGGGACCTCTGTGAATGTGCTCTGGGTTTCATCGAGGAAAGAATCCCAGTCGTCCATGTCCGCATTTTTTTCTACCATATCGCCCATCATCAATGTGAATTTGATGTTCGGCTCGCTGCGGTAAGCCTTGCTCAGCATGTCGCCCCATTTTTTCATATCTCTGTCACGAAGGCTGTACTGGACATCGCCCAGAGACATGAATTCAAATGTGCTGCTGTCTTTGCCTCTATCGGCTCCGGTCTCAAATGTGCTTTTATCGCTCCACTTCCTGCCGGCTCCGACTTCATAGCAGTACTTTGTTCCCGGCTCAAGACCGGTCAACGTTACCTCGTATCTATAATATTCGCCCTCCCTTACAACAGTCATTTTTGCTTTTTCAGAATGATCATAGTCTCCCCTGGCCCTGTAACTTTTTTTCGATGCATACCTGACGTACTGATCTGTTTTTTCTTCCAGCTTCCATGATATAGTCTGAGTCGTCTTTGTATCTTTAGTCCATGACAGCAATATCTGCGATGGTTTTTCCGCCGGAGTGTCAGCCGCAAGCGCAGGGTCGCTGTGGCTGATATGTATGCCTCCTAAAATAAATCCCACACACAAAACCGGGAACAGGATCATCATGAGCCAGTCTCTTTTTTTCAGTTTCAGCTTTCTCATGTATGTGCGTTTCGGCCTTGAACGGAATGCCCTGGCTTCCATAGAGGCCGACATGTCTCTGGCCCGGCCCATTGCTCCTGCCAGGATCGGCAGACACATTTTTGTATAGATCTTCAGTTTCTTTTTTACAGAAGTCTTTTTGATCTCCGTTCCGCGGAGCTGTATGCTGTAGTATATGTCCAGTGCTTCCTCTTTCAGCACAGGGAAAAAGTGGAGCCCTGTCATTACCATGTAGGCGATTTCATAGGGCACCTTCCACTGGACCAGCGCCAGCAGGTAATCCCGCACATGGCCGGTCATCAGTATCAAAGCGGACATTATTATTATCAGCAGCCGTATGCACAGCATGCCGCCGATGATCCACCGGCCGAATATGGCCTGGAGGATGAACAGGAAAACGACCATTGCAAAAGCCGCTCGCGCCTGTTTTATCTGCCGGGCCGGTTCGACTCCGCCTGACAGCAGCAGTATCACTGTAAATACAAGCAGACCTGCCAGCATGATCAGATCGTCCACCACCATTGCCGCCGTCGAGATGGCAATTATCATTACTATCTTTGCTCTGGGATCCAGTCTGTCCAATTTAAACATGACTGCCACCTTCGATTTTCACCCGATCTTTGGTATACCGTTCAACGAAATCTCTGTCATGGCTGATTATTATGATGCCGCAGCCCTGTTCCCGATTTATTTTTAAAAGGTATTCTCCCAGCTGCTCCCTGCGCATATAGTCCAGAGAAGCTGTCGGCTCATCCAGCATGAGCCAGTTTGGTTTCATAGCCAGGACCGACGCCAGGACCAGTCTTTGTTTTTCACCGTGAGAAAGGCTGAACGGAAAATCATCTTCTCTTCCCGACAGATCGAAATAATCAAGATACTCTTTCGCCCTCGATTCTTTTTCTTCGTCTTCCAGCCCCAGATTTTCCAGTCCGTACATTATTTCTTCCCTGACCGAAGTGGAGAATATCTGCCGCGCCGGATTCTGCATCACGTACCCTATCCTCCTGCCTGTTTCTGCAAGTGACAGACTCTTTGAATCCTCTCCATCTATCAAAACAGATCCGGTTTCGGCTTTCAGTATCCCCATTATCACGCGGGACAGTGTGGTCTTGCCGCTGCCGTTCTTCCCCGTCAGTGCAGTCATCTGTCCGTCGACAAATTCGGCTGAAAAATCATACAGCACCGGCGCCGATTTTTTATCATATCTGAAAGTGATGTTATCGATCTTTATGCTCACTGATCTTCCCTTCTTCCATCCACATTATGCGATCTGCAAAATCCAAGGATCTGTAGTCATGATCTACGATCAAAACAGTTTTGCCGCTGCTGCGCAATTTTATCAAAGTTTTTTTCATCATGATCTTGCCGTCTTCGTCAAGATGGGAAAAAGGTTCATCCATTATCAGCATCTCCGGATCCATCGTCAGAACAGAGCCGATGGCGACCAGCTGTTTCTGTCCGCCGGACAGCTTTGAAGGGCTCGTCAGCGCCATGTAGCTCAACCCTAAAAGTTCCATCACTTCATCGACCCGATGACGTATCTCCGTCGGCGGAAGACATATGTTCTCCGGCCCGAAAGCCAGCTCGTCTTCTACTGTAGCAGCGACGATCTGCATGTCCGGATCCTGCATGACGAATCCGATCTTCTGTCCCAGTTCTGCAGGGCTCCTGCCGATCATATCCCTGCCAGCCATAGTCAGTTCACCTGTCAGTTCACCGTCGATACAGCATGGTATGATCCCTGTCATCACACGGCAAAGAGTGCTCTTGCCGCATCCCGACAATCCTGCCAGGGCGGTGATGCTCTCCTTTTTCAAATCGAAAGACACGCCGTCAAGGACGTGCCGTTCCGGCGACTCGTCATATGCAAATGTGATGTTCTTTGCTGTGATCATTTTACCTTTTCAGACCTTTCACTTTGGACAAGTTTCCATATATCTTTTTGCCATTCACCTTTTTGTAAGCTCTTGCTTTATAGTAATATCTCTTTCCTTTTTTGAGTTTCTTGTTCGTATATCTCCTCGTACTGCCTTTGGTGATCGTCTTTATTTTTTTGTATTTCCCCTTCTTTTTCGACGCCCTGTATATCTGATATCCGGAAGCTCCTTTGACCTTTTTCCATGAAATCTTTATTGATCTTGAACCTGATTTTTTCAGTGATATTGATGGGGCTGCAGGCTTTGCATAAGGAACCGGGATCGATGCAGCTGCTGCGGTCGAATAATCTCCGTAAATCTTGCTTTGTCCTGCATCGACACAGGCTCTTATTCTGTATCGGTATGTCTTGCCGACAGCAGTATCAGTATCGGTCCAGCGGTTATCTTTAACTGTTGCCATTTTATTATATGGTCCTTTCTCTGTATCAGCCCGATATATTTCATATCCATCTGCATATTTCGCACTGCTCCATGAAAGTGAAACAGCTGAATTTTTCGCCGAAACACTATTGATGACCGGTGTGCCCGGCTTGACAAGATTTCCTGCAGGATCCTTCACCGATATGGAGGCAACATTATATATGATGCCTCCGTCTTCACCGACCAGCATGAGTCTGCCGGTCTGCTGCGTTGGAGTATCCGATCTGTCATTATATCCCCAGGCCAGAAATGAGGAACTCATTGTTTTATTATCCTTTACTGTTTCTTTCCCCGCAGCGTCTGTTACCGTTATCTTATTGCCGTCATCTTCAGCATAATTGATTATGCCCAGAGATCCTGAAACCCTGCTGAACGGTATACCTTCGTATTTTCCGTTTTTGAATATCCCCATACGCAGTATGTCAGTCATCGTCAGACTTCTTCCTTCATTGTTTTCCGTTGATATCGCCTTTTTTTCTTCGCCTGCAATGATATTATCTACGCCTGCTATGAATCTGCAGTTGGTATCTTCGGTGACACTTGTCTGTCCGTACATCAGCACATTATCATCTCGCGTCAGTTTCTCTGCCGCAGCCGGGACCTGCCCCTGCTCTGAAGTCCACTTGTATCCGTTGGTCGTTTTGTACAGTGCCAGTATGGGCCCGCTCAGCTCTTCCCCTGTTTCACTGCCCGGAGCAAAATAATAACGGTTTGCAAAAATATTCGGCGCATGAAATGTGATAGAATAATCGTCCGCCCCGGTGATCTTCAGTTTATCTGCTGAGTCCCCATCGACCCCGACAGTTTCCAGCATGGTTTTTATATCCAGTCCCGCACCTCTGCTGAAATAATATATCGGGTCGCTGTTTATGTGGTGATCATACGAGGAAAATACTCTGTCGCCGACCCAGCAGCTGCCCAGGCCCAGGCCCTCTGCTGTCTTCTTTTCCTTTGCATCCGAAATCTGCTTTGCTGTGATATAAGCAAAGTCCTTTTGGAATCCGCATCCCTTTGTTATTCCCTTGCCGTCTATGATCAGTCCCAGCTCTTCATTTGATGTATCTGCTTTTGCCATATCTGCATATGTCCCGGCCGGCATCATTGCCGCTGCCAGACATAATATCAGTACAGCGATCATCATTCTTTTTTTCATGTCCTACCTCTTTATGCGTTTTACACTGGACCATGATCCATATTTTTTGCTGCCTTTTACAGTTCTGTATGCACGGACCTTGAAATAGTATTTCTTTCCTTTTTTAAGCTTGCTGATGGTTTTCGATTTTGCGCTGTCTTTCTTGACATATACCGTTTTTCTGCTTTTAGTAATTTTTTTATTGGTTCCGTATCTGATCTGGTATCCGTATGCACCGCTTACCTTTTTCCATCTCAGTAATGCACTTTTCCTGCCCTTCTTTTTCAGAGATGTGATCGAACTCTTGGAAAGCTGCGGTGTTTTTGATACGACGTTCCCGGTGCTGCTTTCCAGTGAAACAAAATTCTCTTTTTTAACGGCACTGATTTTATATGAATACTTTGTTCCTGTCAGCAGACTTTTGTCAATATATGAAGTAGATGTGGTCTCTGCGATCTTGCTGTATCCGCCCTTGCCTGCCGCACGATAAACTGTATATCCGTCAGCTCCTGCCGATGCGCTCCATTTCAAAGATATACTGTTATATCTGCTGCCGGTCACTGATGTATTCGCAGGCGCTGACGGTGCTGTTGTTAGTTTCTCCGTATTCCAGATCACCTTTCCCGGTGTGAACAAAGCATACTGCGATGTCTGTTCTGAAGGCGTATCCGTACTGTCTGAGAAGCCCCATGCCAGGAATGAAACCTTGATATCAGATCCTGTTATTACTGTCGTCTTCGATGATGCCGCATCTGTCACAGCGATCTCGTTCCCCGTCACATTCATTTTCTCCATGACTTTTGTCAAAGGCAGGCCCGTGACATTATAACTGTTTCCTCCATAAGAAAATTTGCTCTTATATATTCCCGCACGCAGGATCTCCTGTATATTCATATTCGAATATGAATCGTTCCCGTTTTTGAATATGCCGGTCTGGTCATCTACAATAATTGTGTCAACATACTTTCCATACAAACAATTGTTGTCTTCATCATACTTCTTCTGACCGAATACAAAGACATTCTCTCCTGCCGGCAGTCTTGTCACATCTCCCGGATCCTGCACGTCAGCAAAAGTCGACCCCATGCTGTCGGCCCTATAAAGAGCGATCAGCGGCACCCTGGTATTCTCACTTGCTGCTGTTGTATTCGGATGTGCAAAATAATATCTGTTTCCAAACACATTCTCTTCACCGGTGCTGCGAAGTATTCCGCTGTAACCGTCAGATGAATAATATGTCAACTCCTTTACTTTGCCGGTATCTGTGCCCAGAGCAGCGATCATTTTTTTTACATCTATACCGCTTACTTTGCTGCGATGATAGTGCCCTGTTACTCCGTTTATTTCACCATGAGGTTCGTGGGAGGAATAAATGGTATTTTCTGTCCAGCTTTCACCTATGTCATATCCGGAAACATTTTTGTTTGTTTTTATCGTTTCCATTTCATCCTGTGTCAAATAGAAAACATTCCCCTGGAATCCTTCCTGCCCGGATATCCCTGATCCGCTGACTATCAGCCCCGGTGTCTCCGGCTCATCGGCAGCGTATCCTGTGCCGAAACTCATCGCCGCGACTACTGCCGCCGCAATCACTATCGCTAACGCTTTATTGATCATTCTTTTTAAAGACTTCATAATATTATCTCCATAAGACCCTAATAGCCGATGAATTATCATCGGCTATCAGAGCAAATATACTGCTTTTTTATTATTTCTTTTTTGTTTTGAAGGATTTTGTCTTTGACCATGAACTGTAGAATGTCTTTCCTTCTATCTTCTTATATGATCTGACTTTGAAATAATATTTTTTGTTTTTCTTTAGTTTCTTAACTGTCTTGGATACTGTTTTTCCGCTCTTTATAGTGACAGTTTTTTTGCTCTTTGTTATCTTTTTATTTCTACCGTATCGGACCTGATATCCTGTTACAGATGATGCCTTTTTCCATCTCAGCTTTGCGCTTCTCTTCTTTACCTTTACAGCTTTTTTAACTGACGGTGCTGCAACATTTCCAACGGTTATGATGGCCTTTGCATTTTCTATCAGTGTAGGTTCTTTGCCGGATATCGGAGTGTAATCACTATCGCCGTCACTGGCTTCGACTTTTGCACTTGTCGTATCGACCAGGACTGAATGATCGTAATTAACAGTTTTCCTGTTATAGTCCCATATGTTGCTTGATCTCTTCGACTGCTGATAGCTGTAAGCTACAAAATAGTTGTTTATAGAAGCAGTTATATCCTGCATGCTTCCGTCTGCCTTGATCACATATGCCTTCTGTCCCGCAGGCACAGTCAGCAGATCCTTCAGCCACTGTCCGTTGTATCTTACATACATAGGTTTGTTGTATCCCCAGTATTTGTTCGGACTTGCAGTCGGCTGTGCAGGTACCTGTGCAGAACCGTTTATCAGTTCCGATCTGAGCAGGCTTTTTGCTGTTCCGTTTATGTTCGTTTTAAAATACGGTGTCTCTGTCCAGTAGAATTCTACTGTCTGATCCTCTGCCTTTTCAGCAGCTTTTACAGATACGGAAACTCCGTTGAATCCTCTGCTCTGTATTTTGCTCGACAGTTTTGCATATGCCAGATCCACTCTCGGTCTTGCAGGCCATCTCATTCCTGTCGGTACTCCGTATATATCTTTATCGTCTGCTACCTGCATGCCGTAATCATCATCACTCATGCTCTTTTCGGTATATCCGCTGTCGCCTTTAAGAGTTTTACCGCTTTTACTGATCACAACTCCCATGAAATTTTTAAGTACTGATGAGTTGGCTGAGTTGGTCTGTCTGTAAGCTCTCAGCAGCGACGGTTCTACAAATGTTGTGAAATCATAGAACTGTGTATCATTTACATTGTTTGCATCCGGCTTGTCATAAGTCATCTTGCACTGATATCCTATAATAGTCTCTTTCGGCGTGCTGCTCGTATCCGTCAAACTTTTGACAGTATCTTTATAGCTGTCCTGAGTTGCATGGAATGCATCCTCTTCAGCGTACTGGATCATCCAGTCTTCATCGACCGTTACATCTTTCAGATCTGATATCATATTTGAAAGCTTTGCACCTTTGATGGCTGCTGTTTCGCCTTCGCCATGATTGCCATAGTGATAGCCGACCTGATCGCCATAAGCTTTGATCTCGTCAAGTGTGTAGTAGTAGATCTTATCTGTGTCGCCGGTAACTGTTCCGTTATTGTCGGCATCAACTGCAATATAGAATACTGCATTTTTGATATTGGTCCCTGCTGTTGCCGGTGATTTCCCCGATGCTGCATTTGCTGTAGCAGTCTGCATAAAACCAAAACATGACATAACCATTGCCAGTGTCAATATGACGGCAATGATTTTATTTCTTTTTGAACAAGTGATATCCATCTCTTTTTGCACGGTCTCCCGTGCTCTCCTTTCCGTTATACAAAAGTAAAAATAACCATCCTGTTCGATTCTATCAGAAAACTGCATTTTATGTCGTTGTTTGAGCAACACTTTACTCACTTTTTACAAATTATTTTCACTAAATACTTCGTGCTCCTGTTTCCGTAGGTGTCTTTGGCAAAAATTACCTGCAGCGGACCGCTGCCGCCCTTGCTGTACTCGGTCAATGTCTTTCCATTTTTTGAATAAGCTGCAATGATATTATTCTTTTCTTTGATTTCTTTCTGTGATGCTGCAGAAGAGTAGCCGTCACCGGCTGTAAAAATAAATGTTTTATACTCTTTCACAAGATTCGGATCGGAATCATTCAACAGATCCATCACTGAAACTCCTGTAAATGTACCTTTTTCATCTGCTTTTGAGGAAGATTCAAGGTCGGCATATACATTTTCGCTTTCCAGTTTCCTGATTTCTTTCATGGTATATTTTTTTATC
The DNA here is from genome assembly GCA_034927505.1 of Eubacteriaceae bacterium. Taxonomy (GTDB): domain Bacteria; phylum Bacillota; class Clostridia; order Peptostreptococcales; family Anaerovoracaceae; genus RUG100. The sequence goes on from JAYFPY010000004.1 coordinate 35,661, forward strand.
GTTTTTGTTTTCCCTGCAGAGTTTTCGCCAGACACAGTCAGCACATTTTTCCCACCGCCGATACTGCTGCTGTTGTTGGTCATATTAACAGCAGCGGTAATAATGATCACCGCTGTCAGCACTGCAAAAAATATGATGACGGCTTTATTCCCCAGTTTCAGTTTTCTTCTCTTTTCCACTGTATCCTGCAGCCCTCCTTTTTATCAAATGATACTTGTCCATTACCTTCAGCAATTCCCATGCAATGAGTCCGCCTGCTCCACCCGAAAGAAGAGCTACAGCTAAAATCAATACCAGATACACGCCCGGTGCCTGAAAAAATACAATATTTACGCAGGCAGTACCTGTCACATTTGCAACTGCCCCGGCCAGTACTGCACAGCCGCGACAGCATACTCTATGGCCTGTGATCAGCAATGCCAGATCCATAGCGATACCCGGTGCAATATAAGTAAACAGACTCATGATACCATGCGAACCAACTACGCCTGTGATCAAAACCAGTATGGCCTGCACGATCGATATGATCGTTGCCGTACCCGGCTTCTTGACGATGCCATATCCTATTACTAGCCACATCATATAAAGACCGCCTGCCAATGCTCCGCTGGGGATCATCAACGGTCCGGTCACCAGATGCGCAAGAGGCACCACTGCCGGTTTTATTGCTATCCCGACCGCCGCCATGATCGCCATTACAACCAGATCATATACTGAAAATTTTTGCAGGACTTTGCTCATTTATTTATTACCTCTATTTTTTCGACATATCCGGCCCAGCCCTGCATGTTATAATCTTTTGTTTCTCTGCTGTCGTATTTTTCCTGCCCGTACACCAGCCGTAGCGGTGTTCCGTCATTTGGATCAAAATCTTTATTGTTTCCCAGCTTTGTACCTTTTTTTACTATAGCTATCATTGGAGATACCTTTTCGCCCTTTGATGCTGTGCTGTCTTTGAAATAATATAGATCATACAGTTTTTCGACCTCATACTCTCTGGTATATCCATCGCTGCATGAGATTTTTACAGTTTCATATTTTTTGAATCCGGCATCCTCCAGCAGCTTTTTCAGGTCTACACCCGTATATGTTTCCACTGCTCTGTCATTTCCGGTTTTCTTGTTACGGCCGCTGTATATGACTTTTTCAGTTCCGACTTTTTTCAAAGTATCGGTGGAGTAATATGCTCCCGTATCTGACCCTTCCTCGGTCACCGTCAACACCGTATCTGAACTTTTTTCTATGCTTCCGACATTCGGTTCGCCCTGGCTGCTGCCGCACGATGCCATAGTGAATACGATCACAAGACATATTATAACTGCAAATATTTTTTTCATTTTTCCTCCCGTTTACTTGCTTACACTTATTTCTTTGACATTCTTTACCCATCCGGATACCTGATTTTCCACTATCAGTCGCAGAGGGCCGAAACCGTTGCTCCCGTTGTATCCTTCAGATTTCTTTGTCGGCACCAGAGGAACTCCGTCTATACTGTAAGCTAAAATAATGTCCCTATGCTGACCTTCCTGATATCTGCTGTCTATTCCATTCCAGACATCATCGACCGGTATTTCTTTTTTATATCCATCCTGTCCGATCACAGTGATCCCTGCAGGTGTCTTTATTCCCTTTTTCAGATTTTTAGTGATCAACTTTTTCAAGACTGCCCCTTGATATCCATTGCTTCCTGCCGATGCGGCAAAAGACTGTCTAACGGTATTTTTACCGGTCAATGCTTCGATTTCACTAAGTTTGTATGTTTTGCCTTCCACTGCAGATCCGCTTATTTTCAATTTCGTATCAAGGTACTTTCTGTAGTCTCCCTTGCTGTGAGTCCATTGTCCTTTATGTATGCCTACGTTCATGCTGTCCAGCTCATTTAGTTTGACAACTCCTGCCAGACATACAGAACCTTCTTTATCGGAAAGTGCTTTTCCGTTTTTACGTGTAGCAATTATGTAATTTCCATCTTTCAACGAGTTTAGTTTCAATTTTATTGTTTCATTATCATTTTCAAATGTTACTGAATATGCATCCACCGTCATGCCTGCATCCTGCAGCAGGTCGTAAACAGCGACTCCTGTATAGCCCTTTACAGTCTTTGTAATCTCCGGCATATTTTCCAATTCAGCCACGGAGTAAGTTATGCTGGTTTGTATCCCTTTGCCCTTTATTGTTATCGTTTTCTCTGCATTGGGATTGTCGCTGAGTTTTTTCCCTGCATAGATATCGATAGAAATGCATTCCTTCTTTGTTGTTCCTTTTTTTATATCCTTTTTAGCAGGCAGTATAGCGTATATCCTGTCCTTCTCAGTAGGCTCTCCATCTATACTGTAAGCCAGGGCCGGCATCGTGCCCGTAATGGTTTTGCCGCTTTTTTTCGTAGTATAATCTTCACTGTCGCCCGACAGATTTCTCAGGTATTCCATGTCTATGGTCTCGCTGCTGCCGTCAGCAAAAGAAAATTTTACTTTTCCTTCCTGTGCGGCCAGATCTGCTTTCTCTTTGATATATCCCCACAGGTATGCACCTTCATAAAAGTTTTTTTCACCATAGTAATTCCTGATGCAGTTTCCCGTTTTTTTGGCAGCATACTTTTCTACATCTGCTATGGTACACCATGAACTGCTGAGTCTTTTGTTATTTGCATCTTTATCATAGACACTGATTTTTACAGTCTTTTCTTCAGATGCTTTTTTGCTGTGCTGTGTATAATTCTTTTTTTTGCCGACGATTATTTTGCTTACCCATTTGACATTGTCCGGTGCATTATACTGCTGTGGATCTGTCTGCCCTATTGTAAGTCTGACCGGCCCGCCGATATTGTCTGCATCTTTGACATATCCATCTTTTTCCGTCATTTTCTTGCCGATTTTCTGACTGCCTGTCGGGCCGACCAGCGGCACATTGTCGCTTCCAAAGGACAATAAAACCGGGACTCTTTTCCCTCTTGTTTTTTTTGCATCCATAGTGCTGTAATAATTGTACTTGTTTTTTTTGATTTCGCTGATCAAAATAGTTTTGGAATATCCATCTGTAGATACGATCGTAACAGGAGTATTTTTATCCAGATTTTTACTCATTCCCTGATCTACAAGAAATTCATACAATCTTGCTCCTGTAAAAGTTCTCTTTGAAAAAACTCCGCCGCTGGTCAAAAGGCTGTACTTTCCCGAGTATCCAATGTCGCTGTTTTCATATGCGGTTTCCTCAATATCTTTTACTGAACATATTTTTTCTTTGCCCATTCCTGTACCTGTAACAGTCACACTGCTGTACAGGTAATTCCCTGTTCCGTATTTCGACCCCTCGTCATCTGCATGATCTGTATGTGCCGCCTTTTTGTTCATGCATCCGCACATGCAGAGCAGCATTATTATCAGTACAGTGATGACCGCAATGGCTGCCGCTTTCCTTTGTGTTTTCATTTTTCACCCGTGATTTATTTATTCAGTAGAATATACTTGTCTTTTTTAAAATCCAATATTCCTTCCCGCCTCATTTTGTTGAGTTCATTGGATAAAGCGGATCGGTTCACTGACAGATAGTTTGCCAGCTGATTCTGTGTCATCATAATATGAAAACTGCCGCCGCCGTGTTTCTGCGACATTATCCTCAAATATGTCAGGACCCTGTCCCTCATACCTGCATGTGACAAAACATCTATTTTGTATAATTTTTTAATGCTTTCATTCCCCAGTATATTTATTATGTTGCGCATTATGATGTTGCGGTATGAACACGTAAGAAGTCTGTCTCCGTTTATGGCCAAAATGACCGCTTCTTCAGAAGCTGCCACAAAGGTCACCGGCGAGATCTTGCTTTCAGTTGAAACATTGTCCAAACTTATGATTTCACCCTGTTCATGCATATCCACAAGATGTATTTCACCTTCCATATGGAATTTCTCACTCCGTATACTGCCGTTGATCACTATTCCTATATCGGTTTCTTCTTCACCTTCATGAATAATGATCGCATCTCTTTTATATTCTTCAAATGTAGGTGCGAGCTCATCACAAAGAATGCTGCACTCCGCTTCAGTAAGACCTTTGAACAGCGGTGCCTGCCTCAAATATCTTATTAAAGATTTTTTACTAATTTCTTTTTCCATAACGTAATGAATCATCAAACTCCTTAATGCTTCATTATACCTCAGTTTCTCGGGAACGAATGTTGTTTGAACAATATTTTTGACAATAGTTTACTTTTTGAACTGTATTTTTACGATCATTTTAGTCCAATCACTGGATTTTCCGTCCGGTATCAGCAGCCTAAGCGGTTTTTCAGAATCATTCAGCGCTTTTTCCCCATTGGCAACCGACAGTATTATCGAATCATGATTTGTTAAATAACTATTGTCCAAAACCGTTGTATACCCGTCTGAAGCAATGAAAATGATTTCGTCATAGTCGGTCTGTCCATGGCCATATTGTTCCAGAAAGGTATCCAGTGTGGGTCCGACAGCCGTAACAGTTTTTTTCGTGGATTCCACTTCCCCCGAAGCTTTTGTACATTTCAGGTCCGCAAGTTGATCCGGAGTGATTTTAAAAGCTTTGTCTTTTATCCCCGTTATCTGTATCTCTGTTTTGCCGTAGTCGGAAATATCAGCTGTGACCTCTGCACTGCAGCCTGCTGCAATACAGGACAAGATCATGATAAGGATCAGCAATACCGCTTTTTGTTTTCTCATTTGTTTTTCCCTTCGACTTTCACGTAGTATTTGCCGGTATCCGGATCCTGATATACAACTCCTTTTTCCTGAAGGCCGCTGTTGTTTTCTACTTCTTCTACCTGTTTGTCGTTCAGGTTTTCTGCATTATTGAGTTCTTCAACGTTCTGTACAGATGTTACGTCAACGTTCCAATGCATTATCAGCGCCAGCATTATACCTACCGCCAAAATAAGCATGGCATCTACCAGATTTGATACTCCATCCATCGGATTTACATCTTCCTGGCTTTTTCTGGATGCGGTCGACAATCTTCCGCTGCCAAATCGTCTAAGCATCTTTCTCCTCCCGGTTTTCTTCTTCAAGTACGCATTCCATCAAGGTCTCAAGCACTGACATATAATTACTGTACCAGGTTTTTCTGATCGATGAAATCAGCAGTGCTATAGCTGCTGCTGCGAGACCTGCGATCGTTGTATCAAATGCCGTCAGCAGTGACTGCGACAATGTATTCGTATCACCCTGTCCCAGCGCAATGATCCCCGGCCCGAGCGGGATCAATGTACCTAAAAGACCCAGCATCGGTCCTATTTTAGCAATAAAATCTGTTACCTTGACACGTCTGTCATATATGGCCTGCTCTTCGCTCAAAAGCCTTATTGCCAGACTCTCCCGCATTGTACTGCTCAAATTACTATGCCTTGTCAATTCCAGCAGTGCAGCCTTTTGTCGTTTCAACAGGTTTCCTTCTTTGATCGTTTGGTTTATTTCTTTTGACTCATCTCTGATGTCATCCACCATATGCGGCATGTCAGCCTTCAAATATCTCCTTTCGGTAAATACCTCCGCTATGATCGTTCCTATCAGCACCACTGTTGCTGCCAGTAAAATTATCAACAATATTATTACCGGCCATCTCAGTCCTTCCGAGACACTTCTCAATACATCACTAAAACTACTTAATGAAAACATTCTTTTTTTATCATCCTTTCCGTTTTAAAATAATATCTGCAATACTTCTCTTTCCCGCAGAACGTCTGAAAAACAATATTTCTCCAATTACTCCGCCGCCCAGCAGCAGTCCGGCGGCAGCGGCAGTCAACCCGTTCAGTCCTGATTCGGATGAAAAATCCACAGAAGCATTTTCCGGATCGAATTCTACCCATTGGTTTCCTGTTGAGTTCTTACTGTCATTGCTTTCGAAAGCTTTGTTCTCAGCCTGAGCAATTGCATTCGATGTCTTTTTATCTGCGATCTTCAACCCTCTGTTTTGATTTTGATTTCCGTTATCACCTTTCTGATCATTGCTGCCATCGCCCTTCTTCTTATTGCCAGTTCCATTGTTCCCTTTTTTATCATCGTCATTATTTCCTGTGCCGCCTCCTCCATTTCCGGGATCTTTCTTGTTGTCAGAGTCGTCTGACCCTATCCCTGTCATCCCGGCCTGTGAAGACGCTGTTGTCTGTCCGCTGTATTCCTTTCGAGTATATGAAAACTGCATAGAAGTATCTCCTTTTCCGACGATTTCCACCTGACACTTTCCATCCTTCAGCATGGATCCTTCAGCCAGTCCGGTAACACTGACAATACTATTGTCGTATCCTGATACCTTGATATTTGAAAGCACCTGCTTTTTCAAAGCTGCCAGTGATTCTTTCGATAAATAGCTATAGGACTCAGGCAATGATACTGTACATGTCAGCTGATACTTGCTGCCTTTTTTATCCTTGCTGCCCGAGATCAATTTTTTTTCGATTTTGAGACCGGGACTGCCCTTGAGTTGCACTTCCATCTCGTATACCCATTTTCCGCTGCTTTGTACATTTTCACTGCCATCGTCAGTTTGACCATATATCAGTCGATATTGAAAATCTTTTGGCAGATCTCCCGTGCTGTACTGCTTGTAGCTGCCTCCCTGGTTTATCCGCAGTGCTTCGTCTCTGCTGAATTCAGTACATGCTATTGCAAGGATAGTAGGAACGGATTCTGCACCCGCTCCGTATTTGGAAAAGCTGAAATCAGAGATCTGACCGTTGGACGGCATCTCTCTTGCCTGGTTTGGCAAATAGTATCTGCTTTTCAAAAGATCGTTGGCCGAAAAAGTCGTAGTGGATTCCCCGTAGTTGTCCGATGTTTTCATATGCAGATAGTTGACAGATCCCAGATCGATGTTGCAGTCGTTTATCAGGTTTTCCAGACTGGGCCCCCATCCGTAGCAAACGCGTGCAAAATGCCCGCTGTCTATCCCTGAATATGTGTATATTTCTGTACCGGCCAAATTTTTCATATCGGTCTCGGTGTAATTTCCAACTTCGTAATACGGGCCTCCATAGAATCCTGCACTTATTTTTAGATTTCCTGCCTCCGCCTTCTGCGGTATCAACAGGCATGTCAAAATGAACATTAAAATAACTGCAGCGGCAATCGTTCTTTTTCTTTTTTGATGATTGTTTCTAACCATTTGTTCTTTCTGTTCATAAAACCCATAAAGGGGCTGCCTCATTGTGAGTCAGCCCCAAATGGATCATTGGGTTTGATTTTGTATAGTCTATTTTACTTTTACAGTCTTGATAGAAGACCATCCGCCATAGACTTTTGTTTTATTTACTGTACGGTAAACTCTTACTTTTACGTAGTATTTTTTACCTTTTTTCAGCTTGGTTTTTTTGTAGCTTTTTTTGCTTACCGGCAATGTTTTGACTATTTTTGTCTTCTTCTTGGAAGTCGATATGGAAACCTGATATTTTGAAGCTCCTTTTACTTCCTTCCATGACACTGTCAGCTTTTTCTTACCTGCTTTTGTTTTGATTTTTGTCTTTGCAGGTGTCGGTCTAAGCCCTTTCACTTCCGAATAATTTCCGTAAACTGTGTGTGTCTGAGCCTTTGAATCTGAATACGTATTGAACGCTCTTACTTTGTAGTAATACGTTGTTCCGCACTGCAGACCTGTCTGGCTCAAAGAAACTGTCTTTGGATCACTTATTTTTGATATCAGTGAATATGTTCCGTTCGCACTGGTCGATCGATACACTTCATAACCCTGTGCGGCACTGACCATATTCCATGACACTTTACCGCTATTGTACGAGGTTGCTGTTGCTGTCACTGTTATCGGTGAAGCCACCTTTACGCTGGCCAGCTGTGCTTTCAGATCGTCGATCTCATCTAGCTGCATCTGACTGTTTTTATCAGCTTCTTCCAATTTTTCCTGAAGATCTCCCATTCCGCTATAGAACCAGTCTGACCATTCCCATGTGAACTGTGGATATCCGGATGTGTCCGTATAGGCTTCACCCAAAGTCCCCGCCAGTACTTTCAGTTCGTCTGATGTCTTTACTGCCGAATTGTCAGTTACTGTTGCTGCTGCTGAATTTCCTCCAACGGACGATGCTGCTGTACCTGTCAGATAGAATGTATTGCTTATGCTCGCATCCTTAGGCGTATATCCCATTATCGATCCGGTTTTTACAGTTCCGTTACTGCCCGTTACAATTCCTGCATTATAGCAATTCGTCATGTCTGTCACATAATTGCCCTGTGTCCCGACTATTCCGCCGACACCCTGTGTTGCGCTTCCTTCTGAAGCAGTTACTGCACCCAGGTTGAAACAATTTGTAGTTGTTTTTATATATCCTGTCCCATATATTCCGCCTACTGAATAAGTCCCCTTTACTTCGCCAGTGTTGTAAAGATTGTCAGCAGTACCGCTTGGCGAAGCATAGTTTCCGGCAACTCCTCCTATATTGCTGGTTCCGCTTATATCTCCGGTATTGCCGCACTTGTACACTGCCTCTCCTGCATTTCCGACTATTCCTCCGATATTTCCGGCCGTGGCTGTTACATCTCCATTGTTGATGCAATTAGTAACAGTAGTTTTATTGCTCTGTCCGATTATTCCTCCGATAAACGAAGTGCCCGCAACCTTTGCAGTATTCTTGCAGTTGATGACCTTTGAAGCATTCGAGCTCCCTACTCCTACAATTCCTCCAGTCTGTGATGATCCGCTGACTGATGCTCGGTTTATACATCCGGAAACTGTTCCGCTGCCGTAGATCTGTGCAACAATACCTCCGGTATATGATGCTGTAGATTTTACATTCCCCGAAGTAATTACATTTTTTACCGCACCATTGCTTAATACTCCTACCAACCCTGTATACGCTGTTGTAGAATCCATTCCCATTTTAATGGTTTTACCGCTTCCGTCAAAAGTTCCATTGTAATAAAACTGCTTTGAATAGTACGGTTTTTTTCCATTGCCGGTCTCTATCGTTATACTCAGTGTTCTTCCTATTGGCGTATACTTTATCTCGGAAAGGTCTATATTCTTTGTTACCTTTGCATTGATATCTGTCTTTCCCATTTTTCCTACCATATCGGAAAATGCCTGTAGCTCTGATGCACCTGTAATAAGATATGTGCCCGCTGCGTCCTGTTTCGGTGCATTGGTCATGTCCAACGCTTCCACCTTTATGGTGTCGCTCTTTGTCGTATCTTTATACTTGTAACTTACCGTAATGGTATTCGTCCCTGTTGTCAGTGCTGTGTCTGTACACGTGAAACCCTCCGTAAGGGCCTCGGTCTTTCCATTTGTATAGCTTACCGTCAGCTTCATGTCTTTTGAGTCGAATTTCTCACCTGCCGCATAGTACATTTTAGTAGGTGCAGTTGTTATACCTACTGAGTCCAGCTGATTTTCTGTAACCGTTATATTAGTATCAAAGGAAAAATCTTTTCCTTCAAAAGTACCGCTGACAGTTTCTTTTGTATCTGTCGGTTTCAGCTCATCAGTGTTGCTTATCTTATAATCTACCGCAGTCAAATTCTGAGTAGTACCGTCGCTGTATGTTGCTGTCAGCACCATTCCGGCATCACTGAATGTCTGTCCTTCGACATAGTCAGTTTTTGTCGGCTGACTTTTCATCTCCACTTTCGTGACCGTAGCTGTACTGTCCGACTGCCACCTGAGTATCGGATAGCCATTATTTACGTTAGTTGCCTTGTCAGCAACATATGCGCCGCCCAGATCCGTCAGGAATGATGCCGCCTTCATTTCAGCATCTGTTTTCCTGATACCGTTTCTTGCAGTATCTCCTTCAAAATCTTTATAATATGCGATCGTATCCAATGCATAATTGTTTACAAGAGTTGTTGTTGCATCTCCTCTTGGTGCAATTGCACAGTAGTCCTTATATCCTTGGTATATGGTCCCAACAGTATAGCAGTTAGTTACAGTTGAAGATTTACTTGTGAATCCGGTTATCCCTGCTATCCATCGACTGTCGAAGTAATTTGGCGTGGCCTCAAGTGCTTTTGTGTTTACTGCACCGGTGTTATAACAGTTCACTATGTGGCCGTTTCCCCATTCAGTATTATTACATCCTGTTCGCCCTGCAATACCTGCCTGTCCATTGCCGCTGCCGCTGAACTGTGTATATATATTTCCGTGATTATAACATTTTGAAACGGTACCTTCGGTCTCTCCGACGATACCTCCGATCTTTTTATATGACTTGATGAATCCCTCATTGCCGCATTCAGTGATGAGTCCTTCAGCTCCATCTATTGTTCTGTTGATATCCTTGCCGGTTGTAGAATCTCTCCATTTTTCTGCAGCATTGAATCCGGCGATCCCGCCGACATTACCCGACCACAATGCTGTCAAAGCCACTTTTGATATTACCCTTTTGATAGTGCCGCAGTTGAATCCGGCAACGCTGCCTACAAAATCCGATGTAGGATCTACACCCGTGCTTTTGCCTTCAGTAGATGTACATGTTACCGCTCCTATAACCGTAAGATTTTCTATTGTCCCGGCGTTGAAACCGAACAGACCTGTGAAATTAGGTTCTGCTCCGTCAACTGTCTTCGCATTAATATTAAGATTTTTTATCGTTTTACCGTTACCGTCAAAGGTGCCTTTGAATTTATAAGTTGCAGTTCCGTCTTCCAGTTTAGCACCGCCGCCTATCGGCGTGAACTCCTTGTCATTGAGATCGATGTTCTTTGACAGTTTTATGTATTTCCCATCGAAAGTGTTCCCGCTGTTTACCTGCGATGACAGATAAGCCATATGTGTGCCATTTGATATGATATAAGGATCTGCCTCGGTCCCTGTTCCGGATTCAAATCCGGTCCCTGCGGTTCCATCCCACTCATTTTTTGAAACGGAAATGGTGGTTTTCTCTGTGCTGAAAAGACCGCTGATCCAGTTTGTTTTATTAAAGTCCTTCGTTCCCGTTTGACCGTATACCAGCATTCCTGTATCTTTTGTAATTATTGGATCCACTTTGACTTTTGTATCGTCATCGACCAGCGCTCCGTCCTTCAAAGTAAACGAATATCGATCTGTTCCAAACAGCTCTTTTACCGTCATATCTCTGGAAACGTCATCCGCTGCAGATTTAACAGTTATTATCTGCTCTTCATCCAGTTTTGATACATCTATATTCGCCTTTGCAAGAATATCCGCAAGTTTAACTCCTGTATATTCGCTGCTGTCTACGCCCTTCTTATTTAGCGAACTGTATGTTGCAGTTACAGGTGTCAGGGAATTATACATATCCTCCGTAACTGTTGCAGTATCGCTTCCGTATGCGATTTTCAATTTTGCAGTGTCATCTGCCGAAGCTTTCGATGTCATGCCTGCAAACAGCGACATTATCATTACTAAAGTAATGAACATCGCTAACATTTTCTGAGATTTCTTTCTCACAGTATTATCTGTGTACATCTTTTCTCCCTTCATTTTACAATCTGTTTTGCAAATCTATCAATAATTCTTAAGACTTAATCAGACTGACATTATACTTCATCATTCAAAAAAAGCATGTTGGCTCGCCAACATACTTTGCAATTTCCCGTATTTATTTTCTCTTTTTATCATAATGACAACATTTATCTATCATATTGGATGCTTTTCGAGCCGCTTCGGCTCTTCTTATTTCTCTTTGTTGTTAAGGTATTCTTTACGGTTCTGGCCTGGCTGTTTATCATTGTCTAAAATACTGTGGCAGTATCTTGCTCTTCTATTGATATTATACTGGCTGGCCGTCTGCATTTCAACTTGCCGCAAAAACAAACTCGCGCTTTTCTTCCCCGATATGATATAATCGCTTCATGAAACATCTATTCATCGAAGGACCCGTACAACAGGGCAAATCAACTTTACTGAGAAAATGTCTGGAACCGTACAAAGACAGACTGGGCGGCTTTTCCTCACAGCGACTCATGCGTGCGGGAGAAATACCGGCGGCTTATCGTATCACGGAAGCAGGCGATTTCTGCCTGCAGCGGGAATCCGACTTGTCTCTTCCGGGCATCTTTCAGATACGCACCCGAGATGGCTCTGAAAAACATCCGGAGATCTTTTCCGAGTTCGGCGTAGAACTTTTAGAGGCAGCAAAAGATAAGGATCTGATCCTGCTGGACGAGATCGGAGGCTCTGAGCTGCTGGTCCCGGAGTTCCGGGAAAATCTGTATGAGATACTGGGCGGAGACGTCCCCTGTATCGGTGTGATCAAGCTCAATGAAAAAGCCAGATTCATGAGCGCCAAGGCCGGATACCCGAAAACTGTTTCTGAAATGAACAGCCGCCTTCGAAAAGATATAACAGAAAGGTTCGACGGCCACATTATTTCTATCTTGGACATGCCGGATCGATCTTCAAATAATTATGCGATACTGAAGAAAAAAATAGAGGAGTTTTTATGTGGGATATTTACGACAAACTGTTAGCTGAAATACCGAAAGGGCCTACTGTCGACTGCGTACATCAAGGTCCGACGTGGACCCTGGTCAAAGCCGGCGATCTGACCGGGATCGCAGTCACTATCAACGAAGCCCATCTTTCCATACCGACCTACGATCATCTGGAAGGCCGCAGTCTGAAAGAAGTCGCTGCACTGTGCAAAGACTGGGATTTCATGACTGCAGGCGTAGGTACCGCTGCGCTCAATGCATGGCTGAGCCACAGTGATTTTGCTGCAGACGGCATCGGCGACGCTGTCAGGACCGGCAATACTTTTGACGATTATGCCCAATTCGCAAAAGGAAAAAAAGTAGCCGTCATCGGACACTTCCGCATGCTGGAACGATCCCTTCTTGACATTTCCCAAGTCTCTATTTTAGAACGGCTTCCCGAACCGGGGGATTATCCCGATTCAGCCTGCGAATATATCTTACCGGAGCAGGACCTTGTTTTCATCACAGGGTCTGCCTTTACCAACAAAACTCTGCCTAGGCTGCTGGAACTCAGTAAAAATGCCAGGACCGTAATAGTAGGTCCCAGCACTCCATTATCCGATATTCTGTTTGATTACGGTGTGGATGAACTGTCAGGTCTTGTGCCCGGCGACATACCGGCTACACAGTTCGAGTCCATCGGCTGCGACGAGATCAGTCTGTCAAAAATCGGCACCCGCATCCGCATAAAAAAATAACTACTTGAATTTCAATGTCACTTCGGTACCGTCTTTGTATCCCTTCAGTTTACTGATCATGCCTTTGACGGAACCTTTCATTATGTCCTTTACAAAATCTACGATCATCACTTCCTCACCGTCAAAAAACAGTTTCACATTCCCATCATCCACGATACATTCCGACCTGTCTCTTTTGCCCTGCAGCATATCTGCCAGCAGACCTCTGCATCCGGAATCACCGCATGCGATGCAGCAGTCTTTATCGTAGTTGGGCATACGCTCCGGCGTCCTGTCAACTATGAAATCCAACAGCTTTTCCGGTTCGTCCATGCCATTGAACACAGGCAGCCCCTTATATTCTTTCATCTCTTTTGAGATCACTCCGGCGATCCCGATGGTCAGTTCATTGATCTGTTCATCCAGTTCTTCAGTGGATTTTCCGGTAACTATATTAGGGCAGTTGGCTCCGGAGTTTCCCTCCAGCACGACCCAGTCATTAGTATAGTTTTCCAGTATTTCTTCGATGTCAGCAGATCCGGGTAACATTATGTCCGTCTCTGACAGACCTCTTGCCGTCACCGGATGAGCTCCCGCTTTTTTGTGCTGGTCGGTGTCGGTCCCTTCCGTTTCCATGGTAAAACCCTCAAAGTGTATATTCTTTACCGATCCCACTGAAAAACCTCTGCCGCAAAGGCCTTTTATCACCTTTGTCACTGTTGTAGTTTTTCCTGTATTAGATATGCCCTTGAACATTATCAGTTTCATTTTCGTTCCCCTATTTTATTTCTTTTCCGCTGTAGTCCGCTGCCAGCTGTATCAGCCTCAAGCTGACCAGTGCCGCTCCGATTATCAGCAGCATCTGCGCTGCCATCCCGATGCCGCCTGAAATGGTGCTCCGGCCTGATGCAAAAAAGCTCCCCAGGACCAGCGCGCATACGACCAGGCCCATATACAGTTTCTTTGCGTATGTCATCCTTTTACCGGTCTTTTCATCCCTGTTTTTTTCTGCCAGCGCCCCGGCTCCGTTCATATAATTGTATATGCCCAGCATGAGTATTATAACTGAGGCAAAGTCGATCGCCAGTGCAAACACCATCAGCGCCGTCGATCCTGTCATGATCCCTCGTATCCCCAGAGGATACGACAGACCCTTCAGGATAGCCGCAGTTATTACAAAGCCCCGGCCCCAAATAAAGCCCCGGCCGTAGCTTCCCACCAGAGACACTCCGATGATCTCGGCGATCAGCGCCGCTCCGGATACTCCTATGAAAGTAAAGTAATAACTATATCCCAAGTCCAGCAGCATGAACAGCCCTGCGACTGCATCGATGACCATGCCCAGCCCGAACCATAAAAATCCATTGAGCCTGTATTGTATTTTATATTCCATTTATCTTACTTCCTTTCCATAGACCTTGTCGTACGCCCGAAGCATGAGCATGCACAGACGCAGCTGTGCTGCCAGCACGATCAGCCCCATCACTCCGGTTGCTGCGTATTCTATATTCGGATCGAACATCCCTGAAATCGGTATGAGTATGAAACAGATCATTATTATCACAAATGATTTCTTCCCTCTGCCATCGCATTTTACTGCGATTTTCTCGCTGCCGTTCCTTCTGGCCAGAGAAGCCGCCCCCTGCAGCAAACGGTAGTATGTGTAAAACATCCCTATGATGGTAATGTAGTTCATCAGCATCACATTGAAAGAAATAAATGCCTGATCGCCCATATTATTATTAATGTTACCGTATGCCATCATTGCTTCGATAAAAACAACAGCCATCATTACCGCTGCACATATCATTGTCCTTGCAAAAGCCGGATGATATTTTTTGATCTTGTTGGTCCCCATCAGGATCAGAAACCATGACAGCAGTAAAAGGCCCATATAGCCGAACTCTGCCAAATTCCATGTTCTGAACATCCTGACAGCTTCAAGAGCCAGCTGATCCAGCGCGATTACCACAAGGCCTATAACAGCAGTCTTCAGCCCGCCCAGTTTGTATCTGTTATTTTTCATAAAAATCTCTCCGCTGTCGGATCGTCCGACTTTTATATTATCCCATACTTGTATGGGCATTTCAAGGTATTGACATATGCTTTGTAATGTTGTATCGTAATTAGACGATGTTTTATACAGTTTGGGGAAGGGAAGAAAACTATGCGTATACGAAAAGACAATGACGAAATACTCGATGATGAGGTCTCTTTGATGGCCCAATGCTCCGATGCACTTGCACATCCTGCCAGGATCCGTATGTTCAGGCATATCATGGCCTGCAACAAATCTCTGGCAAGAGTCTGCAACAAAGATCTTGTAGGGACTTTTGATTATTCCCAGGCAACGATCTCTCAGCATATCAAAAAACTCATCACATCCGGGCTGGTGAATGCAAAACGAGAAGACCGCTACACTTACTACTACGCCAATATCGGCACCCTTATGAAATATCTGGATGTAACTAAAAAGTTTGAATAAACTATGAGTTTTGAATAAGCGACAACGAAGGATCACCTGCCATTTTTTCCAGGCGGTTTTTTTGTCCTTCATTTGCAAAGCCAAAACCATACTGGTAGAAATCTATCACATCAGCATCCTTTACCAGTTCTTCCAACGGCGTTCCCACTTCACTTTTTCTGCTGTGATTTTTTACAGCGATGGCTATTGCTTCGATCTCACCTTCCGAAAACAATTCCGTTGTCCTCAGAAAATCCTGTACCGGACCGAAACCGAATTCGGCATGGCCTTCCTGTTTCCCGTTTATTATCCTGCCGTAATCATGGCAGGCGCAGGCGCAGGCCGACAGGATCGGATCCAAGCCTCTATGCTGTGCCAGCATATATCCTACCTTTGCGCAACTGACAAGATGGACCCGTTCCCACTGTATCCAGTGATCCCTTTCCTCCTCCTGCACCAGCTTTTCATATTTATCTACTTCTTTCAGCAGTGCTCCCTGCAGTCTCAGTATTTTTTTCATTTATGATACTTCTCTTTCTTTATTATCTTAAAACTCCTGTATATCTGTTCCAGCAGAATGATCCTCATCATCTGATGGGGGAATGTCATGCTTGAAAATGACAGCTTGAGATCGGACCGCCCGCTGACCCGCTCCGATAAGCCGTTGGACCCTCCGATCACAAAGGCCAGGCTGCTGTGTCCCCTGATTCCCAGCTGCTGTATTTTATCGGCCAGTTCCTCGCTGGAAAAGGCTTTCCCTTTGATCTCGAGAGTTATGACATAGTCTTCCTTTTTGATTTTTTTCAGGATATCTTCCCCTTCTTCATTGATGTCGTCTGACCGGCTTTCCTTCAGTTCCTGTATCTCGATGCGACAGTAAGCTCCCAGTCTTTTGACATATTCGCCTGCTGCCTGTGTCCAGTATTTTTCTTTCAGTTTCCCAATGCATATTATTTTTATATTCACTGTTTTCCTCTTTCAGACCTGATATACCGGGCTGACTTTATCACGGACAACTACATCCATTTTAAGTCTGCCGCCCGTATGTATCCCGGCTTCCTCCAGTATGTTTTTTATGGTGATCTCGGCCATTTCAGGAGTGTTGTTTTCCCGGCTGAGATGAGATAAAAGGATCTGTCTTTCCTTGTCGTTTTCTTCCACAAGACGGCAGATGCATTCTCCTGCAGCTTCGTTGGACAGATGACCTTCATCACTGAGTATCCTTCGTTTGACCTGATACGGGTATCTGCACATCCGCAGTACATCCACATCGTGATTGGCCTCCAGAGCAAGGAGATCGGCGTCTTTTATCTCTTCGAATATGTCTTCACTGACATATCCTGTGTCGGTCACTATGCTGATCTGCCTTCCGTTGCTTCTGAACGAATACCCGACTGAATCGGCTGCGTCGTGACTGGTGCTGAATGAATGCACTTCAATATCGCCGACAACAAAACTGTCGCCGCTGATGAATGTTACCTGCCGCTCTTCGGGAACAAGCTCCGCTATATATTGCCAGGTACTTATGTTTGAATAGGTTATTGCCTCGCAGCTTTTCTTCGCTACTATACGCAGGCTCTTTACATGATCTGAATGTTCATGTGTGATGAGGATACCGTTTACATCCTCCGGCTCCAGCCCTACACTGTCCAGTCCCGCAAATATTTTTTTCCCGCTGATCCCGCAGTCTACCAGCAGTACAGTCTCATCGGTCCTGATCATATATGAATTGCCGCTGCTGCCGCTGGAAAAAGAACAAAATTCCAAATACATTTACCTTCTTTCTCTGATTCCTTTCGTATCTCTGAATCACATATTAAATTGTACCACAAATAGCTGCAGGTTGAACCAAAAATCTCCTCTTGCCACAAAAGCCTCTTTGCCCCATAATATACAGGATGGAGGAATGATATGGCTGTATTGAAAATATATACTGACGGAGCCTGCTCCGGCAATCAGAATGAAGAGAATGTCGGCGGCTGGGGTGCCGTCCTGGAATACGGAGAGCACCAAAAGGAACTTTGCGGCGGGCAGATAAACACTACCAACAATCGTATGGAAATGACTGCGCTGCTGTCTGCTTTTCAGGCTGTAAAAAAGGAAGGACAGACCATAGAGATCTATTCCGACAGTTCATACCTGATGGATTGTTTTCGACAGAAATGGTATGTCAACTGGCTGAGGAACGGCTGGAAGACCGCATCGAAAAAGCCGGTGGAAAACCGGGATCTGTGGGAACAGCTGCTGCCTTATCTCGAGCGGCACAGCATTACTTTTTTCCGTGTCAAAGGACATGTATCGCTGGATCACCCTTCCACAAACAAAGAGAAACTGTATAATAAATTTGTTGAATGGAACGGAGCCCGTTTCACTTTTGAAGAATTTGCCTATATTACCGATATGAACAACCGAGCGGACAGGCTTGCCAACGACGGTATGGATAAATACCGGGACTGACTACAGATATTTTGCGCCGTCCCTTTCGAACATATATCGGCCAAGATCCTGCTCTTTTTTCTTGCCTCCGTAGAGTATCGCTGTTACCGGACATACATTTATGCAGGCCATGCACTGTGAGCATTTTGCATATTTCCATTCCGGTCTGTCTCCGTCCATTCTGATGATATCCATATGACATACATCTGCACACATACCGCATCCGGTGCAGTCATCTGTTACAGAAAACACACCTGTTCCTCTTGCGAATTTATTGAATCCGCCGAACCCGAACGAAGATTTGAGAAATGTTCCGGATCCTCTGCAGACATCCGTGACCGTTCTTTTTTCTTTTACGGCACTGCAGATCTCCGGGATCTTTTCCCGGGCTTCCGTTATTTTTTTTCGTATGGTCTCTTCATCGTCCAGCGGTGACGGAACGTAATTCGCAGGCATTGCCACAGACCACGCGCCTTTTACAGGAAAAAATTTCGAAAGTATTTTGATGGTATTTCCCGCTTCAGAACTGCAGGTGCATACAGCGAAGGTATATTTCCCGTCTGCCTTCAACCTGCCTGCAAAATCCGAAACGATCTCAGGCGGCCCCCAGGCGTACACCGGAAACACCAGTCCGATCCTTTCGCCTGAAGATATGCTGCAATCATCACCGCACTCACCTTCCGGATCGCATTTGGTCATGTCAACAGCCTTGTCGTCGAGCCCCTTTGCGATCTCCTCTGCTATCCATTTTGAATTCCCTGTACCTGAAAAATAGTATATCATTTTCTCTTCAGCTCCTTCAGTCTTTCTTTCTCTTCCTTTGGGACTCTGTAAGATTCCCTTATTTTTTGTATGGCCTTGTTCTGCGTCACATCGTCCAGCCTGCCGCTTTGCAGCAGCTCCTCGGTTTCTTCCGGAAATTTCACGAAACACACAGATATTAGCCAGGCGGCCGCCATCATCACATAATATTTTTCTGTATCCACTGCAGCCGCATCATTCAATATACTTTTTATATATTCCGGATCCCTGTCCGGCGCGCTGCCGTTGACAAAATGATCCATGATCATTACCAGCCCAAACCTTTTTTTAAATTCGCCGTCTGCTTTCAGCAGGCTGCGGAGAAATCTCATCCCCCGCTCCGGCTCTTTCCTTACGATCTTCATTGTTGATGCACAACTGTCGCATGTAGCCCAGTCGTGAATATAGGGAATAAACTGCGACACCGCCTCTTCCCATTCGTCATAATCATGCGTTGCATATCCTATGGCCATGCCGTGTATCATACGTTCCTCATACATGCAGTCCCGGGGAAGCTGATCGATATACTCTTTAAAATTTTCTTTCGCCAGCTTTTTCGCAACAGTACGGACCTTCGGTATCCGGATGCCGATAACTTTGTCAGTGTCGACCCCGGGTATCAGCCGGCAGTTGAATTCTTTGTAAGCTTCGTCTTTCGCCGCCATCAGTTCCTGCAAAATTTCTTCACGCACAGAACTCATTACCATGACTCCCTTCCGTCGCCGGTTATGGGAATGGAATCTCCAAGATAAGTCGGCTCCGGTTTATATATGCATTTGACAAAATCTTTGTCCCGGGCGACGACCTCCCTCAGGTCTCTCATCGTCTGCCCGCCGTATCTTTTCTGATCTGCAGCAACTCCGCTGACTGTCATACCTAGTTTTTTACCGATGTACAGTGCTCTGTATTCATGATATCCCTGAGTCACTACCACCGCATTTTTTACATCGAATATGGCTCCTGCACGATACATAGTTTCGTAAGTCGAAAACCCGGCGTGGTCGAGAAAAATATCTTTTCCCTTCACCCCGTGGTCGATCATGTATTCCTTCATGCATTTTACTTCATTGTATTCGATCTGCCCGTTGTCTCCTGACAGGAGCAGCTTTTTGCTGACGCCCTGTTTGTACAGATACAGTCCCACATCCAGGCGGTCCTTCAGCATCAGCGTCGGAGATCCGTCAGCCCTGACTCCGGCTCCCAAAATCAGTATACAATCCGCATTTTGATCCTTCAGCACAGCGAGCTCACTGCCATCCAGAGACACGTCTTCGCTGTCTACCGCTGCAGCAATGTCGCCCCCCGCAGAACCCACTACAATAAAGTTGATCCCCAAAACTATGACCGCTGCAGCTATTACGAATATCATGACCCCTTTTAAGATCTTTCTCATTTCACGCCTTTCATTCTGCTGACCACGAATCCTACTACGATAGCAGCAACCGCCAGAACAGCCACCATTATAAATGTAGTCCCGTATTCACCGCCTGCTTTTTCGATCAGAGCACTTGAAATCATCGGTCCGATTATCGCTGCCGGTATGAGAAGGAAATTGCACAGACTGAAATTGACCGGATAATTTTTCGGGCCGAATGTCTTATGTATATATGCCGACGTTACAGCCGGTGCGCTGCCATAACTCATTCCAATGAGCAGCATGCCTATTATGATCAGCGCTGCACTGTCTGCAGATGCTCCGGCAATCAAAAGTATTCCACCGATGAGTATGCACAGTGCCGGCAGCAGTACTGCCGGTCCTTTTCCCCATTTGTCGAAAGTCGCTCCGAACACTACACGTCCGCAGCCGTTGAACACTGAAACCAGCAGTCCAAGAACGGCCGCTGCGCCAAAGGCAACTGCGATGGTCGCCGCACTGTTGATGACCAGAAGGCCTGCCGAGCAGACCAGTATCCCCCATACGAATATCAGCCAGAAAGCCGGTGTCTTCAGCATTTTGCCCGGCGTGATATCCACCGCTGCATCTCCTCCGGCTGCAGTTTCCTTTTTAGCACCGATACTGTCCGGCACACGAAGGAACAGTCCTCCGATCACCAGGACTATCGGAACCACTATGGCCAATATCAGAAATGCTCTGAACAGGCCGCCTGCCGATACCATGGCGTTTACTGCTGTTCCCAGAATTATCCCGCCGAAACCGAATCCCATCATCTGGATGCCGCTGGCAAGTCCTGCTTTGTCCGGAAACCATTTGTTCACCGCGCCCAGTATGTTGACGTATCCGATGCCGACTCCTCCTCCGCAGAAGAATCCATACAGCACATAGAGAAGGTACAGGCTGGTCGTCGGACTGCCTGTATCCAGTCTGGATACTCCGAAAAATCCGATGAAGAGCATTATTGCCGAAATCATCACTATGATCCCCGGCTTCATCTTCATAGCCATCTTGCCGCCGGCGAATCCGCCCACGCAGAAGAAAACCATCGATATGGTGAATGTCATCGATATCTGAGATACCGACCATGACGGGAAAGCCGCTGACAGCGGCGCTCTGAATATGGACCAGGCGTACAGCAGGCCCAAAAATATCAGCATTATCGTCCCTATGAACAGATATCCCCATCTTCTTTTATTCGTTTCCATTGATTTCCTCCATTAACGCCTTGAATCCCGGCAGTGAATTTATGATCGTATCGTATGATACGCAGTAAGCTATCCTCACATATCCCGGACATGCAAAGGAGCTTCCCGGCACTACAAGTATGTTATGATTTTTCGCCATGCGGCAGAATTCTTTGTCATCTTCTATGGGAGATTTTACAAACAAATAGAAAGCGCCTTCCGGCTTTATGCACTCATATCCCGCTTTCATCAGACCTCCATAGAGAGCCTGCCTGTTTTTATCATAAGCTGCTATGTCAGTTGTGCATTTTATACATCTTGCGGCAACCCGCTGCATCAGTGTAGGAGCATTGACAAATCCCAGGACACGGTTCGCAATGTTTGCAGCCGTGAAAAGATCATCAAAATCATCTGCTTCTGAAGGGATGACCAGATATCCGATCCTCTCTCCCGGAAGAGAAAGGGATTTGCTCCACGAATATCCCACTATGGTGTTTTTATAAAAGCTGGTGACATACGGAACCTTGACTCCGTCATATACCAGTTCTCTGTACGGCTCATCGGATATTATGAAGATATCATGTCCGAATTCTTTTTCCTTTTTTGAGAGGATGGCCGCCAGTTTTTTCAGGGTCATTTCCGAATACACTACGCCTGTAGGATTGTTGGGAGAATTGATTATGACCGCATGAGTCTTCTCCGAGATCATCTCTTCCAGCTTTTTCAGATTCGGCATGAAGGTTTCAGTATCCGCCGGAACAGCCTTCAAAACGGCCCCGTGGTTTGCCGCATAGTTTCCGTACTCGACAAAGTACGGTGCGAAAGCCAGCACTTCATCCCCCGGATCCAGCAGTGTTTTCATGGCTACATTGAGCCCCCCTGCCGCGCCTACTGTCATTATTATGTTCTTTGATGTGAACCATGTTCCGTGAAGCCGGTTGAGATGTCTTGCCACAACCTCTCTTACATCGTCATATCCACTGTTGCTCTGATTGTATCCGTGGATAAAAGTGGAAGCTTCCTCGGCCAGGATGTCTTTTATGGCCTGTTCCACTTCTTTCGGCGCAGGCACACTGGGATTTCCCAGACTGAAGTCGTATACATTCTCAGCGCCGACTTCCTTAGCCATGCGGGCTCCTTCTTCAAACATTGCCCTTATAGCTGAATTCCCCTGTATATAGGGCTTCATACTCTTTGCTGTCATTTCCTTTTCCTCCTACAGTGCGAACCCGGCTTCGAATGCCTTTATGTTCAGCTCTGCAAATCCTTTTTTCACATTATTTTCTATTGCCTTGTGCCAGTCTACTCCTTCAACATTCATCGCTTTGACAAGAGCGCCAAGAAGTACAACATTCATGGCTTTTGGATTTCCCAGCTTTGCTGCGATCTCTCCCGCCTTTATGGACAGTACTTCGGCTTTGGTTTTCAGTTCTTCCAGTATCCCCTCGGGATAATCGACTTTTCCCATGAGGATCGGTGCAGACGGTATTTCAAAATCGTTGACCACCATCCTGCCGTTGGGTTTGAGATATTCCAGCCATCTCAATGCTTCCATCTTTTCGAAAGCAACAATGACATCGGCTTCTCCCTTTCCGACAATCGGCGAATAAACTTTTTCTCCGTAACGCACTTGTGTAGATACGCTGCCGCCCCGCTGGCTCATCCCGTGTATCTCGCTCATTTTGACTTCGTATCCGGCTTCTATCAGGCCGCCTGTGAGGATCTTGCTGGCCAGGATGGTTCCCTGTCCGCCGACGCCCACCAGTAATATATTTTTTACTTCGCTCATTTTCTTACCTCCCCGATGGCATCGAACGGACATATCTGTGTGCAGACATTACAGCCTGTACAGGATGTCTTGTCGATGTGAACAGATCCCTTCGTGCTGTATATGGCAGGACATCCGCAGTCAACGCACAGTTTGCAGTTCCGGCATTTTTCCTGATCAACTTCGCATTTTTTCGGCGAAAGATCGAAATCGTCTTTGTCCTGCTGTGAAAACTTTTTCAGGATGCACGGCCATTTTGTAATGATGACTGTAGGCTCGTCTTTTCCCAGAGCTTCGTCCAGCGCCTTGTCCACTTCATCCAGTTTGTTCGGATCCACGATATATACGTTTTCCTTTTTCATACCGATCGCAAGACACAATGCAGGAATATCTACTTCCGGCGCCGGCTCGCCCATGAGAGTATATCCGGTTCCCGGGTTCTGCTGATGTCCGGTCATGCCGGTGATCCTGTTGTCCAGTATGACGGACACATTGGTTCCTCCATTGTATACCTCGTCGATCAGACTTGTGATGCCGCTGTGGAAGAACGTCGAATCGCCTATTACCGATACAACTTTTGTATCCATGCCTGCCCGGTCAAGAGCTATGCTGGCTCCGTGCCCGGTACTGATGCTGCCGCCCATGCAAAAGCATGTATCTATGGCGTTGAGAGGAGGCGCCGATCCCAGTGTATAGCATCCGATGTCTCCGGTGATCATTACATTTTTTTTCTTGCTCAGCGTATAGAAAAATCCTCTGTGAGGGCATCCGGCACAAAGTGTAGGCGGCCGGACCACTGCTTCTTTTTCTGATTTCATAGTCTCTGCATTCTTTCCGAATACTGCAGATTTCACTATATCTGTATTCAGTTCATCGTATTTGGGGATCACATCTTTTCCGATGCATTCGATCCCCGCCATTTTCAAATGGTTTTCGATGTACGGATCCATTTCCTCGACTACGTATACCTTGTCCACTTTGGCAGCGAATTCCTTCAGCAGAGCTGTCGGCATAGGGAATGTCATTCCCAGCTTCAGATAGGAAGCATCTTCTCCGAAGGCCTCCCTTGCGTACTGATAAGCGATGCCGCTGGTGATTACGCCGACTTTCGTCCCGTTGTATTCCGGCCTGTTTATTTCAGCGGTGCATGCATACTGTTCCATGGCTGTCAGTCTGTTTTCCAGTTCAGCACGCATTACTTTACCGTTAGCCGGAGTGGCTACGAATTTCTTGATATTCTTTTTATATGGCACAGCTGCTTTCTCGGTACGCTCGCCCAGTTCCACCAGGCTCTTTGAGTGACAGACCCTGGTGGTCATCCTCATGAGAACCGGCGTATCGAATTTCTCCGACAGTTCCAGCCCCAGCTTCATGAAATCCTTGGACTCCTGGCTGTCAGCCGGCTCCAGCATGAGCAGCCTGGCCGCTGTTGCATAGTTTCTGTTGTCCTGTTCGTTCTGAGAACTGTGCATCCCCGGGTCGTCCGCCGAAACCAGCACCAGACCTCCCGTAACTCCCGTGTAAGCAAAAGTGAACAGCGGGTCCGCCGCTACATTCACTCCCACGTGCTTCATCGTGGCAACAGATCTGACTCCCGCCACCGACGCTCCGATAGCTGCTTCCAGGGCCACCTTTTCATTGGGCGCCCACTCGCAGTAGAGATCGCCCTTGTACTGCACCATATTTTCCAGGATCTCCGTACTCGGAGTCCCCGGATAAGCGCTGGCAAATGCCATTCCGCCTTCCCAGGCGCCTCGCGCTGCCGCTTCATTTCCCGACATTATTGTCTTCATTCTTGTTATCCTCCTGTAAACCGGTCTTACAGCCTCTTTTTTCAGCCTTTGCCGGTGATTTTTTACATACATCGCGATTATATCATAAACGGCCGGTTTTCTAAAGGTGTGAGTTGTATCCGTTTATCATATCGTCAAACGACGTCACTTCTACTTTGGGATCGTTCTGAGCAATTTTTTTGACTTCGTCAGTAAAGCCTGTTTTTGCAAAAAAATGTAGATATTTATTCTTTTGATCAAACATCTCTGCCTGCTCCTGCAGATCTTTTCAAATACGGCTCCCATAAAATCGTTTAGCTGTGGCCTGACATTTTTCTTATAGACTGTTTCACCGAGACCTCTTGAAATGCTGCTCACATTAGGCAGTACAAAACGGTACCAGAATACAAATATTGAATCCTCCAGTGAATAGATCGTCTTTCGGCTTTTTTCCGATTCCATGCTTGGCACTTCTTTTTTTATCACGCCCAGCGACATAAGAGTTTTGATTTGATTTGTACAGGCCATTCCTGTTTACGGCTATCGCTTTCTCTGACTATCTCATCCAGGAACTCGAGCACATCTTTGACGATGTTGACACCTACGGTATCAAGTGCCTTTTTTGTCTCAATGATAAATTGAGATATGTCTTGCTTTTCTTCAATAATTCTTTTTAAATTATTATTGGTTTCGGTAGTGATAATTTCTGTAATAAACGGTATAATGTTATTCATAAGAGCACTCCTTTTTTAATATATTTATATTAGTAACTAAATTCTATCATAAAAGTTGTTGCTCTTATTTTTTATTTTTCTTTTTCCCCACTGTAACTTTACACTAAGGTCTCCCCTATAAAAAGAACGCCGGTTTCCCGGCGTTCGCATTTTCAAAGATCATTTTCTCTTGCCGATCAGTCTGGCCGACACAGCTCTGTCGTTTCCTGCCAGATCCTTTGTCGTCTGCACATCGCAAAATTTCTCTGTATCCATTATCAGCTGTTCCACTTCACTGCTCTGATCGTTCCCGATCTCCAGGACCAAAAGGCCGTCCTTTTTCAAATGATCCGGCGCCAGTCCTATTATCGGTCTGTAAAAATCAAGACCGTCTGTGCCTCCGTCCAAGGCAGCGGCAGGTTCATGATCTTTCACCTCCGGCATCAGCGTCGGTATGATATCGCTCCTTATATACGGCGGATTGGACACAATCATATTATACTTTTTCTTCTTGATGGGTCCGTACAGATCTCCCTGTTTTATATCCATCTTTACGCCCCATGCAGTTGCATTCTTTTCTGTAAGAGCCACCGCCTCAGGGCTGACATCCACAGCCGTTACCTTTGTCTTGGGTATCCTGTGAGCCAGCGATATGCCGATCACGCCGCTTCCGCAGCAGAGATCCAGGATCGTGTCGCCCTTTTTCTCTCTGAACAGTTTTTCTGCAGTTTCAACTACCACTTCTGTATCCATTCTAGGCACCAGCACTTTTGGATCCACATCGAATTTCATGCCCATGAATTCCTGTTCGCCGGTCAGATGCTGCAGCGGTATCCGGCTGCATCTCTTTGCAACTACGTCAAAATACATTTCTGCAGTTCTGTCATCAGTGGGTTCGCCCCATTCGAGAAAAAACTTTGAACGCTCTATTCTTTTGAGCCAGCAGTACAGTGCTTCTGCTTCTGTTTTATGTTCTTCGATACCGGCTTCTGTCAATTGCCGGTCTGCCATTTTAACGATGTCTGATACTAATAAACTCATTCTTCTTTCTCTTTTCTTTTTATGATTCTTCCTTTGCCGTCACATATCCCTTCGCCGTAGTCGCCTTCTTCTGCCAGCACTGCTTCCATAGCTGCAATGGCTACTTCCAGCTGTTTGTCGTCCGGCGTGGCCGTCGTCAGCTTTTGCAGGTAGAGTCCCGGCATGCTGAGCACTTTGACGAACCAGTTGTCCGTGCTGCCCGCCCATCTGAGAAGCTCATATGACAGTCCTGCTATCACAGGGATCAGCAGCAGTCTGGACACGATCCTCCAGACCAGGTTCGGCCATCCCAAAAGGGAAAACAGGATCAGTGAGATCACCATTACAAACATGAGAAAACTGGTCCCGCATCTCGGGTGGAGTGTATAGAAAGTCTGACAGTTCTCCGGTGTCAGCTCCAGTCCGTTTTCATAACAGTGTATGCATTTATGCTCTGCGCCATGGAATTGAAATACTCTCTTTATATCCGGCATCTTTGAAATCAGCACTATGTATAAGATAAACAGCACGATCCTCAGTATACCTTCGAACAGATTCAGTACAACTCCGTTGTGTGTAACATTTTTCATCAGGCTGGTCAGCGCCGTCGGTCCTATTATGAATATGCCTACAGTAAATAATATCGCAAACACTACCGACATGTAAAGCATAATATTCCATGCGCCTTTTTTTCCGAATTTTTTTTCCAGCCATAGAGTGAATTTATCATCCTCGTATTCCTCTGCGCCTTCTCCTTCATAGCTTTCCAGGACATCCGCCGAGTACATCAGTGTTTTGGTACCCTGCACCAGGCTGGCGACAAATACGAAGACGCCCCTGATGAGAGGGATCTTTGCTATCCGGCTGGTCTTTGGATTGGATTCGGTCTTAATGTGGAGGCTGTCATCGGGAAGCCTGAGAGCAACCGACGTTCTTTCGGCCCCTTTCATCATTATTCCCTCGAGCACCGCCTGTCCTCCGACCTTTGTCGGGCAGGCATCTTTTATAAATATTTTTTTCAGATCCATTTCACATCCTCGTGCTGTTCTACAATTTGATCTTCTTTATTATCTGCACGAATTCCTTATTGTTTCTCGTATGCGACAGATTATCGATTATCATTTCCGTAACTTCCTGATTGTCTTCATTTCCAAGAGCTCGTCGCATATACCAGATTGCTTCCATTTCATCCTGATCCATCAGCAGATCCTCACGCCTTGTACCTGACATATTCAGATCCAGTGCCGGGAATATCCTCTTTTCCGACAGCTTTCTGTCCAGATGCAGTTCCATATTTCCCGTGCCCTTGAATTCCTCAAAGATCACATCGTCCATCCTGCTGCCCGTCTCAACCAGCGCTGTAGCCAGTATGGTAATGCTGCCGCCTTCTTCCATGTTTCGGGCCGCACCGAAGAATTTTTTCGGTTTGTAAAGAGCCGCCGGATCCAGTCCCCCTGACAAAGTCCTTCCCGAAGGAGGCACCGTCAGGTTGTAAGCTCTTGCCAGCCTTGTAATACTGTCCAGCAGTATCACCACATCTTTTCCGTGCTCCACCAGTCTTTTTGCTCTTGCCAGCACCATCTCTGCAACCTTTGCATGATGCTGCGGCTGTTCATCAAACGTGGAATATATTACATCGCCGTGATGAAGAGATCTCTTCATGTCAGTGACTTCCTCCGGTCTTTCATCGACCAGAAGAACGATCAGCTCCATCTCCGGGTATTTCTTTTCTATACTGTGGGCCACTTTCTTGAGCAGTACAGTTTTTCCTGCCTTTGGAGCCGCCACTATCAGACCTCGCTGGCCTTTTCCTATAGGTGCCACCAAGTCGATCAGTCTCATTGACAGTTCTCTGGGGCTGTCCTCAAGAGAGATCCTTTCGTTTGGAAATATCGGCGTCAGATCGTCAAAATCCGGTCTGCGTCGTGCGACCTGCAGATCATCGCCGTTGACCGTACTTACATACAGCAGCGCACCGAATTTTTCATTTTTATTCGGAAGCCGGGATATCCCCTTTATCCTGTCGCCGGTTTTAAGATTGAATCTGCGTATCTGCTGCGGTGCAACGTATACGTCTCGGTCGCTGGTAAGAAAGTTATCAAATCTGAGAAAGCCGAAACCGCCATCCGCCAGTTCCAGTATGCCCTCCACTTCCGGTCGGTTCTCTTCCTTCTCTCTTGTCTCTTTATCCTTGTGGTCGTTCTTCTTCACATCGGTCTTTTCTTTCTTTTCTTTTACAGTTTCGGGCTCTTCAGAGTTTTTCTGTTCTTTTTCAACAGGCTTATTTTCTGCTTTTTTTGCAGTCTTCTCTGTTTTTTCTGCGTTTTTACCGGCAGGCTCATCCAAAGAAAGCATCGCCTCTATCAGCTGTGCTTTTTTGAGTTTGCCGTAACCTTCAACGCCAAAGGCCTTTGCGATCTCACGAAGTTCCGCGACCTTCTTTCCCTTTAGTGTTTTTTCATCCATAATTACAATAAAAGACTTTCGTCTCCTCCCATTTTCAATTTTTTCTACTTTGGAAAATAATAAGAATAATATTGCGATACCCCTGTATCTCCGCAGTCATTATACACCCATTGTATGCAGAATGTCAAAATCAGCCGGAGCCTGTGGAGCCCCGACTGATCTGTGTTACTTTTTTTCAAATGTTAGAGTGTTACACGTTTCTGGCTTTTTTTGATCGTATAGTATGAACTCTTATCCCCTTTGAGTGCTTTCACTTTGACTTTGAACTTGTTCCCGCGGAGACCGTATGCTATATCGATACTTGTTTTTTTAGTCTTGTAATACGACCACTTCTTGGTCTTGTAACTGTACAGGCCAACCTTGTATGCTCCGGCCTTTTTATTCTTCTGCCATTTGACACGCACTTCTCTGTAATAATCGCCTTTGCCGGCATACTTGATTTTCGGAATGCTAAGTCTGGTTATCAGGGCCTTTTTCTTTGAGTAAGCAGAACTCAGCGTTTCGCCGAAACCATTTCTGCCAACAGCCTGTACTGCAATCTTGTACTTTCTGTGACCCTGTTTGGTCTTGATGCTTATGTTTGTTTTTTTGGTCTTGTAATAATACCATTTCTTCTTACTGTACTTGTAGACTTTTACCTTGTAATACTCCGCTCCGGAAACACCTTTCCATTTTGCATTGACGTATATACCGGTCTTGCCCCCCGATGACACCTTCTTTATCGCCGGCGTTTTCAAAGTCTTTTTAGTCTGACCCGGTTGTTCGATAGTGTCTGCAGAGTCGGCTGCCATTATCCTTCCTTCGGTATCCGTTCCCAGGACATAGTACTTGCTGCCATATGCCGTGGCTGCAAAATTGAACAGCTTTCCGGTGCTCACCAGCTTTCCGGTCTTGACGAATCCTGCGTTGTTGTCAAAAGTCATCTTGTAGGTATCTGCAGTCGTATTGCCGTCATCGTTTTTTATCACAGGACCGGTCATTATCATGCCTCCCTTTACAGATCCGATAGTCATAGTTTTATCCTGTTTGTCAGAGATGCCTGAAGGCATTATGCCTGTTTTTACGACTTTGCTCGTGGCCTTGCCGCCGCTAAAGCTGATCTTTTCCAGGCTATCGACGATATTTCCGTCCGCATCCGTTCCCCCTGCCATGTATATGTCGGTCCCTCCGGTGTATGCCGCTGCAGGTTCGTTCCTTACGGTGTCGATTTCTCCGACTTTGGTGAATGTCCTATTCTTCATGTCTATCCGGTATATGTCTTTCTGCGGTTTCGTTGTCATAGTCTCGGTGAACAGTCTCTGTCCTCCCATATAATATAGACCTTCACCATTGTTTATGATCATCCCGGTCATCAGGATAGGGGTCTCACTGTTTGTCGCATATACGCTCCATTTATTGCTGTCCGGATCATATGAAGCCAGCATGCTGTCAGCGGTTTTATTGTTGATCACGACCGTTACCAGTCTGCCTTCATATGTACATGTGCTTTTGACTAAAGGCATAGAGTCGCTGCTCAAGCCCGCCTTTTCGCTCCATTCTTTATTCTTTGTATCATAGCACCACATATCGATTCCGTTGTCATCATTTGTCCCTAAACAATACAGCTTGTTATTTAGTGCACATACAGAATACACTGCCATGTTATAAAAACCCTTTGCATCTTTTGCATCAGGCAGTGTCAGCCTGTCATATAGATTCGGGTCATTGTCCGGATCTATATCAAAATACTGATGTCCTGTTCGACTTTGACTTTTATCGCCGGCAGTCTGCACTTCTACTTTGTTCCGGCCGGTGTCTATGTTTTCAGACGCATCGATCTTTATTTCCGTATCGCTCCATGCTGCTGTATCGACTTCTTTTCCTCCGATAGTTACCTTTCCTTTTTCATTGCCGAAAAAGAACCCTCCTATTACCAGTTGACTATTGTCCATTTTAGCGCTGTTTACCACCGGTGATGTATCTTTGTCAAGTGCTTTTTTCACGCTTGCCAGACCGCCGGATATACTTTTGCCGGCTGTGTTATCTTCTTTCAGAGGTTCCACACTGCCGATTATCCTTGCCGCCAGTTTGTCAGCCTTATCATCTTTGAAATTTGCTGCCAGGATAGCTGCTTCTCCGGTCACTGCAGGTGCAGCCATTGATGTCCCGCTCATATACTGGTATGACCTATTCATATCGGTCAGGGTCATATCATCAAACAGTACAGAGACACCGGCTGCGCCCTTAAATTCAGCTGTTGCTCCGCTGATATACATTTTGACCGTAAAATCCTCCCAGTCAGTGTTCTCCGGCATCTGGACAGTTCCTATGCTCCACCTATTTACAGAACCCGGCATGATCAACGCGTTATCTTTGGTATCCGAAGCCCACTTGCCGTTCGTCAGTTTCACATCGACCGTTACCGCTATCATTTCGATATTTTTATCATTGGCACCTATTTTGTATCTAAATGCAAGATATTTGGCCTTCTTAACCTTTTCTGTACCTTTCGTGATAAAAAAGGCCCCTTCGTCATCCGGATTGTCTGATAAAGAAGTCGCTTTTAGAGCGTTGTCTGCGTTCCCTTGATCCTTGGCTATCTCCAGGTCAATTTTCTCACTTGTTTCTTTGCTGTAGGTATAATTAAATGTTCCATCGATAACATCTCGGTCATAATTATCGACTAGTTTCGCATTCTTAGTATCGTCGACATCCGCAGTGCTGCTTTTGGGCACAGTCGAATAGATATCGACTCCCGGAGCCGCAACGTCTGTGGTAGATGCACCGTAATTGGTAAAATACGCAGCCTTTCCATCCTTGTCCGATGCATTTACTGCGACCACATATGGGTTGTTTTTCAATCCCGATACAGTCTGGTTCTCTACATCACAGTCCTTGGAATCATTCCCCGAAGCGAAACATGATACTGCACCGGCTTTTCCAACTTCGGAAACGGCTATGTCCACAGAACTGCCGCCTGCTGTACCTCCCCATGAGTCGTTGACGGCCTTGACATTGACCCCGGACTCGATGGCTGTTTTGATATATTCATAGCCTTTTATGATCGATGATCCATAAAATATGCCGTCCTTGTTCCCGGCTTTTACCGCCATGATCTTCTCTCCTGAAGCAGCTCCGCTGATCCCTTTCACGTTCCACTGGGCACCGATAATGCCTGCACAGTGGCTGCCGTGGGAGTTGTCGTCCATTGGATCTGTCGAATCTGATGTTGAACCTCCTGCGGTTTCCTTAGTTAGAGAATTGAAACCATATGTGCCCCCGCCCATTTTCGTGAGTGCGGGATAACTCTTTCCGCTGCTCCACATGACATCCTTCAGGTCTTCATGGTTATAATCCACACCGGTATCCAGTACGGCTACTACTACTCCTTCGGCATTGACTTTGGGATTCGGGACACCGCTGCTGTCATATGTGTTCCATCCTTCCACATTGATGCCATAATGTCCTGCACTAAGGCCGGGATTATCATATGCATACTGCTTTTTCGAATAATCCGGTGTTTCCCCTGATATGTGATAAACATAATTAGGCTCGGCGAATTCAACACCGGGCATTTTTTCCAGTTCTTCGATCATTTCATCAGTAGATAGCGAATCGGACTTTACCAATAACAGTTTCTGTGAACTCTTCGCGCTGAATGTTGTCGCCTTGCCTTCAGCTTTTGTATTATCCAGATCCATCAGTGTTTCTGCATTTTTCAACAGATCCGTCCCTTCGACAGAAGCCGCCCTGGCAGAAGTATTCACGCATACTATTGCTTCTCCGGCCGCATACTTTCCCCCGCTGCCTTTGGATCCCCCTGTATCGTTCACCGCTGCCGATGCGGCAACTGTGAATATCCCCAGCGTCAGTACCATTACAGATACCATTAACAATCGTCTTTTAGTTTTCATAACATCATCCCCCCTATTTTACAAAAATTAAACTATGATTTATTTCCACAGCTTTTCCGGATACAGCCCTTTGTCTTTGAGAGACTGCAGAGAAGCCATGACCATTTCCTTGTCTTCTTTATATGTAACGCCATACCATTTGTCCCTTGAAGACAGCACTGTTACAGTTGCTCGGCCCTCACGGATCAGTTGATCCGTCACTTCCGGGATCAGGTACTCTGCCTTTTCATTATTGTCTTCTTCGGCAGCTCTATCGAGAAAAGCCGGGAATCGATCCGCCAGTTCCCGCATCATACCCTTGGAATACCCCCAGAAATTCATAGATACCGGTGTATCCTCTGCCAGAGGAGTCCAGGTCTTTCCGTCATTTTCCGTATAAGCAATTTTCCCGTCTACACGCATTATCTTTGTTCTTTCGACTATATGTCTTAAGAATCCCTCCTTTGATACGTCGCAAACGCCTCGTGCAACATGGCCATTTTCGGTTATGGTGTTCTTCAACTGATAGCTGACCATGGCAAAATCATAGGTGTTCCCTTCAAGATCCTTTGACAGATATTCATATATGCTGTGGAAGGCTCCCGGTCCATAGTAGTCATCAGCGTTTATCACAACAAAGGGACCATCTACAAGATCACGGCAGCTCATTACCGCATGGGCTGTTCCCCATGGCTTTTCCCTTCCGATGACGCCGTATCCCGGCGGAAGATCATCTATCCTTTGGAATGCAAATTCCACGTCCAAATATTTTCCGGCTCTGGGTTCGATCAGTTCTCTGAATGCCTCTTCCATTTCTTCTTTGATGACAAATATCACTTTTTTGAATCCTGCCATCATGGCATCGTAAAGGGAAAAATCCATAATGATCTCTCCCTCTGATGTTATTGGATCTATCTGTTTCAGTCCGCCGTAGCGGCTGCCCATTCCTGCTGCCATTATGATCAGTACCGGTTCTTTCATATCGCTGCGCCTCCATTTCTCAGTAAGCAATTGTTTTTGTTTCTTATATAGATCTAGCATAGCACAGTTTTTCCTAGAATATCAACCGCTATGTCTCTTTACTTACTCTTTCTTTTGTGGTGCCTCTTCCCTGTGTATGATATAATTATTAGGCAAACGTTGGAAAGGAACTAAGGAAATAAAATGAACATATACGTCACCGGACCAATAGGGTCTGACAGAAAGAAAGCTGCGCAAAAACTGGCCGAAGAAACCGGATATGACTTTCTTGACTTCGATGCTGAAATCGAAAAGAGAGACGGACGAACCATCAGGCGCATTTGCATGATGATGGGCGAACATGAATACAGGAACAAGGAATATGAACTTCTCAACGAACTGGCAGAAAGTGGGCGTTCTGATAAAGAAGGATATGTCTGCTCCTGCAGCGATGGGATACTCTTCGATCCCATGTGCTCCGAACTTATGAAAAAGGGCCGGATCCTTATTGCTGATGCCGATATGTCTGTGGATGACCTATGGGAACAGGCAAAGAACGACACCGATCTTCCTTACGCTTTCATGTCCGATCCCAATGAGAATACAAAGAAAAAAAAGTTCATGGAACTGTATGAACTTCGCAAAAATATTTATATGAAATTTACGGAGGTAATAGAATGATAACAAACAGTATCGATGCAAGACGAAAAGCTGTCCGCGCAGTTGCTGAGCTGATGGCGACAGCAGCACAGACCGCTCCAAAGGGATGCGGCATGGACAATGTGCGCTCACTCATTGTCGACGGAAATGAAAAAGACACACTCTCTTCCATCATGCGGGAAATATGCAAAGAATACGATCAGGATTTCTTCGAAAGAGATGCCTGCAATGTGGATGACAGCCAATGTGTCCTGCTCATCGGCGTTCAGGATGCACCTATAGGCCTTGACCACTGCGGTGTCTGCGGATTCAAGAACTGCGGAGAATGTGCAGCGGCGGGCAGTCACTGCGCATTCAATATCACAGACCTGGGAATAGCCGTCGGCTCGGCAGTTTCTGTTGCCGCAGATCACAGGGTAGACAACAGAGTCCTTTACTCCGCCGGAAAAGCGGCCCTGCGCGCAGGCTGGTTCGATAACAATGTGAAAGTCTGTTATGCTGTTCCGCTGTCTGCGGAAGCCAAGAACTCCTTCTTTGACAGAGGTGAAGATGACGAATGATCCTTTCTAAAAATCTGCATAGGTAAATGTCGGCGCATTTGACATATTCGCATATATCACATAGCAGTAAATCACTATCATGAGAGCAAGGAACATCCCGGTATATACCAGATATTCCTTGCTTATTTTTTTAGTTGTTTTCTTTAGAAAACTTATAAATTTCTTCATTGACCTTTACCCAGCCTTTCCCGCTGTAGTGTACTGCATCCTGCATAAAATACGGCGTATATTCATATTTTGAAAGATCCGCTGTCTTTGCGCCATATTCTTCAGCCAGAGCAGCTGTCTTTTTATAGAACGCCTCCCGTCCTTCCTTTGGAAAGCCGGTATAATCATACCAGTAACCGTTGACCGGCGGCAGTATGAGCAGCGGTTCTATATTTCTCTCCCTGCACAGTTCAAGAAATATTTTCAGATCGTCGTATTCCGGGGAACTCCCGTAAGATCTCCCCTTGTCGGAATCCTTTTTCTTTTTCATGATCCGCAGTATTTTTTTCCTGAAAGTTTTATCTCTCATATAGAACTGATTGGTGGACCTTTTCTTTTCGTATTGATCCGCTTCGCCCTCCAGCAGCTTCCAGTCGGGGCTTTCTCCGGATATGGCTTTTTCACTTCCTTTTTTTATCCGGCTGGATCTCATTGCAGTCAGTACGCACAGCCGATCTTTCTCACTGACGAACAGGCCACGCATACGACATGATATTTTATCCCAGGGATTGCCTCTTTTGTACAGATACACTTTATTGTATTTTTTGACCCTGGCCTTCAAAGTCGCATCCTTCGACAACAGTTTTTCCGTCCGGTCAGCTATGCTTTTTCGCAGGGAAAAAGACAATCTGCTGTTCTGAAGCATCGCCGTGTAATCGCTTTCGGAAAATCTCAGTGCAAATGCTTCGGGGCGCACTCCTTCTTTGTTGAACCACTGCGGGGATACGATCAGTACTACTTTTCTCTTTTTCATGCTTCGTTCAAGGCCTCCGAGAGCAATTGTATGAGTAAGGCTCTGAGAAAAAGCCGACCCCATGATCATAGGTGTTACATCCTGATCCTTGAACACTTTTTTCGGATAGAATGGTGTTTTCACGCTATGGTTGAATTCTGAAGATCCAAACGTGAGTATGGTTTTATTATCCAGGTTGGAAGCTACTGCATCATGACTGGCGTATTTATAGAGATTGTTCCACGTTCCCATTTGAGAAGTCCTGGTATTGATCTGCTTTACTCCATACACATGCATTCCTGCAACAACAGCAGTAAACATTATCAGCGCCGTGAGAAAAGCCGCTATTTTTTTCATTTTACTGCCCCTTCATCTCCCTGACCAATGCTATTACTTTTTCGGGAGTTTCTACTTCCTCTCTGGATACAGCTGATGGCGAAAGAGTGATGTCGAACAATTCCTCCAGCCCCACCAGCAGTTCTGTATATCCAAGAGAATCCAGCAGTCCCTCTTCTGACATATTGATATTTCTGTCTTCTTTAACGATCTCGTCATCACATATCTCTGCGAGCAGATCAAGTATTTTTTCTTCCATTTTCATTCTCCTTTTTTCTCTTTTAGTTTATCCATGCTGTAAATAACTCTGTGAACCGGCCTGAAAAAATAAACAGGCCGAACATAACAAGATTAAAAGTGATAACTGTTGAAGTAATAATGTACCATCTTTCTTTCTTGTGTTTTTTATGTATCTTTGATTTTTTCTGCCATACTTCCGTAAGTGCCAGCAGCACTCCGTGATACAGCCCATAGATAATGTAATATACTGTCAGTCCGTGCCACAAGCCCATAACTGTCATGTTTACCATAAAACCACAGCTTGCTGCTGTCAGTCTGCTGCTGAATCTTTTCTTTTTTATCCACCGCATCATCAGCCTGGAAAAAAGATAGTCCCTGAACCAGTGGGACAATGTTATATGCCAGCGGTTCCAGAAATCTGCAATATCTTTGCTTATGAACGGCGCTTTGAAATTGTCCGGCATCCTTATGCCCAGTATGTATGAACATCCTATGGCCATCAGACTGTATCCGGCAAAATCAAAGAACAGGTAAAACCCATAGGAATACATATAGATCAGCGCCGATCCCATAGTGTGTTTCATTCCGGCCCACAGTATCAGCTGATAGATGGACGCCGCAATGACAAATTTGTACGTCAATCCTATCATTATTTTTACGATGCCTGCACCGGCCTGTTCCAGATAATCCTTCTTCGGCATTATTCTGTTCAAATCTTCGCCGTACCTTCGGCTCCTGTCGATCGGACCTGACAGCAGCGACGGGAAAAACAATATAAAACTGAAATAATCGAAAGCCGGTATTTTTTTGATCAGTCCGTCATATACTTCGATCAACATCTGCAGTATACGAAAAGTCATATACGATATGCCTATAAATCCAAATACCGAGATATGAGCCGAGGCAAACAGTTTGCTCGCTGCCAAAGGTGCCATCCCAAAAGCGAGAAAGAGAACAAACAGTTTTCCGTTTCTCCCATATCTGTCCACAAGGAAAAGCCACAGCCTTAGCACGGCAAATTCAAGGAAACAGAACGCAGCCATATATCCCAGTTCTTTTACATTGCCGCCTATGGCAAGCAAAGCAAACACCAATGTTGCCCCAAAAGCATAATATTTCAACGGTCTTTCTTTCGCTCCCAATATGACCGCCGGGACCAGGGCGGCGGCCATACAGATGAAAAAGGAGAAATCGCCGAACAGCATCATCAGATCAGTTCCCTCAAAATCTTTCTATCTGCTTTGCCGTTTGCTGTTACCGGCATACTGTCAAGAAACACTATCTTTTTAGGCACCATATATTCAGGCAGTTTTTCCTTTAGCTTATTCTTTATTTTTTTCCCTTCCTGAAAGGAATTTTCAGGGACGCCCAACCCTGAAACGATTGCGACCAGACTTTTTACTGCCCCGTCCTTTTCCTTTGGAAGTACCAGCGCATCGCTGATCCCCTGTATTTTCTGCAGGTTGTTTTCTATGTCTCCCAGCTCTATCCTGTAACCGTGGTATTTTATCTGATCATCCAGTCTTCCGGAAAAATGGAGCATCCCGTTTTTTATGAATCCTTTGTCGCCCGTATGATAACTCCTGTTTCGCCCGGCAGTAAACGCCCTTGCAGTCTGCTTTTCATCCTTGAAATATCCGGCACTGACGGTATCTCCCGTTATGACTATCTCTCCGGTTTCTTCTTCAGTCTTTATCTCTGTATGATATGCAGGCTTTCCTACAGGCAGAGGTTCATCTGCGCTTATCATTTCCCTTGTTATTTCTACTGACGTTACAGCGACCGTAGTTTCTGTAGGGCCGTATGTATTTATGATTTTTGTGTTTGGAAATCGATCCATCAATTCTCCTGCAAGACTGTTTGTCAGTGTTTCTCCACAGAATATAAATTCTTTCAGTTCCGGAAGCAGCTTCTGATCAAAGGAGTGATCGCTGCAGCACATAGCTGCAAATGACGGCGTGGAGACCCAATGATTGAATTTTCCCTCCGACATTTTTTTCATCAGCTGCTTCATGTCGGCCTGAGTCTCTTTGTCAACAGTTCTAAGAGTGCCTCCTTTATAAAGACATGTATAAAGATCCATTACAGAAAGATCGAAGGAGAACGGCGCCTGATTCAGGAAAACATTTTCTTCCGTCTGTCCTTCCTCATTTGTCAGTTCGGCAGACCACCGGAGAAAATGATCCAGATTGTCCGCAGTTATCCTGACGCCCTTTGGCGCGCCGGTACTTCCCGATGTAAAAATAACATAAAAATCATCGCTGCCTCTGACAGCAAATTTTTCGTCTATTGTTTCTTTTGAGTTTTTGATGATGAGATCGGCCTGCTTTCGGGTGATCACCCTTGGACCGCAGCATTGTATTTCATCTTCTGCCAATACTATTCGACATCCGGATTTCTTGATTATATCCGTTATCCTTTTTTTCGGCATTGAAATATCTACTGGGCAATACGCTCTCCCCGACCGTACACATGCCATAAAATATAAGATCATTCCCGGCTGTTTATGTCCGTACACCACAACGGGTGTTTTATCATCTTTCAAGATGCTGTTCAGTGATGCAGCCAGTCTGCCCGACCCTTCCCACAGTTCCCTGTATGTCAAATTCCCTTTTTCGGATATAAAAGCATATCGATCGCCGTGTTCGGCTGCGTACTGCCGTACTTTTGATAATAAACGCATTTGTCCCTCCATATTGTCTGTACACTTTCTACTTTCAATCAGTATACAATATATGGATGACTCTGCTGTGACACTACTATAACAATTCTGTCACTTTCTTGGCTTTCACATGATCGATGACCATCAACGCGCCTGCAATATTAGCAATCGCAAAAGACCAGCCCGCCAGCACATCTGTAGGGTAGTGCACCCCGACATATATCCTGGAAAGACCTATAGCTATGGCAAGGA
Organism: Eubacteriaceae bacterium; assembly: GCA_034927505.1. Lineage (GTDB taxonomy): Bacteria > Bacillota > Clostridia > Peptostreptococcales > Anaerovoracaceae > RUG100. Next base: position 75,255 of record JAYFPY010000004.1, read on the forward strand.
ATCCGCAGAGGATGCAAAGACCTGTTCTTTTACCGCCCTTTTCCATATTTGTCCATATGAGAAATACCAGCAGGCCATATACCGCAAACCCTGTTATTGCATGTCCGCTGGGAAATGAATAGCCTCCCTGATCGATAAGATGCAGAGACACATCCGGTCTGGGTCTTGCCACTATTGGCTTTACTATGGTCTTTGTCAGGCTTGTTACTGCTGCAACCCCCGCCACAGGCAGTCCGTATTTTATCCTGGTCGACGGATAAGCCAAAAGAAGAAGACATATTATCACTATAGCTTCCCAGTTACCCAGATAGGTTATCGACTCAGCCAGCGTGTTGAGCCCGTCCGTACGGGCAGAATAGAACGCCTGACGGATAACATTGTCAAAACCGGTAGTGCCATATACGACCACTATGTAAGTTATAATGAGAAAGCCGATGACTCCGTCACCGGCTATTATTCCCCGTATTGTTTGTCTGCTCATATTACTTGATCTTGACCGCCGTTCCATAAGCCAGTATTTCTGCCGATCCCTGTACGATCTCGGCACCCGAATACCTGACGTTTATCACTGCATCCGCTCCCAGCTTTTCTGCTTCGTTGACCATTCTTGTAGTGGCTATCTGTCTTGCTTCTGTCAGCATATCCGTATAGCCCTTCAATTCTCCACCCACTAAGCCTTTCATGCCGGCCATAAAATCTTTGCCCACATTCTTTGACTGAACAACATTTCCTCTTACCATTCCCAGACTTTCTATTTCTTTTCCCGGAACGTAATTGATATTCAATAATTCCATTTTTAAAGTCCTCCTTTTTATATGCCTATTATATTACAGGACCCTGCTCCGTGCAATTGATATTATAAAAAGGATATTAAATCATCAGTCCCCTATGGCATCAGTACGATACAGGAATTTTACCGTTCCGTTCGTTCCGCTCCTCTTCTGTGAGAAAGATGTGTAGTCTTCGGAAGCCTGAACTATCTTCTTCATCTTGTTGACTGTTGTCTTTATATCGCCGTTATACAGATCAACTATTTTTTTGATCCCGTCACTGTAATATTTATTCAATCCGTTGACCAGCTTTTTCGGAATTGTTCAGCAGCACATTCATTGTTCCGGACATAATGATGTCCAGTTTCGACACTGCTTTTTCCGGCGCAACGTTCATTCCCTCTCCTAGCCAATGGAGTGTCCAGATGTTTTATAAGGTCGGGCACTCTGCTGCCAATAACGTCATAGAGGCATTTCCCCAGTTTTTCTCTGTGATTCACCGCACCTGTTCCTTAAATTTTCATTCCAACAAATCGTATATATCTGCAAAATGATAATAAAAAGTATTTCTGCTGACGCCGCATTCCTTTGTCAATTCCTTTACTGTCATTTATTTCTCCGGCGGGGTGGCAATCACAAACGGCTGGGGATCCGGTTCACCGGTCAGACTGCTGCTCTCATGCCACATGTAGAAAAATCTTTCTGCTCCTACTGTGTAATAACCATCCTGGTACTGATCTGTTGTATCATAAGGATCAGCCATTATCATGACATCATCTCCAAAGTTGTCGTCTGTCCCCATGGTGTCATATCCTATTATTACCTGCCAGTGTCCGTCCCAGTCTGTCCAGTCGACCATTATCGGCTGTTCGGCTTTCAAATTCTTCTGTACCCATTTAGTGAATTTTGCTGTTGCATTGTCGTCTGTATTATAATCAAAATCGTATTTGCCTGCTTTATCACGCTGAACAGTCCATCCAATTTTCTTGAAGAACTTTGTTACTCCATCAGGTCCTACCCCATCAGTATCAGTGGTGCCTGACAATTTTGCAATAGACAGTTCATCATATTTTTTTGCATCATATTTTCCATAACTGTTCATTACCATTACTATACTTGCTGCTCCACAAGTATATTCCGTTGTCTGCTGATATGTTTTGAATTTTGGTATCACAGTCAGCGAATCTGTTGATTCCATGTTGTAGACATCCAGCTGCTTGAAATAATCCGATCCAAAGTGGTCATCACAGCCATCATAACTAGATGCTCCCGATGATGTTGTATCATATCCTGAAGGATATGCAATGGTATGCTTTTCATAAGCTTCACTGCTCGATCCGCATGCAGCCAGTCCAATAGCAAAGACTACTGCAAGCAATACTATAAGTACTTTTCTGGTTTTCATAGGAATCACCTCTCTCTTATATGTCAGAATATTCCTACTTTTATTATACACCTTTTGTCAATTCCATATCCGCCTGCTGTGGCATAGCTTTCCGTTATATGCAATTAGAATTATATGGTAATTGTTCTTCAAAAGTAATATAATTATACTATCAAACTTAACAATAATAATAAGGAACAATCAATGAAAATCATAAGAAACATCCCCGGGATCGTGAAGGTACTCTTCTCACTGCCCGAATTACGACATTTGAAGAAAGAAATAGATTCAGCCAGATCCGAAGGCGATGATAAGAGAGAGCAGGCTGCGATCCTGGCAGCTACAGACATGTGGGGCCATCATCTGCTCCGCAGTTTCAATATACCTTTGACTGTGGAAGGCCGTGAGAACATCCCGGACCGTGGTCCGGTAGTCTATGTGAGCAACCATCAGGGTTTTGCCGATATTCCCACCATGTGTGCTGTGCTGAACAAAATACAGTTTGGCTTTATTGCTAAAGAAGCTCTGAACAACATTCCACTTTACGGAACATGGATGAAACGCATACGCAGCGTAATGATAAAAAGAGACGATCCAAGAGCCAGTTTAAGAGCTATCTCCGAAGGCATCGATTATATCTATCATGGATTTTCAATGCTTATCTTTCCCGAAGGGAACAGAGCACAGGGCGGCCCTATGAATGAATTCAAAAAAGGAGCTCTCAAACTTGCTGTCAAGCCCGGAGTTCCTATTGTTCCCATCAGTATAAACGGCACCTATGAAGTGCTGGAAAAAGACGGCGTTCTGAAGAGTGCTCCTATCGATATGATCATCCATCCTGCCATCCCCACCGAAGGTATTGACCGTCAGGAGGAAAAGCTTCTGACCGACAGGGTCTTTCAAATCGTGAAATCAGGCGTTGATGAACTGAAATCTCGCAGAAAATAGGGGTTCCTGCAGGTTTTTAGAATAAATTATCCACAACCGCAAAAAAGTTCTTGCTCTTTGCGGTTATTTTATCCCCAAGCCCAGACCAAAAGTGTCCTTAACTCTCTCCAACACCGGCGTTGCAATTTCTGAAGCTCTTTGAGCCCCATTTTTCAACGTATCCAGCAATTCTTGAGATTCCCTTATTTCATTGAATCTCTGCTGTATCGGTTTTAATGCTTCTGTTGTTACGCCGACAAGTTCCTTTTTAAAGTCTCCGTATCCTTTGTTTTTAAAGTTATCCACTATTTTATCCACAGGCTCTCCCGAAAGAGCACTGTATATGTTCAAAAGATTGGATATTCCGGCTTTTTCGGCCGGATCGAATCGTACGATCCCTTCCGAATCGGTGGTTGCTTTCATAATTGATTTTTTGATTTTCGCTTCGCCATCCAACAGGGATATACGACTGTGTATATTTTCAGCACTTTTGCTCATTTTATTGGTTGGATCGTCCAGTGCCATTATTCTGGCGCCTTCCTTAAGAAATCTTCCTTCGGGTACTACGAATGTCTTTTTGTATTTATTGTTTATTCTGATCGCAATATCTCTGCAAAGTTCAATATGCTGTTTCTGGTCGTTTCCGACCGGAACTACATCCGTATCATATACCAGTATGTCAGCTGCCATGAGGATAGGATATGTAAACAGCCCGGCAGGAGCTGATTCTCTTCCCTTATTTTTCTGCTTGAACTGCGTCATTCGCGACAATTCTCCCGTATATGCGTTGCATGTCAGTATCCATGACAATTCCGCGTGTGCAGAAACGTCTGACTGAACGAACACTATTGATTTTTTCGGATCCACGCCCACTGAAAGATACAACGCTGCTACATCCAGGGTGTGTTTTCTCAGTTCTTCCGGGTCCTGAGGGACTGTGATAGAATGCATATCCACTATGCAATAAATACAATCATTTTCTTCCTGGAGTTCTACAAACTGTTTCAACGCGCCGAGGTAATTACCCAAATGGATGTTCCCTGTAGGCTGCACTCCCGAAAATACTCTCTTTGCCATTTTGATTTCCTACTTCTGCAATTCTTTTGCAAACCTTTCTTTTATGTTCTTTTCCGCTCTGGAAACTGTCATCTGCGACACTCCCAAAGTTTTTGCTATATCTGTCTGTGATTTTTCTTCTATGAATCTTTTTTTGAAAATATATCTGCTGGCATCTGTCAGCTGGCTGAGAACAGTATTTATTATTTCTCTGTTTTCCAGTCCATTGTATCCGACTTCTTCAACAGATGTAAATTTCTCATATTTACTGCCCTCGCCTTCATCACCGCTGTCGCTGAACGTCTCATCCAGAGAATATGCCCCATAAGCCATAGATGATTCCATTGCCATAAGGACGTTTTCTTCCTTTTCTCCCATCAATTCTGCCACTTCTCCTACTGTTGGCATTCTTCCCAGCTTCCCCGCCAGTTTGTCTTTTGCCGCAGGCAGTGCAACGGATATTTCTTTCAGCCTTCTTGGCACTTTAAGACTCCATCCCTTGTCGCGGAAATATTTTTTTATTTCTCCGAGTATAGTAGGAGTGGCAAAGCTGCTGAACTCGAATCCTTTTGATGGATCGAATCTTTCAACGGCTTTGATGAGAGCCAAAGCTCCTACCTGATAAAGGTCATCTCTGTCTACTCCTTTACCCGTATATTTGCGTATCAAAATATCGACCATATATAGATTTTCTTCAACAATTTTATTGCGCAGATCGATATCTTTTGTTTCTGCATATCTCTGGAAAGAATCCTTTGAGGTCATTTATTTTTCACCATTCTTATGCTGCGACATCCGTCTCCGGCTTTTACTATTTCAACGTCATCCATTAGGGATTTTATTATCTGTATACCTAGATCTCCTTCTCCGGGGCAGTCCATACATGGACGGGTCCCCTTTGATACCTGGTGTTTACACAGTTTGTCCTCTACTTCAATAGTTAGGACTTTTCCTGCCATGTCCATTGCCAGCTGATAGTTTTCACTCCAGCCTTCAAAGCCATGACATGTGATAGCTTTGCATGCTTCCCCCACAGCCATCTTTATGTCGTCTACCTTTTCGATGTCAAATCCTTCAAGGGAAGCAGCGGCTCCTGCCGCCATTTTTGCGATTTTAATGTACTCCGGATTTCCCGGAACAGTCATTTCTAATATTCCTGACATCTATTTCTCCTATTTTTCCGTACTTTTCATTTCTATTTGATCATTGTCCTTTTCCTCAGTCTCTTCCCGAGTTTCGCTGTCCTCTTCTTCATCTTCTTTAAGGACTTTTGCCATGGATATTATATCCGTATCTTTGTCGACCTTCATGATGCGCACTCCCTGAGTTGCTCTTCCTAGCTGAGAAACATCACCGGCTTTTATTCTTATTATAACACCATTTGAGTTGATCAAAAGTACTTCATCATCTTCGTCTACGACCATGGCGCCGATCAGTTCGCCTGTCTTTTTGAATTTGGATTTGTCGTAAGTAAGCAGACCTTTTCCGCCTCTCGTCTGCACTTTGTATTCTTTTACAGAAGTCCTCTTGCCGTATCCTTTTTTGGTAACTACCAGCAGTTCTTCATCGGCGCTCACCAGATTCATTGATACGACTTCATCGTCATCCTCCAGTTTGATCGCTCTGACTCCGCCTGCCGATCTTCCCATCGGTCTTACATCATTTTCAGAGAATGTGATAGACTTGCCGTTTTTGGTTACAATGACTACGTTATCTTTTCCGCTGGTCTCTCTGATGCCTACCAGTTCATCGCCGTCTTTTAAGTTGATTGCTATGAGGCCTGACTTTCTGTTGGTATCGAACTGAGACAGTGCAGTCTTCTTTATAGTTCCGTACTTGGTGACTGTGATGAGATATTTATCATCGCTGAATTCCTTGATCGGCATTACCGCGCTGATCCTTTCTCTCTGAAGAAGATTGAGGAAGTTCACAGCCGGAGTTCCCTTGGCGGTCCTTGTCGCCTCCGGTATTTCATATGCTTTGATCTTGTGCGCTTTGCCAAAGCTGGTAAAGAACATCAGATATTCATGGGTAGAAGTCATTATCAAGTCGGTCACAAAATCATTTTCTCTTGTTGTAAGCCCGGTTATTCCCTTGCCTCCTCTTTTCTGCGTCTTGTATGTATCAGCCGGTATCCTTTTGAGGTATCCTAAATGAGTCAAAGTTATCGCAACTTTTTCTTCTTCAATAAGATCTTCTTCATCGAATTCATCGATCGAACCGGTAATTTTTGTTCTTCTGGAGTCATTCCATTTTTCTTTGATCTCCAGCATTTCTTCTTTTACTACATTCATCAGTTTCACTTCATCCGAAAGAAGATCTTTGTAATAAGCTATTTTTTCCTGCAGTTCTGCATATTCCTTTTCTATTTTTTCTCTTTCCAGACCCTGCAGTCTTGCCAGCCTCATGTCCAAAATCGCCTGGGCCTGTATTTCAGAAAGCCCGAATTTTTTCATCAACTGACCTTTTGCGTCATCATAGCTCTGTCTTATGGTCTTGATCACTTCGTCTATATTATCAAGAGCAATACGGAGCCCTTCGAGTATGTGCGCTCTGGCTTCCGCCTTTTTCAGATCGTACTGAGTACGTCTTGTTACTACATCTTTCTGATGCTTTAGATATTCTGTCAGCATATCATAAAGATTCAGTATTTTCGGTTCACCGTTGACCAGCGCCAGCATTATCATTGAATAGCTGTCCTGCAGCTGTGTATGTTTAAACAGTCTGTTTAGAGTGACCTGCGGGTTGGCATCTCTTTTCAGTTCGATGACGATACGCATACCCTCACGGTTGGACTCGTCTCTGATATTTGAAATACCATCTACTTTTTTATCTTTTACCAGCTGCGCGATCTTTTCGATCAGTCTTGCTTTATTTACCTGGAAAGGGATCTCTGTTACTATTATCTGCAGTCTTCCCCTTTTAGTTTCTTCTATTTCTGTTTTTGCTCTTACAAGGACCTTTCCCTGTCCTGTGCGATAAGCTTCCTGTATAGATTTTTTGCCCATGATGATGGCGCCTGTAGGAAAATCCGGACCTTTTACTATCTTGATCAGATCTTCTACAGTTGTATCTTTGTCATCTATCAGTTTTACGCATGCATCCACGGCTTCCCCAAGATTATGAGGGGGAATGGATGTGGCCATGCCGACTGCTATACCGTTGGATCCATTGACAAGAATGTTCGGTATCCTGCTGGGCAGTACTACCGGTTCTATTTCTTCTTCATCGAAGTTAGGCATGAAATCAACAGTTTCTTTATCTATGTCACGAAGCATCTGGAGAGCAAAAGGCGTCATCCTTGCTTCAGTATATCGCATTGCTGCAGCTCCGTCTCCATCAACAGAGCCAAAGTTTCCGTGACCGTCTACCAGCATATACCTTGTAGAAAAATCCTGAGCCAGTCTTACCATAGCATCATATATAGAACTGTCGCCGTGAGGGTGATATTTACCCATTACATCACCGACGATACGCGCCGATTTCTTGTATGGCTTGTCCGGTGTGACTCCCATGGTCCCCATGCCGTAAAGTATTCTTCGATGTACCGGTTTCAGTCCGTCACGCACATCCGGAAGGGCACGTCCCACGATAACACTCATCGCGTAATCGATATAGGAGTTTTTCATTTCGCTGTGTATTTCATGCTGTATCAGTTTATGATCTTCAATTAAATTATCCATTACTCAAACTCCTTTCCCTATATATCCAGATTCTTTACATATTTTGCGTTATCTTCTATGAATTTTTTACGCGGCGGAACTTTGTCTCCCATCAACGTGGTGAATATCGCATCTGCTGCTGCTATATCATCAAGTGTTATCTGCACTAAAGTTCTGTGTTCATAATCCATTGTGGTTTCCCACAGTTGTTGAAAGCTCATCTCACCGAGACCTTTGTATCTCTGTATTTCTGCCTTGCCGTTCTTTTCTTCCAGTTCCTTCATCAGCTTTTCCTGTTCTCTGTCAGAATATGTATAAAATTCTTCTTTGCCTTTTTTCGTTCTGAAGAGAGGCGGCTGCGCCGCATACACATAGCCTCCCTCTATAAGAGGAGTCATGTATCTGTAAAAGAACGTAAGCAGCAGTGTTCTGATATGAGCACCGTCCACATCGGCATCGGTCATTATTATGATTTTATGATATCTAAGTTTTTCAATATCAAAATCATCTCCTATTCCGCAGCCAAAAGCTGTTATCATATTTTTTATTTCATCGGAATTCAGTATTCTATCCAATCTAGCTTTTTCAACATTGAGTATTTTACCTCGCAGCGGCAGCACAGCCTGACGTTTTCTGTCTCTTCCCTGTTTTGCAGATCCGCCGGCGGAATCTCCTTCGACCAGGAATATCTCAGAAATCGATGCATCCTTTTCCGAACAGTCCGCCAGTTTTCCAGGCAGTGATAGTCCGTCGAGCACACTGTTTTTTCTCGTTATATCTCTTGCCTTTCTGGCAGCTTCTCTTGCTCTTGCCGCCTGCAGACATTTGCTGAGTATTATTTTTGCCTGGTTTGGATTTTCTTGAAGAAAATATGTTATATGTTCATTGGTCGTCGTTTCAACAAAGCCTCTCATCTCGCTGTTTCCAAGCTTTGCTTTAGTCTGGCCTTCAAACTGCGGATTCGTCAGTTTGACAGAAATTATCGCAGTGATCCCTTCCCTTATGTCTTCACCGGAAAGCGCCGCGTCTTTTTCTTTCAAAATGTTGTTTTTTCTGGCGTAGTCGTTGAACGCCCTTGTAAGGGCGGTCTTGAATCCTATCAAATGATAGCCGCCGTCTGTTGTATTTATATTATTTGCATATGAAAGAATAGTCTCGCTGTATCTGTCGGTATATTGGAGCGCAACTTCAACTTCCATATCACCTTTTCCCGATTTATCTTTTCCTGTCGCTTCAAAATATATAATGTCTTTATGTATTGCTTCTTTGCTCTGATTTTGATAAGCAACGAACTCTTTTATTCCTCCTTCATAATGGAATTCTTCTTTTTTCTTTTGACCTTCTCTTTCATCAGAAAGGATTATTTTTATTCCCTTATTGAGAAATGCCATTTCACGAAGTCTATATTCCAAAGTGGAAAAATCAAAAACGATTTCCTCAAAAATATCCGGATCAGGCCAGAATACGGTTTTAGAACCTGTCTTTCTTGAAGTGCCTATTTCCTTCATTTTCTCTACAGTCTTGCCCTTTTCAAAAGCAAGAGCATATTTTTTTCCGTTTCTATTTACTTCAACTTCCATTCTTGTTGAAAGAGCATTTACTACAGATGCACCTACGCCATGCAGTCCTCCGGAAACCTTATATCCCCCGCCTCCGAATTTTCCTCCTGCATGAAGCACTGTATGTATTACTTCAACTGCAGGTTTCTTTAATTTGGGATGCTCATCGACAGGCATTCCTCTGCCGTCATCTTCAACCATTATTGAGTTATCTTTTTGGATAGTGACTTTTATAGTTGAACAAAACCCTGCAAGAGCTTCATCTACCGAATTATCCACTATCTCGTAAACCAAATGATGAAGACCTTTTTCTCCCGTCGATCCGATATACATACCGGGTCTTTTTCTTACAGGTTCAAGGCCTTCTAAAACTTGGATTTGTTCCGCATCATATTTTTGATTTTTTATATTATCTGCCATCTGATCTATCACCTCTTTGATATAAAATTCATACTTGTTTATTATACAATAAAACGGCCATTTATTCAATATATTTGGCTTCTTCGGTATTTATTATATTTTTATTGGTTATTTATCTCTGAGAGGCCGTCATAGCCTTAAAAAGACCTGTTTTTACACGTATATAACTAATGTATTTTGGTAAAAACTAACATTTGTTATTTTACAACTTTTCCATTTTCTATTTTTATAGATTTTCCATTTTTAAGGGTACGTTTAAGATCATCTGCCAGGCCGGCGGCAGTTATAAATAACTGAACTCCATCTAATGCTTCTATCAAATATTTTTGTCTTTCATTATCAAGTTCAGACATTACATCATCCAATAATAGAACCGGAGTATCTTCTTTTTCTTCTTTCAGCAATTCTATTTCAGCAAGTTTCAACGACAATGCTGCCGTTCTCTGCTGACCTTGCGATCCAAAATTTCTTGCATTTATATTATTTATTATTATTTCAAAATCATCTTTATGAGGTCCTTTTCCTGTGTTTCCATTTAAAAAATCGTTTGCTGTATTGTCCTGCAGTGCATTTCTTATTGCATCTTTTTGATTAGATCCATCCGATTTTATATTTGGTCTATATTTTACTGTAAGATTTTCTTTTCCATTAGTTATATTATTATGTATATTTCCACTTATAGCAGAAATTTTTTTTATAAATTCATCTCTTTCTTTCATGAGAACATTTCCATATTCTATCAACTTTTCATCCCATACAAAAAGCCCGTTTTGCTCATTTTCATTTTCTTTCAAATAAGCATTTCTCTGGGCGAGTATCCTGTTGTACTGTTTCAGACAATTCAAATATGAGGGTTTTAACTGTGAAAGTTCACGATTTATAAATAATCTTCTTTTTTCCGGATCTTCTTTCACTATTTTAAGATCTTCCGGACTGAATATCACTGCAATAATATTATCCAGAAGTTCAGAAGTTTTTTCTATTTTTCTTCCTTCTATTTTTCCGGCCTTCTTTCCCTCCTTGCTAATAGCCATTTCAACTGTTGATTTTTCATTTTTTTCAAAATCAACTACTACCCTGCAAAAATCACTGTTGAATTTTATAAGATCTTTATCTCGGCCTGTCCTAAATGATTTTCCGAATGAACATAAATATATACTTTCTATGAGATTCGTTTTTCCCTGAGCATTTTTTCCCGTTATTATATTTACATTTTTATCAAAGCTTATTTCTTCATCTTCATAATTTCTGAAATTCTTTAGCTTTATACTGTTGATATACATATCAGACAGAAGGTATCCTTACAGGAAGTATCAGATATTCATAGCTGTTCCCCTCAAGAGGTTTAAGGATACATGGAGTTGTAGAAGTATTGAACTCCATAACTATATTCTCATCTTCTATTACTTTTAATGCATCCATAACATATTTAGAATTGAATCCTATCTCCAGGTCTTCTCCTTCTTTATCCATCATTATTTCTTCTTTTACTTTTCCTTCTTCGGATGTAGAAGAAATGCTCAGAAGGTTTTCTTCCAATTCAAATTTAATAAGATTATTTTTACCCTCTTTAGCTAAAAGAGAAGCTCTTTCTATAGAGGCCAGTAATTCATTTTTATCTATTACCATAGTAGTATTTTTTTCTTTTGGAAGAATATCTTTATATTTTATAAATTCTCCTTCAAGAAGTCTTACTACAACTTTTGTTTTTTCCAGCAGCATAACTGCTTTTTTATCACTGACAATAAAGTTTACGTCTTCGTCACTTTCTGTTTCTGATAATATTTTACTTATCTCATTTAATTTTTTTGCAGATATAATTATGTTTTCTTCTTTTTCAGAAGACATCTTTTCTCTGGCAACAGCCATTCTGAACCCGTCAAGTGCAGCCATATTGAATGAATCTTTTTCCAGTTCCATCAGTACGCCTACTATTATTCCTTTTGATTCATCTATACTGGCACAGAAATGAGTTTTTCTTATCATATCTTTAAGCATATCTTTATTAAAAGAAAGTTGAGCTTTTACATCTTTTATATCTCCTATATTCGGAAACTCATCAGCTGTCATTCCAATTATATTGAATTCTGAAGAAAGTGTTTTTATATTTACAGATCCGTCTTCATTCAATTTTATGATAATTTCTTCATTTGGAAGTTTTCTTATAATATCACCAAATAATTTTGCCGCTACTACTGTAGATCCACTTTCCTCTACGTTTGCATCAATTATCTTTTCTATACTCATATCCATATCAGATGCTGTCATAGTAAGCTTGTTATCCTCAGTTGCTGTAAGAAGAATGCCTTTTAGTACAGGAATGGTAGTTCTTGTAGTTATTGCTTTTGATACAGTATTCAAGCATTTTGCCAGTGTTTGTTGATTACATTTAAATTTCATAATACCCTCCAAATTTTTTGTTTATTATTATATATATTCTTAGTAGTAATAGTAGTAGGGGCTGTGGATATTGTGGAAAACCCATGTACATATTTAAAATCCAACGATTCCACCTGTGTATAACATGTGCATAAGTGTTCATTATTTATTCACATCGATTGTTTATAACTTATTTTTCATTGATTATTGCTTTGAGATCTATTATATCATTTTTAAGCGATTCGTTCTCTGTCATTTCGCCGGATATTTTTTTATGGGCATGCAAAACTGTTGTATGATCTCTGCCTCCAAAGGCCTCGCCTATTTTAGGAAGAGAATTGTCTGTAAGCTCCTTTGAAAGATACATGGCGATCTGCCTTGGAAAAGAAATATTTCTGTTTCTTTTAGCTGAGTCCATATCTTTTATGCTTATTCCATAATATTTTGATACAGTTTTCTTTATTCCGTTGATAGATATTTTCATTTCACTGCTGGAAATCATATCTTTCAGTATTTCTTTTGCAAGCACAGTGTTTATAGGCTTTTTTAGAAGAGTAGAAAAGCTGATTATTCTTGTAAATGCGCCTTCTAGCTCTCTTACATTCATTTTGATTTTTTCTGCTATAAGAGAAATGACATCTTTCACATCTTCTGTGATTTCAATATTTTCCGCAGTTGCTTTATTCATTAATATTGCGACTCTGGTTTCATAATCCGGAGGTTGTATATCTGCAGATACACTCCATAAAAACCTGGAAGTAAGCCGTTCGTCCAGACTTGTTAGTTTTTGAGGAGGTCTGTCAGATGATATTATGATTTGTTTATTTCTATCATATAAGGCATTGAAAGTATGGAAAAATTCTTCCTGAGTTCTGTCTTTTCCTTCTATGAACTGTATATCGTCTATTAACAATACATCTATATTTCTATACTTCTTTTTAAATGATCCTATTTCTTTGTCTCGCAGTGCGTTTATAAGTTCATTTGTGAACATTTCTGAAGAAACATAAAGTATTTTTTTATTATCAAAATTATTTAGTATATAGTGACCTATTGCATGCATCAAATGAGTTTTACCAAGTCCGCTGCCCCCATATAAAAATAAAGGGTTATATTGTTTTGCAGGTGATTCTGCAACAGCTAAAGCAGCAGAATAAGCAAACTCGTTATTTGGACCTACTACAAATGAATCAAAATTAAATCTTGGATTAAGATAATATTCTTCTACCAGATCGTTATCAGCGGAAGATCCGTCTACAGATTCAGGTTTTGGTGATGGTTTTGTTTCCGCCAGTTCCAGAGCAACATTATACTGATTTTGAAATATGTATTCTACAGCGCCTTGAAGAAGAGGTTTATATCTGTCTTCAATTGTGTTGTATATGAATTCATTATCTGTCTCAACATGTAGTATATTTTGCTTTTCATCTATAGAAGTAGCTTTTAATGATTCAAACCATGCTTCGTATACGGTTTTTGAAAGATCCTGTCTTAGCATTTCCAATGTTTTTTCCCAATTACTTTGTAAAGTCATAATATTTATCCCCGTTCTTTTGTTAGATTGTATATCTATAATAACGAAAAAGTTATCCACAGGTCAATAGCAAATTTATATCCGCCATTTTTATTAAATCACAGGTTTATACACAACCTGTGGATATTTTTATTAACTTAATTCACAACACCACAATATATAGCATTATATAATAAAACCGGCACGTTAAAACAGTAAAAAATATTTTTATGAAGGGTTAATTTCATTGACATAGCAATCTTCAGCGATTATAATTATGAGACATGTGTTTGCAGATTGAAATTGAGATCTGCAGCAGAAATACAACACAAATAATTATCAAGGAGGTGTATACAAAATGAAAATGACTTTTCAGCCAAAAACCAGACAGAGAAAAAAAGAACATGGTTTTAGAAAGAGAATGAGAACCAAGAATGGTAGAAACATCATTAAAAAGAGAAGAGCCAGAGGAAGAAAAAAACTGTCTGCTTAGTGTGAAAATATGCTGAGACAGGATGTTTTACGCGGGGAAAAACGTTTTTCCGCAGTTTATAACAAAGGAAAATCTGCAGGAAGCAAATATGTTGTTGTTTTTTATAAAAAGAATAACATGGAGTTCAACCGTATTGCTTTTCTGGCAAGCAAGAAAGTGGGAAATGCAGTGGCTCGCAACAGAGCCAGAAGGCTGATGAAAGAGAGCGTCAGAAGTATTGAACCTTTGAAATTCAAAGGGTATGATGTTATCTTCATAGCCAGAAACACGATCAACAAACGGAAATGTGCGGATGTGAAAAAATCTATTGAAGCCGCAATAAAAAGAACTGATCTGAAGTAGAAGGTGGTTTTTTGAAAAAAATAATTATTTTTTTAATAAAGGTATATCAGAAATGTATTTCGCCTTTATTTCCACCTACTTGTCGGTTCTACCCTACCTGTTCAACGTATTTTATCCAAGCCCTGGAAAAATATGGTTTTTTTAAAGGTAGTTTTTTAGGAATCAAGAGGGTTTTAAGGTGCAATCCTTTTAATCCCGGAGGATACGATCCTCTAAAGTAATCGGAGGAATTAATGGACACAATTATTGGAGTTATAGCAAAACCCCTTGGTCTGCTGCTCAGTTGGCTTTACGACTTGACCGGCGTTTATGGGATAGCGCTTATAATATTGACTCTGATTGTAAAACTTTGTCTGTATCCGCTTTATGCAAAGCAGATAAAATCTACTGCAGGTATGAGCAAGATACAGCCTAAGATGAAGGCTTTACAACAAAAATATGCTAACGATAAAGAAACTCTGAATATTAAGATGGCAGAGTTGTATAAAGAAGAAAAATTTAATCCTATGGCAGGCTGTCTGCCTATGGTAATCCAAATGCCTATTATTTTCGGGCTGTTTGCATTACTCAGGAACCCATTGAATTATATTTCTAACGATAATATGCTGTTTGGTATTCACCAGTCATTCTTATGGATGGTGGATTTGAGTCAGCCGGATAAATGGATATTGCCTATCGCAGCAGGGATAGCAACTTTTATTTCATTTTCTATGACTCAACAGCAGCAGGCAGGAGTTGCAGCAGCAGGCGGAACAGGTGGAATGATGAAAATGATGAAATACATTTTCCCTGTAATGATTGTAATGATGGGAAGATCTTTCCCTGCAGGACTTGCTATTTATTGGTGTTTGGGACAGGTTGTCCAGATCTTCTTTAATCTTAGAATGAACGTGATCAGAAAAAGGATTTTAGAAGAAGGAGGTAAGAAAAAATAATGGATTACTCAGAGAAATACGGAAACAGTGTAGAAGAAGCCGTAGAATTAGCACTTAAAGATTTAAAGGCTACACGCGACCAGGTTGAAATTTCAGTACTTGAAGAGCCGTCAAAAGGTTTTTTGGGAATAGGGTCGAAACTGGCGAAAGTCAGAGTAGAAGTAAAAGAGCCGATAAAAGCAGAACCGAAAGCTGCTGTGGCAGAACCTGAAGAGAAACCTTCTTTTAAAGAAAATACAGACAGTGTAAGAACAGAGAAGAAGCAGGAAGCCAGACCGGAGAGAAAATTCAACAAAAGAGATAATGATGACAGAAGGCCGGAAAGAAAGCTGAAGAAATCGATCGTAGGAAACAGACCGGATGATTTGACAGAGGTAACGGATCATAAGATTCTTGATTTTCTCAAAGAGACTACTGAAAAGATGGGGCTGGAGCTGTCATTCAAAGCACAAAAAAACGATGAAAACATTTATGTTGATATTGAAGGAAAAGATGCAGGCACTATAATAGGAAAAAGAGGTCAGACTCTTGATGCTATTCAGTATCTTACAAGTCTGGTGATAAACAAAGAAAATCAACAGTATATAAGAGTTGTTCTGGATGCTGAAAACTACAGAGCAAAAAGAGAAAAGACTCTTGAGCAGCTTGCGGACAGATTGGCGGGCAAAGTTGTGAAAACTAAGAGACCTGTTAGACTGGAACCTATGAACCCATATGAAAGAATGGTTATTCATGCGACTCTTCAGGGAGATGAAAGAGTAATAACCAGGAGCGAGGGCGATGAGCCTTACCGAAGGGTAATAATTGAATTAAAATAATGATTTTATAAAGCCCGTGGTTAATATCACGGGTTTTGTAATTTTTGAGGTAACTTTTGAGGTAATTATGGCGGATACTATTGCGGCCATCAGCACTGCATTCGGTGAAGGTGGGATAGGAATAATAAGAATAAGCGGAGATGATGCGGAACAGATATTGAAAAAAATATTTGTTTCTGATTCGCAATTGCAGAACAGACGAATGACTTACGGCAGGATAGTGGATCCAAGAGATGGATCGACGGTAGATGAAGTACTGGCAGTATTCATGAAAGCACCTTTCACATATACCTGTGAGGATGTTGCAGAAATCAACTGCCACGGCAGTGTCGTATCATTGAGAAAAACCCTGGCCTTGTGTTATTGGGCAGGAGCAATACCGGCCCAGCCGGGAGAGTTTACAAAGAGAGCGTTTCTCAACGGCAGACTGGATCTGTCTCAGGCGGAAGCAGTAATAGATGTTATACGCGCAAAGACAGACAAGACTTTTGATGTTGCTGTAGGACAGTTAGAGGGAAGTCTGTCTGAAGCAATAAATAGCATAAGAAAAGACATACTGGATATTCTTGTTAATATCACTGTAAATATAGATTATCCTGATGAAGATATAGAGGAAATCCTATATGCGGATCTGCAAGACAGCTTATTGGCAATAAGCGATAAGATAGGCGGGCTCCTTGCTTCAGCTGATGCGGGCAAGATAATCCGTGATGGATTAAAGGTTTCTATAATAGGCAGGCCAAATGTGGGAAAATCCTCTTTGATGAACGGGCTTCTTCGGGAGACACGTGCTATCGTTACGGAAATACCGGGAACGACAAGGGACACGATTGAGGAAATGATCAGCATAAAAAACATCCCCGTTATCCTTACTGATACAGCCGGCATCCGGGAAACTGCAGATAAAATAGAAAAAATAGGCATAGAAAAGAGCAAGCAGAGCTTCAATGAATCCGACCTTGTGATTTTTATGCTTGATGTAAGCACTCCTCTCAGTGATGAAGACAAAGAGCTGATGAAATATGCTGCGGGAAGAAAAACAATTTTGCTGGCAAATAAACAGGATCTCGGAACTGTAATAACTGAAAACGAGATAAATAAGTATATGCCGGATGCCAAAATTATCTGGACATCAATGAAGGATCCGGGCAGTATTGAAACGGTGGAAGCCGAGATCGAGGCGCTGGTATATGAGGGTCTAGTAAGCCAGAACAACAGCTTGATGGTTACCAATGCACGCCATGCGGACCTTCTTGAAAAAAGCAAATCGTCAATAGGCGATGCATTAGTAATGACAAGGGCTGAAGAGGCGTTGGAGTTTATTGAAGTTGATATTAAAAGGAGCTATGAACTCCTTGGAGAAATAATAGGAGAAAGCATAAACGAGGACATAATAAACGAAGTATTTGCCCGTTTTTGTTTAGGTAAGTAATATGAGTGAAGAATATGTAATGGGACGATATGATGTCATTGTGATCGGTGCAGGTCACGCCGGATGCGAGGCTGCTCTTGCTTCTGCAAGAATGGGAAAAAGCACTTTGCTGGTGGCAATTAATCTAGAATCCGTGGCAATGATGCCCTGCAATCCATCTATTGGAGGAACGGGAAAAGGTCATCTGGTCAGGGAGATCGATGCTCTCGGCGGCGAGATGGGTGTGAATATAGATAAGACTATGATACAGATGAGGATGCTGAACACAGCCAAAGGGCCGGCTGTCCATTCCCTGCGTGCGCAGGCTGACAAGCACCTCTACCATCTTGAAATGAAAAAAACAATTGAAACTACGCCCGGACTGGACCTGAAACAGGGAGAAGCAGCCGAACTGATCGTTGCTGACGGCAATATCAAGGGAATTAAACTCACTACCCACGCAATATATGAAGCAGATGCAGTGATATTGTGCACCGGCACTTTTTTGCGGGGGCGCGTTTTTATTGGCGACAGCAATTACAGTAGCGGACCAAACGGACTGGCTCCTTCTGTTGAACTGGCGAAAAACCTTAAAGAGATCGGTCTGCCTCTTAGGAGATTCAAGACGGGGACCCCTGCAAGAGCTTTGGGAAAAAGCCTTGACTTTTCAAAAATGGAGGAACAGAAAGGTGATGAAATGATTACCCCCTTCTCTTTTATGAACGATGAAATCGAAAAAGAGCAGGTCTCTTGCTGGCTTACATATACGAATGAAAATACTCATGAGATAATACGCAGGAATCTGAAGAGATCGGCACTTTACGGTGGATACATCGAGGGGATCGGACCCAGATACTGCCCCTCTATCGAAGATAAGATCAACAGATTCAAAGATAAAAAAAGGCATCAGCTTTTTGTAGAACCTGAAGGTGTGACAACAGACGAGATGTATCTGCAGGGCATGTCCACTTCCCTGCCTGAAGATATACAGCTGGAATTCTACAGCAGCATCCCGGGGCTGGAAAATCTGAAAATCACAAGGCCCGGATATGCTATAGAATATGACTGCATCGATCCTCTGGATCTCAAGGCAACCCTTGAAAACAAGCGGATTGCAGGCCTTTTCTGTGCCGGTCAGTTCAACGGATCTTCCGGATATGAGGAAGCCGCTGCACAAGGCCTTATGGCGGGGATAAATGCTGTATTGAAAATCGATGGAAGGGCCCCTTTCATTCTTGATAGAAGTGAAGCATACATTGGAGTTCTTATCGATGATCTGGTTTTGAAGGGAACGAATGAGCCTTACAGAATCATGACCAGCAGAGCAGAATATCGTCTGGTGCTGCGCCAAGACAATGCAGACGTAAGGCTTACTGAAAAATCGGGAGAGATCGGCCTGGCGACAAAAGAAAGAGTAGACAGGTGTCTGGCCAAGAAAGCCATGGTTGAAACGGAGACCAACAGGTTGGAAACATATTTCCCGGAAATCGAAGCTGCAGATGTATTCCTTGAGAAACATGGCAGTACACCGCTGAAAAAGAAGACTTCTCTGGCTGACCTTCTGAAAAGACCGGAAGTAACTTATGAAAATTCAAAGGAAATCGATCCGGACAGGCCTGATCTTCCCGGGCATGCAGTTGCACAGATACAGGTACAGATAAAATATAAGGGATACATAGACAAGCAGACTGCACAGATAAAAAAGTTCAAACGTCTTGAAAACAGAGAGCTTCCGGAAGATATGGATTATGAAAACATACATGGACTGAGGCTGGAAGCAAGGCAAAAGCTTGCAGCCATGAAACCTATGTCCCTGGGTCAGGCATCCAGAATATCGGGAGTTTCACCGGCTGATATAAATGTGCTGCTGATATGCCTTGAAAGAGAGAAAAGGAGCAACGTCTAATGGAGATATTAAAAGAGTTTCTGGTAAAAAACAGTATAGACGGGGTCGATGAGAAATGTGATAAATTCAGGAAGTACATGGACGGCACCCTAGAATGGAATAAAAAGGTAAATATAACAAGAATTACCAATGAAGGAGATTTTGTAGTCAAACATTTTGTAGATTCTCTCCTGCCGCTTGGCAGTGATGAGATCAGGGATTCGGAACGTATCATTGATATAGGCACCGGCGGCGGCTTTCCCGGAATACCGCTTGCGATTGTGTTTCCGGATAAAAAGTTCTATCTGCTCGATTCATCTGCCAAGAGATTGAAAATAATCGATCAGCTGGCGAAAGGGATAGACATTACCAACATTGACATCGTACATGGACGAGCCGAGGAACTGGCAAGAAAGGCAGAATATCGAGAGAAGTTTGATCTTGCTGTCAGCAGAGCAGTCGCCAACCTTTCTACTTTGTCTGAATACTGTCTTCCTTTTGTAAAGACAGGAGGAGTTTTTATTTCATATAAAGGCCCTACCGGCGACAGCGAACTGGAAGAAGCAGCTGAAGCAATAAGAATACTTGGTGGGCAGCTGCAGCGTGTTGAAAAAACAGAAGGCACTTTTGGCATGGAGCATCAACTTATATATATAAAAAAGAAAAAGCCCACAGCGAAAAAGTTTCCGCGCAGCGGCGGAAAGCCGGCAAAAGATCCAATCAGATAAAATGTAATGTTTCACGTGAAACATTATTTAATTATTTATAGCACTATCAATGACGATGATGTATAATTAGAGCATAAAGTTATAAAAGAACAAGGAGGAAGTATCTTGGGCAAAGCAATTGCGATTTTTAATCAAAAAGGCGGGGTCGGTAAAACAACAACGAATATCAATCTTGCAGCCAGTTTGGCTTTGAAAGGTAAGAAAGTATTGGTTTTGGACATCGATCCACAGGGGAACACTACCAGTGGTTTGGGCGTTTCAAAGAAAACATTGAAATTATCCATATATGAACTGCTTACAGATGATACTGTCAATGCAAAAGATGCTATATTACACACCGACACGAAAGGTTTGGATATAATCCCGGCAAGTGTACAGCTGGCCGGAGCAGAGGTGGAGCTTGTAAGAATGGAAGGCCGTGAAGAACGTCTGAAGAATGCAATAGATGAAATCAAAGGTCGGTATGACTACATTTTTATCGACTGTCCCCCTTCTTTGGGATTATTAACGATAAATTCGCTGACAGCGGTAGACTCCGTGCTGATACCTATACAATGTGAGTTTTATGCGTTGGAGGGTGTTAGTCAACTGATGCATACTATTGAAATAGTAAGAAAGAATCTTAATTCGGATCTGGAAATAGAAGGTGTTGTTCTTAGTATGTTTGACGGCAGGACAAATCTGTCCATACAGGTTGTTGAAGAAGTAAAAAAATATTTTAAAGAAAAGGTGTACACTACGGTGATACCTCGAAATGTGAGACTTGCAGAGGCTCCAAGCTATGGAATGCCTATTTTTCAGTACGATCCGCATTCTGCAGGAGCAGAGGCATATAATGAATTTGCGGAAGAGTTTTTGAGTCTGGAGGATGAAAAATAATGGCGGCAAAGAAAAAGAATACCGGACTGGGCAAAGGTTTGGAAGCTTTGTTTGGAGATGCAGAAAGCGTCCATGATACAGATGATAAAGATCAAGGGAGAAACATCTCCGAAGGACCGGAAGAAATCAGCATAGATGATATAAAGCCTAATGTAAATCAGCCGAGAAAATCATTTGATCCGGAGACTTTGGAAGATCTTGCCGATTCTATAGCCGAACATGGCGTGATCCAGCCTATTATTGTGAGAAATTCAGGAAATGGATATGAAATAGTAGCCGGTGAACGAAGATGGAGAGCTGCCAGACAGGCTGGATTGAAAAAGATACCATGTCTGGTAAGAGAACTTTCAGAGGAAGAATTAGCACTTTTTGCCATAATAGAAAATATGCAGAGAGAGGATCTGAACCCAGTTGAAGAGGCGGAAGGCCTTGAAAGAATGATTTCTGCCTTTGGCCTTACTCAGGAACAGGTTTCGAAAAGTGTTGGAAAGAGCCGTCCATATATATCAAATTCCCTTAGGCTTCTCAAACTGCCTGATGAAATAAGACAGCTGCTCAGCGAGGGTAAACTGAGCAATGGTCATGGAAGAGCTCTCCTGGGACTGGAAAATATGAACAAACAGATCATTCTTGCAAACAGAATAGTGAAAGAAGGACTGTCTGTAAGAACGGTGGAGCAGATCGTCAGTGGAGGAGATAAAAAGCCAAAGGCAAAACCAAGGCAGATCACGAAAAGTGCAGATGTGATGCAGGTGGAAGAAGATTTGAAACATGTACTGGGAACGCGAGTCAATTTGAAACAGTCAGGTAAAAAAGGCAGGATAGAAATAGAGTATTACAGCCGGGAAGAACTGGAAAGGCTGATTGAAATACTGCGAAGCCTGTAGGGGGTGTTTCACGTGAAACATAAATGGAAAATATTTACAGCAACTATAGCTGTAATGATGATCATGGCCCTTGCAGGCTGCGGTTCTTCAGACGGCAATTCGGAAAAAACTCTGGCGGACAGTGCGAATGTACCCGGAGATACTATAACAACCATGAAAAAATCCGATTCTGACAACAAACTTCACAAGGTGACTTATGAAATAACCGATATCATTTCCGGCACAGATAAAGTAAACAAAATAATCAACAAATACAATTCATCAGGGAAATCAACGACTATCGGTGAAATCTCCGGAGATAATGTGAAATACTGCGTTGCAAAGTATAAGGTGAAATATCCGAAGGATTTTCCGGCAAAAGAATATGGGATCACAGATCCGGCCCTGGATTTCAAGATAACAAATGAAGATGGCGGCAGTACGATCAAATTTGAAGACACAGAGTACAAGGAGCTTTCCGAGACATGGGAGATCGGCAATGAACCAATGGGATATGATTTTTACCCCGGCGATACTTACAAAGGCATGATAGTTTACATGATGGCCCGGGGATGCAAAGAATACCTTATAGAAGAATACTACAAAGATGGAGATACCACAGAAAAAAATTATATTGAGCCGGATTGATTAGAATCTTAGTGTAAAGTTACAGTGGGGAAAAAGAAAAATAAAAAATAAGAGCAACAACTTTTATGATATGATTTAGTTACTAACATAAATATATTAAAAAAGGAGTGCTCTTATGAATAACATTATACCGTTTATTACAGAAA